>JADJUF010000014.1:0-285000 GCA_016717005.1 Myxococcales bacterium | reverse complement strand
GGTACTGCAGGGGCAACTCTGTGGGAGAGTAGGTCGCTGCCGGGGTCTTTTTGCGCTGGTCTCAGGACATGTCCTGGGCTGGTCACAGCCCGCATCTAACGATGCGGGCTGTTTTCTATTTCGGTTGGATTGGGCGGCGCTCGGGCTGGGCTGGGGCTCGTCGGGCTCCAGCGCTGCCGGATTTGCTTCCGGATCCGGATCTGCCTTCGGCCTGGTGGAGATGGTCGCAGGGCGAGGGTGTGGCCGAGGCGCAGGCGGTGGCGCACCCCATGGGCCGTGCTCAAACATGCCTCGCGCTGACGAGATCCCGGACGGTGTGCTTTCGCGATCGTCGGCGTTGCTCGAGGTGAGCTCGTGGGCGCTGCGGAACTGCGCGCGGCCCATGGGTGCGCGACCTGGCGCCTCGGGGAATCGCCGGCCGAGCTGCGGGCGCGGTCGGTGAGCCGCGCCCGCCTTGCCTGGCGTCCATGGCTAGCGCGGGCGGGTGTCGCCGAGGCGCAGGCGGTGGCGCACCCCATGGGCCGTGCTCAAACATGCCTCGCGCTGACGAGATCCCCGACCGAGTGCTCGAGCGATCGTCGGCGTTGCTCGTGGTGAGCTCGTGAGCGCTGCGGAACTGCGCGCGGCCCATGGGTGCGCCACCTGGCGCCTCGGGGCGGCGCTCGCCGAGCGCGGTGACACGCGCTGGCCAGTTGGGGACAGGCTCCTGGGTCGCAGGTGGCCAGGATCGCTAACGAATTCGACCGTACCGCGGCAGGAAAGGGGACAGGCTCCTGGGTCGCAGGTGGCCAGGATCGCTAACGAAATTCGGCCGCACCGCGGCGGGAAGGGGACAGGCTCCTGGGTCGCAGGTGGCCAGGATCGCTAACGAATTCGGCCGCACCGCGGCGGGAAAGGAGACAGGCTCCTGGGTCGCAGGTGGCCGGGATCGCTAACGAATTCGACCGCACCGCGGCAGGAAAGGGACGGCGCGGTCAGTCGGCGAGGCGGACGGTGACGGTCAGCGTTGCGATCGTGGGGTGGAGGCTGGCGTGATCGGTCGTCACGGGGATCGTCCCGGATGCGTCGGCGGGGCCGGTGACGGTGAGGTGCGGCGGGACGGCGTCGGTGATCAGCAGCCGGGCGAGGCGCAGCTCGAGCCCGAAGGCCATGGGCCCGGCCGACCAGCCGACGGCCACTCCGGCGATCGGTCCGATCCCCTCGATCGAGCTGCCACGGACGACGGTGTCAGAGTCGCGGACCAGGAGCGGCACGTCCGCATAGGCGATCCCGCCGTACACCGACAGCGTCGGCGTGGGCGCTAGCCGCAGGCCGAGGCTCGACATGCTGAGCTGGCCGGCGGCGTTGGAGGCGACCAGCCCCGCGTCGACCGGCGCGTCGTAGAGCTCGGCGAAGTGCCACTCGAGCGAGGTCTGGCGCCAGCGGACGCCGATCGAGAAGCCGCGGCCGAACCCGGCCCCGTGGACCTCGCTGCCTCCGCCGATCACCCCGCCGACGCCGAGCTCGAGTCCAACGACGATCGACGGACGGTCCGCGCGGCGGTCGGGGGCAGCGTCGGGGGCGTCGGGGGCGTCGGGGGCGTCGGGAGCGGCGGGGGCGTCGGGGGTGTCGGTGGCGGCGGCGTCGTCGTCGGCAGGTGTCGCCGCGTCGTCGGGCTCGTCGTCATCGGCGGGGCCCGCGGGCTCGAGGTCGTCGGGCGGCGCGCCCTGCGCGGCCGCCGGCGCGCCCCGCCCGAGGACGAGGACCGCGACCGCCAGCGAGGGGAGCGCGCTAGAACGCAACGCCCAGCTCCGCGCTGACGGTGGACGAACGGGCGCGCACGCCGTCGATCTGCAGCTCGACCCCGAGGCGCACGTAGGGCGCGAGCATCCGCTCGAGCCCGAACCGCGACACCTGCGGGTGGTAGGTCTCATTCGGGCCGTCGCCGAGGCCCTGGTAGCGGAGCAGGTTCCACTCGAGGCGGTACGAGGCGAGGACGCTCTGGGGCAGCGCCACCAGCACCGTCAACGGCAGCGCGAGGTGGCTGCTCTTGACGTCCGCGGTCGCCTCGACGACCTGGACGCTGGTCGGCGTCGCGGTCAGCGTCCGCGTCGACCGACCATGCATCGTGAACATGCCGAACCCGACCCCGGCCTTGACCAACACCCGCCCCTCGCCGAACAGCGGGTAGTCGAGCGTGAACCGGAAGCCCGAGGTGTCGCCGCCGAGCGCGGTGCTCGCCACCTCGAGGCTGGTCTCGGCCGACGACTTGCCGGTCATCAGGTTCTGTTGCCAGGCCGCGACCTTGACCTTGTACTCGTCGAGCCCCGCCTGCGTCACCCAGTACACGCAGGTGGTCACGGTGCCGAGCACGTTGTCCGAGCACTTGCCCTGCACGGGGCTCGCGGGCGCGTTCAGGAGGCGCGGGATGAACAGCGCGGTCCGGGTCAAGGGGCCGCCGTGGTCGGCGTACACGATCGACGCGCTGGTGCCGCGCGACGTCCCGGCGGCGGCGATCGCGTTGCCGTGACCGAGCCTGAAGGCCGCCTGCGGATGGCCGATGTCGCCGGCGAGACAGCCGCTCGCGAGCGCGAGCGCGGCGGCCGTGGCCATCCGGACGGCGCGGCTCATCGCTCCCATACCCGGACTCCGATGGTCGTGGTCAAACCGAAGAACGAGGTCGAGCCCGTCGCGTTGCCGATGTCGTCGGCCATGTCGAGCTCGTAGTTCGCGCCCTCGAGGACGCCGCCGATCCGGACGAAGATCCGGTTCGGACCGGTCGCCATCGGCAGGTCGAGCTCGACCCCAGCCTCGAGGTCGTAGCTCGCGCTGCTCGACGGAAACAGCCGAGACAGGCCGGTGACCTGAGCGCGAGCGTAGCCGCCGATCCCCAGCCGGTCGACGGTGGTCACCGGCACCATCACGCCGGCGAAGTACGCGTCGTAGAAGCCGCGGCCCTCGAGGCCATCAGGCCGAGCCGGCGGCTTGACCATCGTCAGCCCGTCGGTCGGCGACTCGAAGCCGACCTGGCGCACGCCGAAGCTCGCGCCGAGCTCGACCACGACCGCGTCGCGCCCGATCATGCCCCCCACCGAGAGCTCGGTCGCCCCCACCGATTCGTCGACGGTGCCGGTCAGCGAACCGCTCCGGATGTCGGGGGTGAGGGTCAGGTTCTGGTCCGGGTTGCGGGCCAGGAGCGAATGGACGCCGAGCGAGCACCCGGTCGCACCGAACGCCACGCCAATCCATGTCCCCACACGAATGTACAACCGAATCACGGTAGTCGAGCCGGCCGGTGCTCCGCAAGGGCGCCGGTGCGGCACGTTCAGTGCTGCGCGCGCGACCATGCGTAGAGGTCGGGCCCGCGTTGACGGTCACGCCCGACGAGCCTGCGCCGACCGACGCGCCGCCGCGCCGAGCGCCTGTGACCCGAGGGAGCGACTCGCGCACGACCATCACGCTGCGCGGCCGCGCGCGGCCGCGCGCGCACCGGTGTGGCCTTGGCGTCGGGCACCGACCGGTCCTCGAGCCACCGACGACGGCCACCTCGAGGTCACGGTGTTCCCGATCGACGCCGACCACGTCACGGATCGTGAGCGGGTGCTGCGGCGGGCGCTGGCGGCGTAGCGGCGCGGCCCCGCCGTGGTCGCGGTCGTGATACCCCACGGCATGCGCACCTCCTCGATCGTCCTCGCCGCCGCGCTCACCAGCGCGCTGGTCGCGTCCGCCTGCAAGAAGTCCGACAAGCCCGCGCCGGCCGCCGGCACCGCCGCGCCGGCCGCGGGCACCGCCGCGCCGGCCGCGGGCACCGCCGCGCCGGCCGCGGGCACCGCCGCTGGGACCGCCGCGCCCGCCGCTGAGCCCGCCGCGCCGGCGGCCGCGCCCGCCGCCGGGACCACGCTCAAGCTCACCGAGGTGCCGCCCAAGGTCGGCGACAAGCGCACCAAGATCGAAGACAACGAGATCGCTCTGCAGATGGACGCGAAGGGCAAGAAGGTCGACGTGCAGGTCGTCGGCCACAAGGAGGAGCAGCTCGAGCTCCTCGAGCTCGCCGGCGACGTCATGATGAAGGTCAAGGCCAGCTACCCGTCGATCAGCAACACCCAGACCATCGCGGGCAAGGTCCAGGCCAAGCCCAACGTGCTGGCCGGCAAGGCCTACGTGGTGTGGTCGGAGGCCGGCGAGATCAAGGCGACGACCGCCGACGGCGCGGCGGTGTCGGCCGAGGAGCTGGCCGAGCTGGCCGACGAGAACGACGAGCTGGGCAAGCCGGACGTGATGCAGCAGATCCTCGCCAACCGCACCTGGACCATCGGCGAGCCGTACGTGTTCACCGCTGACGATCTCGCCAAGCTCAAGGCGCGCGCCAACCCGGGCAAGCCGGTGCCGTCGGCGATCTCGTTCACGTTGCGGTCGTTCGACGCGACCGTCGCGGTCTTCGAGCTCACCATGTCGATGGTCCAGGCCAAGGGCACGGAGCAGCTGCAGTTCGACATGAAGGGCACCGCCCGGCTGGAGCTGCCGAGCACGAACCCGATCGAGATGTCGATGAGCGGCCCGATCAGCGGGACGGCGAACGGCATGCCGACCACCGGGACGCTGACCGGCAAGACCACCTACTCGTATTGAGGCGCGGGCGTCGCGCGGCTCGCCGCGCGGGACCGCCGCCTCCACAACTGGGGAGGGCGGCGGGCGACCCGGCGCCACCTCGCAGACGTGAGGCGGTCGGCGCGCGGGACCACGTCCCGCAGACGGAGCGGCGGTCGGCGCGCGGGCTGACCTCGCCGCGACCTTGGGCGCGGCCTCCCGACCCCGCCGCCCCTGACGCCGCCGATCAGGTCTCGAGCGGCTGGACGCCGAACAGCACGGTGTCGCCGCACGGATCGAGCCAGACCAGCAGGCGCTGGGGCGGGCCGGTCGGGACGTCGATCTCGAGGATGCGGCGGATCGGCGTCGCCGCCACCGCGCGGGCCAGGTCGGCCTCGAGCGTGCGCCAGGCGCCGGCCAGCGGCGTCGAGGTCAGCGGGATGCCCTCGATCTCGACCACCATGCCCATGACGAACCGGGCGCACGCCGGGTTGGCGACCAGGATCGTGCTGTCGCGCGAGAGCAGCGCCAGCGGCAGGCGACATCCGTCGACGATGCGCGCGGCCAGCGCGTCACGCTCGTTCTTGCTGCGCTCGATCACGACCCGCTTGCCACCGCCGCGGCGCCGGTGGCCGAACCCGAGCATGTCCATGACCGTGCGCAGCTCGTAGATGAACGCGGCCATGTCCTTGTGGCGCTCGGCCGGGGTCTTGGCGAGCGCGCGCAGGATCAACGTCTCGAGCGCGGGCTCGAGGCCGGCGACCAGCTGCGACGGCGGCGTCGGCTGTTGCTCGAGGTGGCCCGACAGGATGTTCGACACCGCGCCGTCCCAGGGCACGTGGCCGGTGATCAGCTCGTAGAACAGGATCCCGAGCGCGTACAGATCCGACGACGGCGTCGCGGCGTCCCCGCGGATGCGCTCGGGCGCGACGTAGTGGGGCGTGCCCGACAGCGGGCCCGAGCTGCGCCCGCCGGTCAGCGACCGGGCCAGGCCGAAGTCGAGCAGCTTGACGACGAGCTGCCGGCGCTTGGTGCCGGGCTGCTCGGCGAGGAGGATGTTCTCGGTCTTGATGTCGCAGTGGACGATGCCCTGGCTGTGCACGTAGTGGAGGGCGTCGGCGACCTGCAGGATGATCTCGCACGCGACCCGCACGCCGAGGCGCGTCTCGCGGCGCAGCACCCGGTGGACCGGCTCGCCCTCGACGAACTCCATCACCATGAACGCGCCGACGTCGGGATCCTCGCCGAAGTCGACCACCGAGGTGATGTTCGGGTGGTTGACCGCGCTGGCCAGCTGCGCCTCCCGGTAGAACAGCTCGCGGGCCTCGTCGGTGTCGGCCAGGTTCTCGCCGATGACCTTGAGCGCGAACGTCTTCGACAGCTGGGTGTGGCTGACCTTGTAGACCTTGCCCATGCCGCCGACGCCGATGCGGTCGAGGATCTTGTAGCGACCGGCGATCACGCGGCCGGGCGCGGCCGGCGCCCGATCCCCGCCGGGCGCGCGCGGCGGCACCGCCAGCGGCGCGGCGGCGACCGCCACCTTGGCCTCGGCCGCGATCGTGCGCGCGATGACCGGCTTGGCGTCGGGGCGCGCCCGGGGCCCGGGCTTGTTGTCAGGGGTCGGCGGGCGCGGGGGCGGGCTCGGCGGCCGCGCGGGCGGGCCGTCGCCGCGGGCGGACACGCCGTCGGGGCGCGCGGGCAGGCTGGGCAGCGGCGGCGGCCCGGCGGGCGCCGGGACGATGGGCAGCGCGATCGCGGGGCCGGTCCGGCCCAGCCGCGGTAGCGCGTGGCCGCTCGGGGGCGTGTTGGGCGCGGCCCGCAGCGGCAGGCGCGCGGCGTCAGGGCCGCGGGGGGGCTCGGGCAGGCGCGGCGGCGCCGACGTCGGCGGCGCCGGCAGGCGGGGGGCCTCGTCGAGCTCGGGCAGCCTCGGCACCGGGGCGCTCTCGTCGGCGTTGAGCGGCAGGCGCCGCGCGTGCTTCACGCCGGCGATCGTCTGGCGGTCGGCGCGGCGCGCGGCCGCGAGCATCTCGGGCTCGTCCTTGACCCGCACCGCCGAGGTGACGCTCTCGAGCGCGCGATCGTCGTCGGTGGTGTCGTCGAGCTCCCAGCCTGGCCCGAACGGCAGCGCCGGGACCGCCCGCGCGGTGTGGTCGGCGACCAGCCCGCTCATGCGCACGCGGCTGACCGCCTCGTCGCCGTCGGCCTCGGGCGGCGGCAGGGGCAGGTTGACGCCCGAGCGCGGTCCGCGGCTGCGCCGGTCGTCAGCCACGGCGAGGCTCCGCGCACCCGCGCGCGGACGGCGGACAGGCGCGGGTGAGGTGCGGGTGGGCGTCCAGGCGAGAGAGCGGCACAGACCGATCGCGATCGTCGGCGATCAGCCACGTATTGTACACCCGCGCGGTCGCGGGACCGCTATTCTCAGCCGGGCGCTAGATGACGCCCCTGCTCGACGCCGACAGCTACGCGCTCGGCCTGGTCGGCCTGCCGTTCGTGGTGGCCGCCAGCGCGCTCGCCGCGGTGCTGCTGTACGCGCTGTTCATGCGCGGGGCGCCGCACCTGCGGGCGCCGATCATCCTGTTCTCGAGCGGGCTCTTGCCGTTCGTGGTCGGCTTCGGGCTGGCGGTCGCGGCGCCCGACGACGTCGCCGCGCACGCGTTCTTCCGCTTCGGCATCGCGTTCGTGCCGCTGGCCGCGACCGGGGCGATGGTGTTCGAGCTGGCGCTGGCAGGGCGGCTGCGCGCCTACCGCGCACCGGTGATCCTGGCCGCGGCGGTCGCGCTGGTGTTCCTCGCGCTCGGGCTGACGACCGACCTCGCGGTCGCGCGGGTGATCCGCACCCCGTCGGGGCTGCGGTTCTTCGCCGCGGGCCCGATGGTGCTGCCCGCGACGCTGACGATCTCGGTGGTGTCGGTGACCGCGTTCGTCGAGGCGCTCCGGGCCGCGCGGCGGGCGACCTCGCCGCTGCGACGGCGGCAGCTGTGGGGCGGGCTCGTGGCGCTGGCGGTGTCGTTCATGGGCATGAGCGACGTGCTGCTCGCGTACGGCGTCGGCTACGTGCCGCTGAGCTGGCTGTTCGTGACGATCGGGTCGCTGCTGGCGCTGCGCTCGATCTTGCAGGACGACCTCTTGCGGGCGCAGTCCCTCGACAGCCGGGCGCCGGTGGCGTTCTTGGCCCTGTCGCTGAGCGGCGCTGCGGCCTGGGGGGTGGCCCGGTACGCGATCACCGACTGGCCGGCGTGGGTGGCCGCGGGGGCGCTGATGCTGGGCGCGCTCGGGGCGCGGCTGACGGTGGCGCTGCTCGCGCGGCTGTGGTCGATCCGCGCGCCGGGCGAGGGCCCGCTCGATCGCCTGGTCACGCAGTACGCGACCCGGGTGCGCCAGCTGACCCGGGTCGACGAGGTCGCCGCGCTCACCCGCGAGGTGTGCGAGATCGGCGTCGGCAACGAGGTCGAGGTGATCACGCCGGCCCGCGACGACTGGTCGTGGCGGCGCGCCGACGGGACCGCGATCGAGGGCGATCACGTGCCCGATCCGCTGCTGGGGCCGTGGCTGGCGGAGCGTCGGCGGCCGCTGTTCCTGGGCGAGATCGAGGGCGCCGATCTGGCCGACCTCCGGCCGTCGATCGAGCGGCTGATGGCCGCCCACGGCGCGGCCGCGCTGGTGCCGTTGATCGTGCGCGACGAGCTGGTGGGCCTGCTGGTGCTGCGGCAGCGCGGCCGCGGCGCGGCCCGGCGGCCGCTCGAGCTCCGGTTCCTGGGGTCGATCGCCGATCGCGCCGGCGCCGCGCTCGACTACGTGCGCATCGCCGACGAGGCCGCCGACCGGGCCGAGCTGGTCCGCGACGTCGAGCTGGCGGCGGCGGTGCAGGCCGGGTTCGTGCCCGGTCCCGAGCCGAGCCGCCACCACGGCGTGACCGTGGTCGGCTCGTGGCAGCCCGCGAGCGAGTGCGGCGGCGACTGGTGGTCGCGCTACGCGCTGTCCGGCGGGCGCACGCTGATCGTGATCGGCGACGTGACCGGCTCGGGCGTGGCGGCGGCGATGGTGACCGCGGCCGCCCGCGGCGCGTGCGACGCCGCGGTGCTGGCCCGGCCCGAGGACCTCGACGTGCTGACCCTCTTGCACCAGCTCGACCACGCGGTCCGCCAGGTCGGCGCCGGCCGCTTCCACCTGACCTGCTTCGCCGCGGTGCTCGATCCGGTCGCGGGCGAGATCCACTTCGCCAACGCCGGCCACGTCGCGCCGTACGTGTGCCGTCCGCGCGCGACCGTGGGGGCCAACGGCGACACGGTCGAGCTGTCGGCGCTGGTGGCGCGGGGCAACCCGCTGGGCGCGGGCGCGCAGACGGTGGCGAAGCTCGCGACCCGGCCGATCGCGGCGGGCGACGTAGTCATCTGGTACACCGATGGCTTGATCGAGTGCCACGGCGCCGACGGGAAGCAGTTCGGCGACCGCCGCCTGCAGCGCGTGCTCCGCCGCCTCGGCGAGGACGAGCTCGACCCGGTCGCGGTCCAGCGGCGCCTGGCCGGCGAGCTGGCCGCGCACCTCGGCGGGTTGCCGATCGACGACGACATGACCCTCGTGGTCGCTCGCATCGACGGAGGCGCGCGCGCGTGAAGGTCCGGATCGCCAGCTACAACATCCACAAGTGCATCGGCGGGCTCGACCGCCGCTACGATCCCGCGCGGACGGTCGCGTGCCTGGCGTATTACCAGCCCGACATCGTCTTGCTGCAGGAGGTCGACGCCGGCGCCCGCCGCTCCAACGGCGACCACCAGGCCAGCCTCCTGGCCGACGGCCTCGGCCTCGCCCACCACGCGTGGTTCCCCAACGTCACCGTCCGCGGCGGCGGCACCTACGGCAACGCGGTGCTGTCGCGGTTCCCGCTCGACGAGATGCGCAACATCGATCTGACCGTCGCCCCCAAGAAGCGGCGCAGCGCGCTCCACGTCGCCTGCCGGATCCGCGACGAGCAGCTGACCCGCACGCTGCACGTGTTCAACCTGCACCTCGGCCTGGCCCAGTACGAGCGGCGCATCCAGGTCGAGAACTTCGTCGAGTGCCACCCGCTCCACGGCCTGCACCAGCAGACCCCGGTCGTCATCGGCGGCGACCTCAACGACGTCTGGGGCTCGCTGAGCGGCTGGCTCGTGCCCCACGGCTTCGCCGGCGTCGGCCGCCGGCCGCGCACGTTCCCGGCCTGGGCGCCGCTGCGCGCGCTCGACGGGATCTACGTCCGCGGCGCGGTCCGGTTCGACGCCCTGATGCGCGGCGAGACCGAGCTGGCCAAGCAGGCCAGCGACCACCGGCCGCTGATCGCCGACGTCGTCCTGGGGTGAGCCGTCCGGTCGGTCGCGGAGCTTGGCGCGGCCGTGCGCGGGGGCGCCGCGCGACGGGCCGGCGCGACCTACGGCGCCGGCGGCTGCGGCTGCGGCTGCGGCGCGATGCCGGTGCCCATCGTGCGCACCTGCCGGAGCGCGGCCTCGCCGGCCTGGCGGAACGCGATCGGGTTCTGCCGCGGGTTGATGCCCGAGCGGACGCCGGCGTCGAGGTGGCGCTGGTACAGCTCGACGCGGACCTGCTCCCAGCTGGGGCAGGTGGTCGCCGCGGCCCGCGCGCACGCCGCCAGCGCCTGGGTCGCGTAGTCGAGCGCCTCCTTGGCCTCGTAGCGATCGACGTGGGCCACCGACACCGCCAGGAGCGCGCGCCAGTGCGTCGGCGACTCGGTCGCGCGGCCGGCCGCCACCGCCGCGGCCTGGACCGCCCAGTCCGACAGCTTGGCGTCGCCGAGCAGGCGCACCAGCTCGTAGACCGCTGGGCCGTCGCCGGGCCGCGCCTCGACCCGGGCCTCGGCGAACGCCAGGGCGCGCCGGCCGTGATCGTCGACCTTGCCGACCGGCGTCGCGGACAGCCGGCGGGCCGGCAGGAACAACGCGACCGCGACCACGATGACCACGACGACGTCGGCGAGCGAGAGATGGCGGAGCTTCACCGAACGCCTCTGACACCAGCGCCGGGCCGTCGGTTCCCACCGACCCGCAGATCGGGGCATTTCGCCTCGGGCCGTTGCGTCGCGCCCCGGCTCGCCCCGGGGGCCAGCGGCGGGAGTTCCCGCGATCTCAGCGGGTTAAGTGCATGGATCTGTCCTTGCACAGTGAAACCTCGGTTTCTTTTCAACTTCTCAACCCGCGCACGGCGCCCGGTACTCGGAGGAAGTCGACCATGTTGCAGACGATTTCGGCAGCGTTTCATGAGGGCGGATGGGGCATGTGGCTCATCCTCATCACCTCGATCCTCATCATCGGCATCATCGTCGAGCGCTCGGTCTACCTGTTCAAGGCCTCCGTCGACAAGGACAAGCTCCTGGCCCTGCTCAAGAGCCAGGTCATGGCCGGCAACGTCCAGGGCGCCATCAAGGTGTGCTCGGGCAACCCGACCCCGATGACCCGCATCGTCCAGGCGGGCCTCATGAAGTTCAACAAGAGCGACGACGAGGTCCAGGCGGCCATGGACGAGTCCGCGCTCCGCGAGCTCCCCAAGATCAACGCGCGCACGCCGTACCTGGCGATGCTCTCGAACTTCGCCGTCATGGCCGGCCTCATCGGCACCATCACCGGCATGATCAAGGCCTTCAAGTCGGTCGGCGACGACCAGGGCGGAAACAAGGCGCAGGACCTCGCCGGCGCCATCTCCGAGGCCCTCAACTGCACCGCCTTCGGCATCGGCACCTCGCTGGTCGGTCTGCTCGGCTTCTCGCTGCTGCAGGGCAAGACCACCAAGGTCACCGACGACATCAACGAGGTGACCGTCCAGGTCGTGAACCTGGTCGTCAACCACCGCGCCCAGATGCAGTCGCCGCAGGGCTGATCCCCAGGCCCACGAGCGGTCGCGTGACCCTCCCGCCGAGCTTCGGCTCGATCGGGCTCGTGGGCTGACCTGTCGATCTGACCTGCCAACTACCTCTGGAGGACCCCGATGGGCGGAGCCATTGATACCGGGAACAGCAAGTCGTTCAACGTCGAGTTGAACATTGTTCCCTTCATCGACCTGATGAGCTGCCTCACCGCCTTCTTGCTGGTGACCGCGGTGTGGAGCGAGATCGCGCGCATCACGATCCAGCCCAAGGGCAAGGCCCGCTCGAACGAGCCGCCGCCGGACGTCATCGAGCCCAAGATCTCCATCTTGCTGCAGCCCGACACGATCTACATCGGGGTCAGCTCGGCCCCGATCGATCCGGTCGTGGCCAAGAAGGAGAACGGCGAGTACGAGTGGGGCAAGATCGAGGGCGCGATCGTCGCCCTGCGCAAGGAGCCGATCTTCGACGGCAAGAAAGACATCGAGATCGCCGCCGAGAGCACCACCCAGCACCCGGTGTTCTACAAGGACATCATCCACGCGATGGACCTCGCCGCCAAGAACGGATTCGAGGGGGTCGGCCTGTCCGAGCCCTCCAGCCTGTCCTGGCGCCCGAGCCTTTAGTCACCGAGAGGGAACCCGCGATGCCCGTCCACAAAGCAGGATCTCGCCTCTATCGCTCGGTGCCGTTCAAGCACCTGGCCAAGGGCGCAGCCGGGGGCAGCTCCCGGTCGTCGAACGTGCGCCTCAACCTGACGCCGTTCGTCGACATGATGACCATCTTGGTCACCTTCCTCCTGATCGTGTTCTCGACCAACGGCGAGCTGATCAAGGCCCAGAAGGGGCTCGAGCTCCCGAAGGCCGACACCAAGCAGCAGCTGCAAGAGGCGCCGATCATCACGATCACCAAGACCGATCTCTCGTTCCAGGGCTTCCAGGTCGCGTCCCTCGACAGCCTGCTGAAGGACGAGAACCCGCAGATGAAGATCGAGGCCTTGTTCCTCAAGCTGGACGCCCACAGCAAGAAGACCAAGGAGAACCTGGCGCTCGGCGGCAAGGGCGCCGACAAGCGCGCCAAGAAGGCCTGCGACGACGCCAAGGCTGGCATCGTCAGCAACGACTACCTGTGCCCCGAGGGCCTGGTGATCCTGCAGGCCGACGAGGACACCGACGCGCGCGTGATCACGATGGTCGTGACCACCGCGAAGTACGCGAACTTCGACAACGTGCTGTTCGCCGTCAAGGTGAAGTGAACGAGCGCCCGGCTCCGCCGGGTTCGTGATCGATCGAAAGCCCGTTCGTCGGATGTCCTCCGGCAGCGGGCTTTCTGCCAAAAGGCCCCGTCCCCCCGCCGCTCCGTTCGGCCGTTTCGTTATAGTGCCGACGCCCTCGAAAGGACCGTCCGATGACCCTGTGGATCCGACACCTGAAGCTCTCTCGGTGCGCCGTCCTGATGCTGGCGGTGCTGGTCACGGCGACGCTGACCGGGTGCCCCGACGACCCGTTCAACCCCAAGACCTGGACCAAGAAGCTCGGTGACCCGAAGGAGGTCGAGCGCGCGGTGACCGAGCTCGAGCGGCTCGGCGAGCCCAGCGCGATCCCGGCGCTCGGCAAGGCCTGGGAGAAGCAGGGGCGGCCCGAGCGCATCCTGCAGGTCATCATCGACCTGTCGAAGCCGCTGACCGAGGCCGAGGCCAAGGCCCAGTACAAGTACAACAGCAAGGCCCGGCCGGCGAGCTGGGACAAGTCGTTGCCGATCCTGGTCAAGGCGATCGACGACGTCGACGCCGCCAACCCGCGCTCGGTCGAGAGCGCGCGCCTCGCGGCCGAGGCCCTCGGCGAGGCCAAGCTCGACGAGGCGCTCGACTCGCTGATCAAGGCCGCGACGTCGAGCGAGGCCAAGGCCGTGCGCGGCCAGGCCATCCTGTCGCTCGGCGTGCTCGGCAAGGACGGCGCGGTGCCGACCCTGGCCAACATCCTGCGCGAGGAGTTCGATCCGCAGAACCCGGCGATGCACGGCGCGGCCATCATCGCGCTCGGCAAGATCAAGAGCCCGCTGGCGGTGCCGGTGCTGATCGAGGTGATGTACCGGCTGCCGTTCTTCTTCAAGCAGGTGCGGCGCTCGCTGGTCGCGTCGGGCCCCGCGGTGCCGGAGCGCATCAAGGCCGCCCTCGAGGGCACCGACAGCGACCTCAACACGCTGTTCAAGGACAAGAAGCTCGACATGTACTGTGGCGACGTCGGCCAGGAGCAGCTGCCGCTCTCGCAGTGCGTGCCGGTCTCGGCGATGGACTACTACGCGGCGATCATCGCCGGTGACCTCTACGACCCGACGCTGGTCCCGTCGCTGCTCAAGGCCCTGGCCCGCGAGCCCAAGCCGGCCTACCTGGTCCAGAAGAACCCGGGGCCGCCGGCCCAGAACGGGGTGCTCGACGCGCTCCGCAAGATCGGGTCGTCGGCCGCGGCGCAGCCGGTGCTCGACCTGGCGATGACGACCAAGGACGCGAACCTCAAGCCGATGGCGCTGGGCGTGTACTCGTTCGTGTCCAAGGACGGCAGCGAGAAGACCGGCACCACCACCGGCCTCGACGCGCTGGGCGCGATCGTCAAGAACCCGGGCGACTTCACCACGCGCCTGGAGGCCGCGACCTCGTACGCGCGCCTGGCCCGGACCGCCGACCGCCTGGGGATCCTCAAGGAGCAGGTCAAGCAGTTCACCGAGGGCGCACAGAAGGCGCGGGCGGCGGCCGACGGCGCACCCAAGGCCGCGCTCGCGGCCGCGCAGGCGCCCTACGACGCCGCGCGGGCCGAGCTCAAGGCCGCCAAGGACGCCGTGGCGCGGGCCGGCGGCGAGAAGAAGCTCGAGGAGGCGATCAAGAAGGGCAACGCGCCGGTCGAGATCCTCACCCGCCTGACCGCCGCGACCAACGCGCTCGACAAGGTCGAGCCGGCCTACGACGAGGCCAAGGCCGACTTCATGGAGGCCGACAGCAAGGCCAAGAACTACCTCGCGTCGCAGCGGGTGTTCGAGACCCACATCGCCCGGGTCGAGATCGCGATGCGCTGCGGCGACAAGGTCGAGTGCTACGGCGCGACGCTCGACGCCAAGTGGGAGGACGTGAAGCCGAAGCTGGACCCGTACATCAGCGGCCTCGCGCAGTTCAAGCAGGACGAGAAGGACGAGATCCTGGCGGCGCAGATCGAGCGCGCGATGCTCGAGCTGGGCAAGATGGGGCCGGCGGCGGCGAGCCAGACCGACAAGCTGCTCGAGGCGGCCAAGAGCACCGACCGCATCATCCGCCAGAGCGTGCAGCTGGCCCTGCCCAAGATCGCCGGCAAGGACTGCAAGGACTGCGGCGCCAAGCTCGACGAGGCGATCGCCGCGGGCGAGGGCAAGACCACCCTGGGCGACCTCAACTACGAGACCACGGTGCTGCGCAGCTACTGGGGCGAGGCGCCGTCGGCGGAGTGAGCGACCGGCTCGGCGGCTCGACGCCGGGCTCGATCCCAGGGATCAACCCAGGCGAACCCTGGGGTTTGGGCATAGACGTCGCCCAGATTTTCGGCTAGAAAGCCGACCACGTGGTGGATGTAGCTCAATCGGTAGAGCACCAGATTGTGGTTCTGGGTGTCGTGGGTTCGATCCCCATCATCCACCCCCGCTAGCCCCTCGGGGCACGCCGCACGGCGCCGCAAGGCGCCGTCGGCGTTTTCGGTCGATCGACCGATGCTACGATGATGGTCATCATGTCGGGCAAGAACGACCCCGGGTTCGGCGCCCTGGCCGGGCTGCGTGACCTCCTCCCGTCGGCGCCCGCGGCGCCCGCCGCGCCGACCGCGCCCGCCGCCGTCGCCAAGGGCCCGGCCCGCGCGGTGGTCCGGCTCGAGCGCAAGGGCCGTGGCGGCAAGGAGGCCACCATCGTCGAGAAGCTCGGGCTGGCCCCGGACGAGCTGGCGCGGTGGTGCAAGGAGCTCAAGAGCGCGCTCGGCTGCGGCGGCGTGGTCGAGGGCGACGCGATCGTGCTGCAGGGCGACCTGCGCAGCCGGCTCGAGGCGGTGCTGATCCGCCGCGGGGTCCGCAAGGTCACGATCAGCGGCTGAGCCGACGACGCGCGCGGCGCGCCCGCGCGGACGCCGCCTGCGGGCTCGGGCGGCGGTGCTGAGCCGGCGCGGGGGCCGCAAGGTCACGATCAGCGGCTGAGCCGACGACGCGCGCGGCGCGCCCGCGCGGACGCCGCCTGCGGGCTCGGGCGGCGGTGCTGAGCCGGCGCGGGGGCCGCAAGGTCACGATCAGCGGCTGAGCCGACGCGCCTGAGCCGACGCGCGCGGCGCGCCCAAGAGGACTCGAACCTCTGACCCTCGGCTTAGAAGGCCGATGCTCTATCCAGCTGAGCTATGGGCGCGTTGCAGAGTCTCGTCGGGGTGAGAGGATTTGAACCTCCGGCTCCCTGCTCCCAAAACAGGTGCGCTACCAGGCTGCGCTACACCCCGGATCGCTGTCGCGAACGATCGAAGGAGTACCCGCTACCGGACCGGCGCGCAAGGCCTGTCGCGGTGACGACGGGTCAGCGCCGGAGCGCGAGGTAGGCGCGCAGGCTGGGCAGGAGCGTCGCCAGCGCGCGGGCGCGGTGCGAGACGTGGCCCTTGGGGCCGACCCCGGCCTCGGCGAAGGTCTGGTCGAGCTCGGGGCAGAAGAACAGCGGATCGTAGCCGAAACCGCCGGCGCCGCGGGGCGCGTCGAGGATGACGCCGCGGACGGTGCCCTCGGCGGTCATGACGCCGTCGGCGAGCACGCCGGCCGGATCGGCGACCACCAGCGCGCACCGGAACTGCGCGGTGCGGCGCTCGGGCGGCACGCCGGCCAGCGCGGCCAGGAGCTTGGCGTTGTTGGCGTCGTCGTCGCCGTGGCCGCCGGCGTAGCGGGCCGAGTACACGCCGGGCGCGCCGCCGAGCGCGTCGACCTCGAGGCCGCTGTCGTCGGCCAGCGCCGGCCAGCCGGTCGCGGCCGCGACCTCGCGCGCCTTCTTCTCGGCGTTGCCGACGAACGTCGGCGCGTCCTCGATCGTGTCCGGCAGCTCGTAGCCGAGCCGGGTCGCGGCCTCGGCCAGATCGATGACCTCGACGCCGAGGCCGTCGAACATGGCCCGCAGCTCGTAGAGCTTGCCGCGGTTGCGGGTGGCGACCACCAGCGGGCGCATCAGCCCACCGCCGCGCGCTGGGCCGCGGTCAGCGTCCGGATGCCGACCTCGGCCACGTCGAGCATGGCCGTCAGCTGGGCGCGCGTGAACGCGGCGCCCTCGGCGGTGCCCTGGACCTCGATCAGCTTGCCGTCCTCGGTCATGACCACGTTCATGTCGACGTCGGCGCGGGAGTCCTCGACGTAGGGCAGGTCGAGCACGACCGCGCCATCGACGATCCCGACCGAGACCGCGGCCACCGGCGGGCGCAGCGCCGACAGATCGGCCAGGACCCCGCGCGCGACCAGCGTGCGCAGCGCCAGCGCGACCGCGACCCAGGCGCCGGTGATCGAGGTGACGCGGGTGCCGCCGTCGGCGCACAGCACGTCGCAGTCGACCGCGAGCGTGCGCTCGCCCAGCTTGTCGAGATCGACCGCGGCCCGCAGCGCCCGCCCGATCAGCCGCTGGATCTCCTTGCCGCGGCCGCCGGGATCGCGCTTGGTCCGGGTGTGGGTCGAGCGCGGCAGCATCGCGTACTCGGCGGTGAGCCAGCCGGTGCCCTTGCCGGCGAGGAACGGCGGCACGCCCTTCTCGACCGAGGCGGCGCACAGCACCCAGGTGTCGCCGAGCTTGACCAGGGCCGAGCCCTCGGCGTGCTTCTGGTAGCCGGTGATGATCTCGAGCGAGCGGAGTTGATCGTGGCGTCGGCCGTCGGGGCGCATGGCCCGGACCCTACCGCGAAATCGCCGACGGCAGGCACGCGGCCGCGATCGCACGCGCGAGGGCGTCGGCGATCGCGGCCTGGGTCGCGGGCTCGGCCAGCTCGTGGCCCTCGATCGGGTGGTCGATGAAGCCGATCTCGACCAGCACCGCCGGCATGGTCGCGCCGAGCAGCACGTGGTGCGCGTCCTGCCGCACGCCGCGATCGCCGTCGGCGCCGCGCACCGCGCGCAGCTCGCGCTGGACCGCCGCCGCGAGGTCGGCCGCCTCCCACTGCGCGGCGCCGCGCTCGACGTCGTCGAGGACCAGCGCGGTGGCCGCGTCGACCGTCCGCGGCGTGCCGCTCTCGCTGCGCAGGGCGCGGCCGTCGACGTCGACGCCGGCGGCGGTGAGCACGAAGGTCTCGTAGCCGCGCTGCACCCGCTCGGGGGAGGCGTTGGCGTGGATCGACACGAACACGTCGGCGGCCCGCTGGTTGGCGAGCGCGACCCGCTGGCGCAGCGTCAGCGTCGCGTCGCGATCGCGCGTCAGCAGCACGTCGATGCCGGCGGCGGCGAGCCGGTCGCGGACCTGGCGGGCGACGCTCAGCGTGAGCTGCTTCTCGAACAGGCCGGTGACCGCGCCGGCGGCGCCGGGGTTGGAGCCGCCGTGGCCGGCGTCGAGCACGACCAGCGGTCGCGCGTGCGGAGGCGTCGCCGCGGCGTCGGCGCCGGCCGCGGTCGCGGACACCGCGATCGTCAGGGCTACCAGGAGCGCGCGGTGGACCTGCATGAAATGTAGGATATGGTATCCGATGTAGTCGACGCCAGAAACCTCCGACGGCTTGACGCAAATACGCCAAGACGCTACGGTTTTTTCCCCTGATGGATGCGCTCAGCCAGACACGCCGGGCGATGGAGCGGACCCTGCTCCTCGCTGTGTCGGTCGAGGCGCTCGTCGGCCGGGTGATCGTGAAGGGGCTGGAGAAGAAGCCCCAGATCATCAAGGGCGTGCCCGAGAAGGTGGTGCCGCCGGGCTGGTACGTCGCGCTCGACTACCTCGCGCTGTTCCTCCTCTACTTCGTGACGGTCGTCGGGGTGCTGACGCTGGTCGTCGGACGGCTCGAGGCCCGGGCCCGGTGGAGCCGCGCGAGCAACGTCGAGCGGGCCATGGTGACGATCATGGGCGTGTTCACGCTGGCGCTCGCGGCGGCGGTGGCGGGCGGGGCGACCAACCATGGCGGTCCGCCCTGGCTGGTGGTCGGCGCGCTGGCGGGGGTGGCGTTGACCGCGATGATGTGGACCTGGCTGCAGCGCCCGGGGCTGTCGGTCGCCGCGGGCGTCACGATGATCGCCGCGCCGGTGCTGGTCTACGCGGGCTTCGCGCTGCTGACCCAGCACCTGTGGACCGAGAACGAGATCTTCGTCGGCGAGGCCAAGGCCGGCTTCGGCTCGATGACGCGGCTGGCGCTCACGATCGCGGCCGTGGCCTCGCCGTACTTGCTGGCGCCGCGGCCGTTCACCCGCTCGCTGGTGCAGGTGCCGCCGGTGATCGCGGCGGTGGTGGTCGCGACCGCCGGGGCCATCATGCTGAAGGTCGACTACCTGGCGGCGATCGGCGCGATCAACCGAGGGCTCGGGCTCGCGCTCGACCCGCGCGCGGTGAGCGAGTGGATCGCGTTCTACCTGCTCGCGTTCACGACGATCGTCTGGACCGCGGTCGCGTGCCTGACCGCGCCCACGCCCGCGCGGCGTCGGCTCGGCGTCGGCATGGCGCTGGTCGTGCTCGCCGGCCTCGGCTTCCCGTGGCCGATGAACTTCGCGGTCGCGGCGGTCGGCCTCCTGGCGATGGCCGACGCGTCGACGGACGCCGAGCGCGAGGAGCAGCGGGTGTTCCGCCCGGCGACGCCCGTGGTCGACGACGAGCGCTGGCAGGCCTTCGTCGGGCAGCTCGTCAACGCGCTGCGCGCCGACGGCGGTGACGCCAGCGCGGTGTCGGTGCGCGGCGACCACGGTCGGATCGCCACGGTGGTCCTGGCCGAGCGCCACGCCGTGCCGGTGCGCCTGTCGATCACGCGGGTCGACGGCTGTGTGGTGACCGTCGACCTGGTGTGCGGTCGCGAGGTCACCAGCGCGCCCCGCTGGACCGCGCTGGCGCGCCCGCACGGCCAGCACCCCGAGCCGCCCGCCGCGGGGGCGACGTTCACGCTCGACCTGCCGTCCTTCGACGCGGCGTTCCGGTGCCGCGGCCACCGCGACGAGCTGCTGGTGGCGCTCGACGCCGACGCGCAGACCGCGCTGGGCGCCGGGTTCGATGGCTGGCTGGCCGGGTGGCCCGGTGCGGGGGTCCGGCACCGCGTCCACCCGGGCCACGGCGCGCCGCTCGATCTGCTGCTGCCGCTGTCGGAGCTGGCCGGCCGCGCGGCGCTGGCGCCGACGGCGAGCGGGCCGCTGCTGGCGCGCATCGAGCTGTGCGCCGGGATGGCGGCGCGGCTCGGGGCCGGCGCCGAGCCGACCGTGCTGGCCGACGCGGACGCCGAGCCGGACGCCGAGCCGGACGCGGCGTCGTGAGCGCGCGGCGGTGGATCGCGCTGCTCGGGCTGGTGGCGTGCGGCGGTCCGCACGTGGCGCCGGTGGTCGCGCCATCGGTCGCGCCCGACGCTGCGCCGGTGGTCGCGCCCGCGCCGGCGCCGACGCCCGCGCCGACGCCCGCGCCGACGCCGATCGCCGACGCCTACCGCGCGGTGGCCGAGCAGATCATCGCGCACGCCCGGGCGGATCGCGGCGCCTACGCCAAGCTCGCGCACCTGACCGATCGGATCGGTCACCGGCTGGCGGGCTCGAAGGCGCTCGACCAGGCGATCGCGTGGGCGGCCGACGCGCTGCGCGCCGACGGCCACACCGCGACGACCGAGCCGGTGATGGTCCCGAACTGGCGGCGCGGCGCCGAGGCCGCGCGGATCGTCGCGCCGATCGCGCGCGATCTGGTGGTGCTGGGCCTGGGCGGATCGGTCGGGACCCCGCGCGGCGGGATCTCCGCGCCGGTGGTGGTCGTGCATGGTTGGGACGAGCTGGGCGCCCGCGCCGCCGAGGTGAAGGGCGCGATCGTCCTGTACGACGTCGCGATGCCGACCTGGACCGCGGCCACCGGCTCCGGCTACGGCGACGTCGTGCCGTTCCGGGGCGCCGGCGCCAGCGCGGCCGCCCGGCTGGGCGCGGTCGCGGTGTTGATGCGGAGCGTGACGGCGCACAGCCTGCGCAGCCCCCACACCGGCGCGATGCGCTACGCCGACGGTGTCGCGCGGATCCCGGCGGCGGCGGTCACCACCGAGGACGCCGATCTGATCGCCCGGCTCGCCGCGACCGGGCCGGTGCGGGTGACGTTGACGATGGGCGCCCAGCTCCTCCCCGACGCGCCCTCGGCCAACGTGATCGGCGAGCTGCGCGGGCGCGAGCGCCCCGACGAGATCGTGCTGATCGGCGCCCACCTCGACTCGTGGGACGTCGGGCAGGGCGCCCACGACGACGGCGCGGGGGTCGTGCACGTCATGCAGGCGCTGACCACGCTGCGCGCGCTGGGCCTGACGCCGCGCCGGACCGTGCGCGTGGTGCTGTTCACCAACGAGGAGAACGGCCTGCGCGGCGGCCGCGGCTACGCCCAGGCCCACGCCGCCGATCACCACGTCGCCGCGCTCGAGAGCGACAGCGGCGGGTTCGCGCCGCGCGGCTTCCGCGTCGACGCCCACGACGATCTGGCGCTGCGGGCCCGGCTGGCCGAGGCGGTCGGCCTGCTGGCGCCGCTCGGCGCGACCGCGGTCGAGGACGACGGGGCCGAGGCCGACGTGTCGCCGCTGGTCGACGCCGGCGTGCTCGGCCTGGGCCTGGCGGTCGACGGCCGCACCTACTTCGACATCCACCACACCTGGGCCGACACGCTCGACAAGGTCGATCCGCAGGCGCTCGCCGACGGCGTCGCCGCGATCGCGGTCCTGGCCTACGTGCTCGCCGACGTCGACCCGGCGCTGGTGCCGGCGCCGCCGCCGACCCCGGCGCCGTGATCCGGCGGGCGCTGGCGCAGGCGCTGACCCGGCCGCTGGCGCTGGGCGAGGCGATCGGCGCCGGCCCGTTCGAGCGCCGCGACGCGATCGTCGTCCTCGGCGCGCCGCTCACGCCCGATCAGCGCCCGAGCGCGGTCCTGGCCGAGCGCCTGGCGGTGGCCCTGACGCTGTGGCGCGGCGGCGCCGCCGGGCTGATCGTGGTCACCGGCGGCGCGACCCGCGGCGGCGCCCGGGCCGAGGCCGACGCGATGGCGAGCGCGCTGCGCGGGGCCAAGGTCGACGCCGCTGCGATCGCGATCGAGGGTCGCGCGCGCTCCACCGCCGACAACGCCCGGCTGGTCCGCGCGCTGGCGCCCGAGGTCCGCACGATCTGGCTGGCGACCCAGCGGTTCCACACCCGGCGCGCGACGCGGCTGTTCCGTGCGCATGGCTTCGACGTGCGCGCGGCGTACCCGGCGGCGGGGCTCGAGGCCAGCGATCCCGGGCGCGCGCTGCGGTGGGCCGCGCGCGAGTACGCCGCCTGGGTGCTGGCGCTGCTGCCTGATCCGCGGGCGCGTCGCCGCTGACCCGGGTCAGGGCAGGTCGGTCGCGGGCGCGGCCGGCTGGGTCGACGGGGCGGCCGGCTGGGTCGACGGGGCGGCCGGCTGGGTCGACGGGGCGGCCGGCTGGGTCGACGGGGCGGCCGGCTGGGTCGACGGGGCGGCCGGCTGGGTCGACGGGGCGGCCGGCCACCGCTGCCGGCTGGGTCGACGGGGCGGCCGGCTGGGTCGCGGGCGGCTGGGTCGCGGGCTGGGTCGCGGGCGGCTGGGTCGAGGGCTGGGTCGACGGTGCGGGTGCGCTGGGCTGAGACCCAGGTGTCGGCGACGTCACCGTCCCGCTCTGGTCCTGGATCAGGATGTGGAACTCGATCCGGCGGTTCTCGGCGCGGCCCTTGTTGGTCTTGTTCGACGCCCGCGGGACGTCGGGGCCGTGGCCCACCGTCTCGATGCGATCGGCGGCGATGCCCTGATCGACCAGGTACCACTTCACCGCGTCGGCGCGCTTCTGCGACAGGGCCAGGTTGCGGTCGCGCGCGCCCCTTGTCGTCGGTGTGGCCCTCGACCCGGATCCGGATCGCGGCGTACTCGCGCAGGATCTTGGCGGCGGCGTTGAGCGTCTTCTTCGACGTCGGCCGGATGCGCGCCTTCGCGAAGTCGAACGTGATGCCGGCGATGACGCCGGTGTACTGCTTGACGACCTTGGGCACCTCGTCGGGGCAGCCGTCGTCGTCGTCGAAGCCGTTGTAGGTCTCGGGCTCGTCCGGGCACACGTCCGAGGCGTCGGGCTTGCCGTCGCCGTCGTTGTCGAGATCGGGGCAGCCGTCGGCGTCCTGGAACCGATCGAAGTCCTCGGCCGCCTGCGGGCAGGCGTCCTGGGACCCGACCAGGCCGTCGCCGTCGTCGTCGATCTCGGGGCAGCCGTCGTCGTCATCGACCCCGTTCATGTTCTCTGGATCGTCGACGCACTGATCGTCGGGGTCGAGGATGCCGTCGCCGTCGCGGTCGGCCACGTCGGGGCAGCCGTCGCGGTCGCGGAAGCCGTTGACCGTCTCGGGCTCGGTCGGGCAGTCGTCGTCGGGGTCGAGGATGCCGTCGCCGTCGGTGTCGGGCGGCGGGCGGCGGGGGCCGGCCTTGCCGGGCGCGAGGTCCCACCCGGTCGTCACGCCGAAGTGGATCTCGAAGGTCGAGACCACGTCATCGACGCGGCCGGCGGTCAGGCCGTGGCGCAGATCGACGCGGCCGTCGAGCTGGTCGGTCAGGCGCCACGACACGCCCGGGCCCCAGTAGAACGCGGCGTCGGTGTCGTCGGCCATGAACGGCGAGCCGGTCAGGACGCTCTCGCCACCGAAGCCGACGACGAGGTGGGGGACCAGCAGGTGGCCGGTGCGCAGCCGGGCGATCGCGTGGACGCGCCAGCCGAGCACCGGGGCCGCGTAGCTGTCGCGGCCGCCCTCGTCCGACGCGCCGGTCGAGGCCAGCGCCAGCTTGCCCTCGGCCTCGACCCCGAGCTGGGGATCGTAGCTGGAGCTCGGCAACAGATCGGGCAACGCGATGAACCCGACCCGTCCGCCGAGGAGGATCGCGGTGCCGGGCACCTGCTCGGACGCCCAGGAGTTGCCGAGCTCGATGTCGTCGCCGAAGTAGTCGAGGCCGAGGAACCCCCCGACCTCGATCCGCCGGGGCGGGTCGGCGGCGGCGGGGGCGGCGAGCAAGGCAAGGGCCGCGAGGGGTGGGGCGGCGGATCGGGCGCGGGGCACGGGCCCAGAGCATATCGCAGGCGGCGGGCGCCTGCGCGGTCCGGCGCCGGGGGTTGCATCGCGCCAGCCGCAGCGGCAAGCTCCGCGGGGCGGACCCAGTGATGCTCCAGTTCAGCACCGATCCCGACGTCGCCGAGCAGCAGATGAACGCCATCATCTTCTACCTGACGGCGTTCGGGTACATCGACGGCGACTTCGATCAGACCGAGAAGACGTTCGTCAAGATCTACATCCGCCAGCTGGTCGCGGCGCGCGCCAAGGCGTCGATGCCGACCGCGACCGCCGCCGAGCGGACCGAGGTCACGAACCGCTTCGTCGCGCACTTCCACGAGGTGTTCGAGCAGATCGACGCCCAGGTGCGGGCGCTGTTCGAGGAGGCGGTCGCCGACGCCGAGCGGCCCGAAGAGTTCGTCTACGCCAAGCTCAAGCTGCGCTGCTACGAGATCTTCCACACGTTCGAGCCCGCCAACCGGGCCGAGCTGCTGTCGACGATCGACGACCTGATCTACGCCGACGGCAGCGTCCACCCGGCCGAGGCCAAGTTCCGCGACGAGCTCGAGGCGCTGTTGCACGCGCCGGTGCGGGTCCACGCCCCGGCCCGGCCCTCGGTGGAGACCGACGACGAGCCGACCGAGCTCGCGCCGCTGGTCGAGATCGATCTGCCGCTGGCGATCGCGTCCCGGCTCGAGGACCACCCGTTCTTCCAGAAGTTCGAGCAGCACTACTCGGCCGATCCCGAGACGCTGCGGCGCCAGTCCGACGCCGACCTCCGGCTCATGCGCAACGTCACCGCCAAGCTGGCCGAGCAGCGGGCCGCCGGCGCCGGCAAGCTGATCCACGCCCAGTCGGTCGCGGACCTGGCCGGGCAGGCGCCGTTCCTCGACGGCCACACCTACGTGCACCCGGTCGGCGACGGCGAGCGGTTCGAGCTGACGGTGCTCGGCGATCTCCACGGCTGCTACTCGTGCCTCAAGGGCGCGCTGATGCAGGCCGACTTCTTCGCCAAGGTCGACGCCTGGAAGAAGGACCCGACCCGGCCCAACCCCAAGCTGGTCCTGCTCGGCGACTACATCGATCGCGGCCGGTTCTCGTACAATGGGATCCTGCGCACGGTCATGCAGATGTTCCTGGCCGCGCCCGACCACGTCTACATGCTGCGCGGCAACCACGAGTACTACATCGAGTACAAGGGCCGCATCTACGGCGGGGTCAAGCCGGCCGAGGCGATCAACACGCTCGTCGGCCACATGCCCGGCGAGATGTTCGAGGCCTACATGCACTTCTTCGATGAGCTGCCCAACGTGCTGCTCTTCGACCGCACGATGTTCGTCCACGCCGGCATCCCGCGCGATCAGGCGATCGACGATCGCTTCTCGGATCTGGCGTCGCTCAACGACCCCGAGCTGCGGTTCCAGATGCTCTGGAGCGACCCGTCGTCGACCGACTACATCCCCGACGATCTCCAGGCCGCGAACGCGCGGTTCCCGTTCGGCCGGCTGCAGTTCGAGAAGTTCATGCGCCGGCTCGGCTGCACGATGCTGGTGCGCGGCCACGAGAAGATCGACGAGGGCTTCCGCGAGGTCTACCCCGGCAACCCGATCACGCTGCTCAACCTGTTCTCGGCCGGCGGCGCCGACAACGACGATCTGCCCGACACCTCGAGCTACCGCTCGGTCACGCCGATGGCGGCGACGATCCACGTCGGGGCCGGCACCGCGCGCGTGGTGCCCTGGGAGATCGACTACAAGCCCTGGAACGACCCCGCGCGCAACAAGTTCTTCGCGACCGCGCCCGAGATCGAGCACAAGGTCGGCTGAGCTCCAGCGGGTTGTGCCCGGGGGCGCGTCGCGGGGGGTCGGTCGGCCGCCCGCGCGCGGCGGCCGTCACGCCTCGCGCTTGATCAGGAAGTGCGCGGTGGCGGTCGCCACCAGCTGCGCGCGATCGTCCTGCCAGGCCTCGACCCGGACCGCGGCCACGCGCCGGCCCAGGCGGGTGACGATGCCGCGGGCGCTGGTGTCGCGGGGGCCCGCCGAGCGCAGGTAGTCGACGGTGATCGTGATCGTCTTGGGCAGGAGCGCGGTCTCGGCCGCCCACAGGAGCGAGAACACCGCCGCCGACTCGAGCAGCGCCCCGAGGGTGCCGCCGTGCAGCGCCGGCAGCGCCGGGTTGCCGATCAGGTGCGGCGCGTAGCGCATCGTCGTGATCAGCTCGTCGCCGTCGAGCCGCGCGGTCAGGCCCAGGAACTGCGCGTACGGGATCGCGGCCAGGAGCGGCGCGGGATCGCCGGCGGCGCGCGCGGCCTCGATGAACGCCAGCGTGGTCACGCGCCACCGCCGCGCGGCGCCACGGTCCCGAGCTTGGTCGCGATCATGAAGGTGCCGGCGCCGGTCGCGATCGGCGTCTCGCCCTCGGCGTGGAACGCCAGCGCCCGCACGAACGCGACGTTCTTGCTCATGTGGTGGCAGGTGGCCTCGGCCAGGACGTCGCGCCCGGGCTCGGCCGGGCGCAGGTAGTCGATGCGCAGGTCGAGCGTGGCGATCGGCTGCAGCTGCGCCAGCGACGCGAACACCGCCGCGCCGCTGCACGCGTCGACCAGCGCGGTGATCGCGCCGCCGTGGAGGACGCCGGTCACCGGGTTGCCGACGAGGTCGGCCCGGTACGGCAGGCGGAAGCGCGCGGTGCGATCGCCCATGGCCTCGATCACGATGCCGAGCGCGTGGTTGTGGGGGACGTTGTCCGCGAAGGCGCGGGCCAGCGCCAGGCGGCGATCGCGCTTGCGCGCGGCCGCGTCGTCGGCCGGATCGGTCATCGCGCCGATGGTAGCGCGGCCGCGGCCAGCGGGTTGCCCGGGGCCAGGGCCGCCAGCGTGCCCCAGGTGACGGCGTGCCAGGCGGCGCGGTGGGCCAGGTACAGCCCCGCGGCGTCGCGCAGGTAGCGCAGCGCGAGCGGGGCGTCGGCGGCGCGGTCGTGGTCCTCGTCGGCGTCGGCCGCGACGTCGTAGAGGTGCTGCGTGCCGTCGTAGTCGACGACGAGGTGCCAGCGCCCGGCCCGCAGCGCGTAGCTCCGGCCGTACTCGCTCGCGACGATCGTCGGCAGCGCGGTGGCGCCGCCGGTGAGCGGCACCAGGCTCTGGCCCTGCATGCGCGGATCGGCCGGCAGGCCCAGGAGCGCGAGCACGGTCGGGGCCAGATCGAGGTTCGACGTCGGCGTGGCGACCCGGCCGGGCGCGACCCCGCCGATCACGATCAGCGGCGTCGCCACGAGCTCGCGGTTGAGGCTGTAGGCGTGGCCGGCGCGGCCGCCGCGCTCGCCCTGGCCCTCGCCGTGATCCGACGCGACGATGACCGCGGTGCGCTCGAGCAGGCCGGCGGTGCGCAGGCCGTCCTCGAGCGCGCCGAAGCACTGATCGAAGTGCGTGACCTCGCCGTCGTAGAGCGCGCGCAGGCGCTGCCAGTCGTCGGCGGTCAGCCGCATCGACTTGATGCGCCCGAGGTGGGCGCCGGTCACCCGCTTCGCGAACGGGCGCGGCCACGGCCCGGGCCAGTAGCGCTCGGTCACGCCCTCGTGGAAGCGGTAGGCGACGTGAGGCTCGATCGGCAAGAGCGACACGAAGAACCGGCGGCCGGCGGCGTGGGCGGCGGTGGCGTGGGCGAGCGCCTGGGCGACGATCGGCGCGCAGTCCTTGCCGTGGGCGTAGTACGGCGTCTCGAAGCTGGCCCAGCGGCCGACCTGCTTGAACCGGCTCATCGCGAAGTCGTTGTTGCCGACGTAGTGGGTCGAGAACCCGGCCGCGGTCAGGATCGCCGCCAGGAACGGCGCGTCGGCGGCGAGCGTGCCGTCGTCGCCGGCGATGCCGTGGACCCGCGGGATCTGGCCGGTGTGGATCGTGGCGTGGGACGGGGGCGACGACGGCGCCATCGATTGGTTGCGCAGGAACACCGCGCCGCGCTCGGCGGCCTCGGTCAGGCGCGGGGTCTCGACCCGGGTGGCGCCGTAGGCGGTCAGGCGATCGGCGCGCAGGGTGTCGACGACGACCAGCACGACGTTGTCGACGGGCGGCGGCGGCGCCGGCGGCGCGGGCGGCGCGACCACGCCGATCGCCAGGCCGTCCCAGCGGGCGCAGCCGACGTCGGCGGTGAGGTCGAGCCGGACCACGCGATCGGGCGCCGCGGGCAGCGCGACCGGCGTCGCCAGGCCGGCGGCGGGGCCGGCGTAGACCTCGGTGGTCGCGCCGGCCTCGTCGGTGACGGTGACCTGGATCGGCCCGGCGTCGGTCGTCGCGCCCGCCAGGTGCGCGCCGCGCGGCAGCTCGGTGTAGAGCGCGATCCGGCGCCAGGTGTCGGGCGCGGGGCACGGCGTCGTGTCGGCCGGCGCGATCTCGAGGCTGTGCCAGCGGGCGCCGCTGCCCTCGACGGTGACGACGTGCTCCCCGGGGCCGAGCCCGGCGGCGGGCAGCGCGAACACGGCGCCGGTGTCGGCGGCGGAGGTCGGCGTGAGGCGGCGGCCGTCGAGCGCGAGCCGGGCCTTGGTCAGCCCGCGGCCGCGGACGATCACCTCGCCGGCGGCGGTGGGCTCGGTCCACGGGAACGTCAGCGCGGCCTTGCCGCGGGCGGTCCGGTACGCGTCGTCGCCGGCGCCGCGGGCCGCGCTCCACGGGGATCGGTACGTGAGGTCGTACTTGCGCAGGCCCTCGCCAGCGATCGGGATCACCAGGCCGCGCTGGTAGACGTGCCAGCGCGGGCGGTTGGCATCGAGATCCAGGCGCGGCGCGGCCGCCAGGCGCGGCGGCGGTGCGGGCGCGGCCGGCGCGTCGGGCGCGTCGGTCGTCGCGGCCCCGCCCGCGGCCGGGTGGAGCGCCCGCGGCTCGGTCGGCGTCGGCGGCGGCGTCGCGCCGTGGCTGCCGCAGGCGGCGGCGACGACGAGCGAGGTGGCGAACGAGGTGCGCGCGCGGCCCATGGTCGGGTGGTGCCACGCCGGGGCCGCCCGCGCATCTTTTCGGCCCAGGTCAGCCGTGGCGTTACTCCGCGCGATAGTCGACCAGCTCCATGCGGATGTCGCCGTAGTCGGTGTGCGCGACCAGGCGCACCGGCACCCGGTCGGCGTCGTCGGAGATCCACATCGAGAACCGGCGCCGATCCGAGGCCGGGTCGACGCTGCCGTCGCGCAGGATCCGGACGCCCTCGCCGTCGTAGCGGACCGCCTGCAGGTCGCCGATCGAGGTGGTGACGCCCTCGTGGGCGGCGATGACGAAGTCGACCCGCCAGGCCGTGCGGCTGCGCATCACGTCGACGGTGGTGCGGGTGCCGATGTCGGCGTCCCAGCCGCGCACGAACACCAGCATCGACGGCACGTCGTAGACCTCGTGCAGGACCACCTGCTCGGCGTCGACCGGCTGGCCGTCGCGCAGCACCTTCACCAGGAACTTGCCGGGCGCGTAGCGGACGTCGGTCTCCTCGACCGCGTCGCTCTTGGCCGAGGCCATCTCCTTGGCCTGGAACGCCACCGGCTTGCCGGTCGCGGGATCGATCCAGGTCGCGAGGGTGTCGTCGACCTTGTGGAACAACGTGAGCAGCGGCGAGCTGACCGCGTGGGTCTGGACCGGGATGGTGGTCTGCCCGTCGAGCTGCGCCATCGCGCCGACGGTCACGGTGAACTCGGCCACGTCGAGGCCGTGCAGGCTGATCCGGTAGATCATCTGCTCGCCCGGGTTGGCCACCACCTCGGGCGGGGCCGCGCCGAGCGGCCCGGAGTCGGTCCCGCTCCCGCCGCCGCCGGGATCCGGCGCCGCGACCGGGGCTGACGACGAGCCGCACGCGGCGGCGAAGATCACAGAGCAAGCGAGCGCGATGCGGACCACGCGCGCAGCGTATCATCGGTTCCTCGCCCCGGCCCGCTGGCGCGATCGCCGCGCGGCGCCGTGCGCGCGGTCACGGGCAGCCGTGGACCGAGCACACCCCGCGGTCCGAGCAGCCGTGGACGTTGCAGGCGCCGACCGGGCTGTCCCAGCAGCCGTGGACGTTGCAGCCGCCGAGGTGGCGCCAGCAGCCGTGGACGTTGCAGCCGCCGCCCGCGTCCCAGCAGCCGTGGACGTTGCAGCCCCCGGGGCCGTCGGGGTCGTAGCCGAGCACGGCCGGCAGCTCGTCCTCGGGGACGCACACGGTCCGGGCGCGGACCCGGCCGCTCGGGCAGCCGTGGACCGAGCACGCGCCGACGTCGGTGCAGCCGTGGACGCTGCAGCTGCCGCGCGGGCCGTTCCAGCAGCCGAAGGTGTTGCAGCCCCCGCCGTTCTTCCAGCAACCGAAACCGTTGCACCCGGCGTCGCCGGCCACCTTCCAGCAGGCCTCGCCGTCGACGAAGCGGATCTCCTTGAGCGAGCGGGGCAGCGGCACGCCGGGGCGCGCGGCGGCGAGGCCGAGGGCGGCGGCGACGACGGCGACCGCGACCGCGGCGGCGAGGACCAGGCGCGAGGGCATGCCGGGAATACGCACGAGCGGCGCCCCTGTTCTGCCGGGACCTGGTCGCGGTCCTGACAGCGACTAACCACCCGGGCCGGGTTCGGATCGGCTCGACAAGCGAAACGACAAGTGTAGTATGCCCGCCATGCGCAAGGTCCTCCTCTCGATCACCGCCGCGGCTCTGCTCCTCGGCTGCCAGCAAGACAAGAAAGATCCGGCCTGGAACAACGGTGCCCGGCCGCAAGGCGCCGCGGCCCGCGGCCCGGTCAGCGGCCCGGTCAGCGGCGACGCCGAGGCCCGCATCGCGCGCCTGGAGAAGAAGCTCGACAAGATCTCGGCCTTCCTCAAGCAGGCGGTCCCGCCCGAGCTCGACACCAACCAGACCTACGCGGTGCCGATCGAGCCCAACGATCCCGTGATCGGCGCCAAGGACGCGAAGGTCACGATCGTCGAGGCCTACGAGTTCCTGTGCCCGTACTGCGCGATGATCGCCCCGACCATGGAGCAGCTCCTGGCGGCGTACCCGAACGACGTGCGCATCGTCTCGAAGTACATGCTCATCCACGGCGCCCCGGCGGCGCCCGCGGGCCTCGCGATGTGCGCGGCCGGCAAGCAGGGCAAGCAGGGCGAGATGCAGAAGGCGCTGTGGGGCAAGATCTGGCCGCAGGGCCCGGGCAACGCCAACCGCGACCAGGCCACCCCCGAGGCGATCGCGCAGCACGCGACCGAGCTCGGCCTCAACGTCGAGCAGTTCAAGACCGACATGAACGGCCCCGAGTGCCAGGCCTGGATGCAGCAGAGCGGTCGCACCCTGCAGCAGTTCGGCGTCGGCGGCACGCCGTCGTTCTTCATCAACGGCAAGCCGGCCAAGGCCGGCGACCTGGCCTCGTTCAAGGCCCTGGTCGACGAGGAGCTCAAGACCGCGACCAACAGCGGCATCCCGGCCGGCGAGTACTACGACAAGGCCATCATCGCCAAGGGCGCGAAGAAGGCCGTCATGATCTCTCCGTTCGACGACTGATCCGCGACGTGATCCGCGACGGTGGCGCGCTGCGCCGCTCGATCGCACGACGGAGGCGGGACGGGGACCAGGCGAGGCCCGAGCGGCGCGCGCACACCGCCGACCTCGCGCCGGGCGAGGCGCCCTGTGCGGCCGCGACCGCGGCCCACGGCGGGCGCGCGTCGCCGACCTCGCGCGGGCGACCCGCCTGGGCTGTCAGCGCGACCGCCACGGCGGGGCGCCGACCTGGCGCGGGGCGAGCCTACGCAGTCCGCGCGACCGGTCCCGACGGCGGGCGCGCGTCGCCGAGCTCGCGCTGGGCGACGTACCCCCCGGTGCCGCGCCCGACGCGGACGGTGGGCGGGGTGCGCGCCCGACGCCGGCGGCGAGGGCGCCGCGGCCTACGTCACTGGCAGCTGACGTCGCCGAACGTGAACGTGACCGTGCCGGGCACGCTGAAGGTGCAGCCGCCCGGTACCAGGACCGGGTTCGTGATGCTGTCGACCGCGCTGAACGTGGCCGCGGTGAGCGTGCCGGAGAACCCGGGCTGCTGGCCGGTGGCGGTGTCCTCGAGGCAGATCTTGGTGAACGTCAGCGTGCCGGCGGTCGCGTAGTAGGCCGCGGCCGGCAGCATCGAGGCAGTGTCGATGTCGTAGCCGAACGCGGCGAACGGCGGCGTGCCGAGGTTGGCCCCGCTGAGCGTGTTCGGCGTGTTCACGGCGACGTCGGCGGTGACCCGGCCGACCACGAGCAGGTCGATCGTCGCGCCGAGGTACGGACCGATCCCGAGCGTCGCGCCCGGCAGCAGGCCGGCGTTGATCTGGGGCATGAAGAACGTCGGGCTGGCCGGGATCGTGAGCCCGGCCGCGCAGCCGCACGCGCTGTTCGTGCACACCTGGCCGCCGCTGCACGCGGTCATGCAGTCACCGCAGAACGCCTCGCTGCTGGTGACGTTGACGCAGTCGGTGCCGCACATCATGTTGGGCGGCGCGCACACCGGCGGCGCGGCGTCGATCGCGGCGTCGATCGGGGCGTCGATCGCGGCGTCGACCACGACCACCTGGTCGTCGCCGCCACCACCGCAGGCGGCGAGGGCGCCGGCGCAGACCAGGACGAGAGCATTCGTACGAGAAACCATGTGGCACTCCGATCGGGCCGGCCCAGCCGGCGTAGGTGAGGTCCCTGACCGGGCGGGATTGACGCACAGCCCGGTGCGCTGGGCAAGCCTGACCCCTGGCCAAGCCGGCTCGGTTGCGATACACGGATCGACCATGGCGCGGACGCCCACGCCGACCTGGTACTTCGCTCTGGCGGTGGTGCGCCTGGGGCATCGGTTCCTGCTGACCCAGGAGCGCAAGTACGGCGCGAGCTGGTCGATCCCGGGCGGGCGGGTCGAGCCGGGCGAGACCATGACGGCGGCCGCGGTCCGCGAGTGCGTCGAGGAGACCGACGTCCCGGTGCGGCTCGACGGGATCTACCGGATCGAGCACGCCGCCAACGGCGCGACCTCGCGGGTGCGGGTGATCTTCGCCGCCAGCCCGTGCGACGACACGCCGCCCAAGTCGGTGGCCGACGACGAGTCGCTCAAGGCCGCGTGGCTGACCCTCGAGGAGATCGCCGAGCTGCCGCTGCGCGGGGCCGATCTGCGGCGGCTGCTCGAGAGCGTGGCCGACGGGCTGCCGGTGGTCCCGCTCGACGTGCTGGGCGACGAGCTGTCGATCTGAGGCGGGCGCGGACGGCGCTGGCGGCCGTCGCCGGCCTCGGGGGCGCGTCGACCGCGCCGGTGTTCGCGCGGTCGTAGTACCTCGCCACAGGGAATCTGATCGGTTGAGGACGCCGATCCATCGCCGATCGCTGCGTTGCAACTCCTCGAGTTCCAACGAGGAGCCCGTCGTCGTTGCGCCTTGCGCTCGGCGCGCCACGGCGCCCGCAACCAATCATCTCCCCTGTGGCGCGGTACTAGTGCTCCGACCGGGTGATTGTGATCCGTCCACGGCGTCGAGGCGCCCCAAGGGCGAGGCGCAACGACGAAGGGCTACTGCCTGTAACTCGAGGAGTTGGAACGAAGCCCATGGGGATGGATCGGCGGTGTGGCGGGTTCAGAATCATCCGGTCGGAGCACTAGCGCCGGGCCGGTCGGTGGCGCGGGTACACTGCCGGCCATGACCACGAGCCTCGACGAGCTGCGGGCCGAGCTGGCGGCGATCGATCGCGACCTGCTGATCGCGGTGGCGCGGCGGCAGGAGCTGGCCCAGCAGATCGGGCGCATCAAGCAGGCCGCCGGCGTGCCGGTGCGCGACTTCCGGCAGGAGCGCGACGTGCTCGAGCGGGCCCGGGCCGCGGCCGCGGGCCTGGGGCTGGCGCCGGCCCTGGGCGAGGAGCTGATGCTGACGTTGATCCGCGCGTCGCTGACCGCCCAGGAGCGCGATCGCGTGGCCTCGACCGGGACCGGCACCGGCGGCGGGCGGCGGGTGCTGGTGATCGGCGGCGCCGGGCGGATCGGCCGCTGGTTCGCGCGGTTCCTCGCGGCCCAGGGCTACGCGGTCGACATCGCCGATCCGGCCGGCGCCGTCGACGGCTTCCCGTGCGTCGCCGACTGGCGCACGCTGACGCTCGACCACGAGGTCATCATCGTCGCGGCGCCGATGCCGGCGACCGCGGCGATCCTGCACGAGCTGGCGGCGGCGCCGCCGCCGGGGGTGGTGTTCGACGTCGGCTCGCTCAAGAGCCCGCTGCGGGCCGGCCTCAAGGCGCTGGCCGCGGCCGGCGGGCGCGTCACCTCGGTCCACCCGATGTTCGGCCCCGACACCGAGCTGCTCAGCGGCCGCCACGTGATCTTCATCGACGTCGGCGATCCGGCCGCGACCGCGGTCGCGCGCGAGCTGTTCGCGTCGACGATGGCCACGGTCGTCGAGATGGATCTCGAGAGCCACGACCGGCTGATCGCGTACGTGCTCGGCCTGTCGCACGCGCTCAACATCGCGTTCTTCACCGCGCTGGCCGAGAGCGGCGAGGCCGCGCCCCGGCTGGCGACGTTGTCGTCGACGACGTTCGACGCCCAGCTCCGGGTCGCGGGCGCGGTCGCGGCCGAGAACCCCGATCTGTACTTCGAGATCCAGCACCTCAACGACTACGGCACCGAGTCGCTGTCGGCGCTGCTGTACGCGATCGAGCGGCTGCGCTCGGTGGTGCGCGCCGGCGACGAGGCCGGCTTCCGCGCGCTGATGGAGCGCGGCCGCGCCTACCTCGACACGCGGCCGCGCTGACCCGGGCGGCGCCGGCGCAGCAGCAGCCCGAGCGCGACCAGCGCGATCTCGGCGCCGGGGCCCCGGCCGGTCGAGCAGCAGCTCTTGCCGCCGCCGCCGTCGGACGCCGCGTCGATGCCGGCGTCGACCGCGCCGCACGCGAGCTCGGTCGAGGTGATGCCGAGGTTCTCCTTGAGGCCGCACCACAGGAGGTCCTCGCAGTCGGCGCGCTGGGTCGTGCCGGCGGGGCACCGCAGCGGCCCGGCGATCTCGGCGAAGGTCAGGGCCGGGGCCCACGGGCCGGCCGCGTCGGCGGTCGACACGTGCAAGGTCGCGCCGTCGGGCGGCAGGTTGTTGGTGCACAGCCACAGCTGGCCGCCCGGGCGCTCGCCGAGGCACCAGGCGTCGAACATGACGCCGGCGATCGGCGCGAAGGTCTGGCCGGCGTCGGTCGAGCGGAACAGGCCCGACGACGGCGTCGCCGCGACCACCTCGCCGCCGGCGCGCACGACCACGCCGGTGATGCGGTCGTTGACCTCGAGCACCTTGGTCCAGGTCGGGCCGCCGACGGCGCTCGTGCCGAAGTCGGCGGTGCGGTAGAGCGCCTCGGTCAAGGTCGCGGCCGCGCTGGTGACGCGCACGAACACCAGGTCGGGGTCGTCGCCGGCGATGGCCTCGAGCCGCAGGTCGGAGGCGTCGGTGGTGGTGAACGCGGTGGTCGGCAGCTCGTCCCAGGTCCCGCCGCCGTCGCGCGAGCGGAAGATCACGCGCTCGCGCGGCTGGCCCGCGGCCATGCGGTACCCGGTCACCGCCAGCCGCTGGGCGTCGCCGGGCGCCGCCTCGATCGTGCTCCACCAGTCGCCGTCCGCGCCGACCAGCGTGGTCGGCGTGAACGTGACGCCGTCGTCGACGCTCTTGTAGATCGCGCTGCCGAGGGTGGCGTCGGAGGTCCCGGCCCAGATCGCGCCGTCGCGGTCGATCGCGATCGCCGAGACCTGGGTCGAGCCGACGGCGCCGGCCGGCGGCGCCCACACGCAGCCGTCGCGGTTGACGCGCAGGCCGCGGTAGGTCGTCGCGAAGATCGCGCCCGACGCCGACAGCTCGTAGTCGGGGTCGTACGTGCCCTCGAACCCGATCGCGCTCTCGCACGCCCAGCGCCACGACGCGCCGTCGTCGTGGGTCACCAGCGCGCCGAAGGTCATGCCGAGCACCGCGGTCTCGGGGTGGCCTGGCTGGAACACCACCTTGATCGAGCGCGGGAACCGGCCGTTGGCGTGGGCGGCGCCCGCGGGCGCGCCGAGGACGGCGATCGCAGCCAGGAGCCCGAGGGCGCAGCGCATGGGCCGACGGTAGCGCACCGGCGCGGTCCGCGCGCGGTCCGACGTCGTCGCGGCGGCCGTCACCCGAGCCCGATCTCGGCGAGGCGCTGGATCAGGTAGGCCCCGGCGTCGAGGCTGGGGTAGCGGGCCGCGCCGCCGGTGCGGGCGACGGCCGACGCCATCGGCGTCAGATCGACCGACTTGCGCGGGTGGATGAAGCACGGCATCGAGTAGCGATCGCTCGCGGCGTCGCGCGGGTTGACGACGCGGTGGGTGGTCGACTTGTAGAGCCCGTTGGTCACGTTCTGCAGCATGTCGCCCGAGTCGACGACGATGTGATCGAACGACACGTGGACCGGCATCCAGGTGCCGTCGCGGCGCAGGAGCTCGAGGCCCTCGGACGTCGCGCCCGACAGCAGCGTGATCAGGTTGATGTCCTCGTGGGCGGCCGAGCGCACGGCCCCGGCCGGCGCGTCGATCGTCGGCGGGTAGTAGATCACCCGCACGATCGTGTCGCTGTCGTCGGCCATCGCCGCGAAGGTCGAGGCCGGCTCGTCGAGGTACAGCGCCGCGGCCTCGAGGCAGATGCGCCCGAGCTGGTCGAGCGCGCGGTAGAGCGCGGTCATGACCGGGCGGAACCCGGCGACGTCGTCGTCGGGCCACAGGTTGGGGCCGAACGGCTGGTGGACCTCGTGCGTGTCGGGGACGTCGACCCGGCCGACCTGCCAGAACTCCTTGAGGTCGGCGGCCTGGGCGTCCTTGGCGTGCTCGGTGCCGAACCCGGTGTAGCCGCGCTGGCCCTTGGCGCCGGCGCGGTGGTACGCGGCCTTCGTGGCCGGCGGCAGCGCGAAGAACTCGCGCGCGGTGTCGTAGGCGAGCTGGGTGTCCTCGGCGGGGACGCCGTGGTTGGCCAGCGCGAAGAAGCCGATGTCCGCCAGCGACTCGCCGACCCCGCGCACGAACCGGGCCCGGGCCGCGTCGTCGCCCTGCCAGTCATGGACGTCGACGATCGGGATCGAGGTGGCGGTCATGGTCGGGGAAATATCACGCGCGCCGGTGCACCGTCACGAGCGCCAGACCGCCACGCGATCCCGATCCCGATCCCGATCTTGGCTCTGGTCCCGACCCCGATCCCGGCTCCCGATTCCGATCCCGATTCCGATTTGGATCCCGACCTCGATCCCGACCCGGGTACCCGATCCCGATCCTGATCCGATCCCGATCCGGGTCCCGACCCGATCCCGATCCCGATCCGGGTACCGATCCCGATCCCGACCCGGGCCCGGACCCCGATCCCGACCCCGATGGGGTCTACGGCCCGGGGGCGAGCTTGGTGAACGTGCCGGCCTGGCGATCCTTGACGACGCCCGGGAACGCCAGCACCTGGTTGTGCATCGAGACGTAGACCCCGGGCGGCAGGAGCTGCACCGCGAGCAGCGCCTCGGTCAGGTTCTGGAGCGCGTCGGTCGAGCGCAGCGCGTACGGGCGCATCGCGCCGGTGAACACCACCGGGGACCGGGGCGTGCCGAACAGCTCGACCAGCTTCTCGCCCGAGTGCTGCAGGCGGTCGGTGCCGTGGACCACGATCACGCCGTCGGTGGCCCGGGCCATGCTCTCGGCGGTCTCGGCGATCAGCGTGTGGTCCTCGGGGACCATCTCGAGGCTGTCCTTGTTCATCAGCTGGACCCGCCGGACCTCGACGCCGCGCAGCTCGAGCGACGCCAGCATGACGTCGAGGACCGAGATCCGGTTGGCGAGCACCCCCGACAGCTCGTCGTAGGTCTTCTCGATCGTGCCGCCGGTGGAGATGAGGGCGATGCGTTTCTTCATGCTCTGAAGCTCAATAGTGCGGCGGCGGCTCGTTGGCGGGGCCGATCATCGGGCCGGCGAGGGTGCTCTCGCGCAGCTCGCGCAGCTCCTTCTCGAGGTTCGCGACCCGATCGTGGAGGGCGCGCACGACCTCGTCGAGCGCGGCCACGAGGCGATCCTGGTAGGCCAGGCGGATCTCGAGTTCAGTGACGGTGTCGGCGAGCGACTCGGTCATGCGGCGCAGGTTACAGGAAGTGCTGGACCAGGAAGAAGCCGCCGACGGCCGCGCCGAGCCCGAGCACCACCACCAGCACCAGCCCGACCTGGGACTTGCGGGGCGGGCCTGGCAGGCCGGGGGCGGCGCCGGGGCCGCTCATCGCCGGCGCGGGGGTGCCGCGGGGGAGCTCGCTGTTGCTGTACGCGGCCGCGGCGTTCATGTACTCGGGCGTGCGCAGCGGGTGCTCGCCGCGCGGCGCGGTGGCCCACGCCGGGGTGCCGCTGGCCGCCGGGTCGTCGAGCGCCACGGTCCGCGCGCCAGGCGTCGCGCCAGCCTGGGCCGCGAGCCCCTGCGCCGGGTGCTGCACCGGGTACGCCTGCGGGGTGTAGCCGGGCTGCGCCGGGACGCTCGGCGGGGTGTAGACCGGCTGCGCCGGCATCGCCCGGGGCGTCGTCATCGGCGGCGGCACGGTGCTGGGGGAGATCATCGGCGGCGGCGCGGTCGCCGAGCCGTACCGCCCCGACGGCGACGACACCGGGATCGGCGCGACCGCGCCGATCATCGTCGCGTGGGCGCCCGAGGTCGGCGGCGGGTGGCTAGCCGAGCGCCCGCGCTCGAACGCGCTCTGCGGCACCGCGACCGCGCTGCTCGGCTGCGGCGGCATCGGCACCGCGACCGGGCCGCTGGCCTGGTACGGCACCGCGACCGGGCCGCTGGCGCGCGCCGGCGTCGCCACCGGGATCGACGGGTTCGACTGCCGCACCGGGACGCCCGAGCCGAACATCGCGGTCGCCTTGCGATCGTTGGCGCCGGGCGCTGGCGTCGACGCGAGCACCGCGGCGTCGTCGACGAGCAGCGTCTGGGCCGCGCCCATGCCCGGGGGCGTCGTCGGCAGGCCGACCGACTGCGGCGACGCGCGCACCGTCGGCGGGCGGCTGTCGGCCGCGGCGCGGGCCGGGCTCAGCGGGCGCTCGACGGTCACGACCACCGAGTCGCCGCTCGGATCGTGCGCTTGCGCGAGCGACACGCCCGCCGACATCGGCACCGGCGCCGGGGCGACGTTGCCCTTCTTCTGCTGGAACGCCCACGCGATCCACGCCGCGATGTCGGGCCCGGTCGCGCGCATCGACGGCACCCGCGCGACCAGCTCGAGGCCGGCGCGCATCTGCGCCGCCGACTGGAACCGGCGCCCGGCGTTCTTGGCCAGCGCCATCTGGACCCAGGCGTCGAGCTCGCGCGGCACCATCGGGTTGACCGACGACGGCGGCGGCGGATCCCAGGTGGTGACGCGCTGGAGGATCTCCATGTCGTCGCCGCCCGCGAACAGCGGCTTGGCCGTGAGCAGCTCCCACGCGACCACGCCGACCGCGAACAGATCGCAGCGGGCGTCGACCTGGCCCTGCAGCATCTCGGGCGCCATGTACGCGAACTTGCCCTTGAGCATGCCGCTCATCGTGGCCAGGGTCGCGGTCGAGCCCTTGGCGACGCCGAAGTCGACCAGCTTGGCGCAGCCGTCCTCGCCGACGATCACGTTGGCGGGCGAGATGTCGCGGTGGACCAGCCCCAGGGCCCGGCCCTGCTCGTCGCGGAAGTTGTGCGCGTAGTCGAGCGCGTCGCACATCTGGAACAGCACGTGGATCGCGATCGGCACCGGCACCGGCCCGACGGTGTTGTGGGCCTGGCGGAGGATCTCGCGCAGGTCGCGCCCGGCGATCATCTCCATCGCGATGAAGTAGACGCCGTCGACCTTCCCGAGGTCGTAGGTCTGGGCGATGTTGGTGTGGCGGAGCTGCGCCGCCAGCCGGGCCTCGCGCACGAACGACTTGACGAACTCGGGGTCGCTCGTCAGCCACGGCAGCATGCGCTTGAGCGCGACCGGGCGCTCGAAGCCCTCGATGCCGGTCTGCTTGGCGCGATGGACCGTCGCCATGCCGCCTCGTCCCAGGCACTCGAAGAGCACGTAGGAACCGAAGGTCTCCGACGGTTCATCGCGGCGCGGTTCGCGCATGCCAGGCGTAGTGTCGCACCGGACGCGCGCGGGCGGTAGGTCCGCTGGTCACCTCGGCGGGCGGTAGGTCCGCAGGCCACGGCAGGTGGTCCGACCTCGATCTTGCACCCGCCGGGCTTCGGCGCAATAGTGGTGTCATGAGGCGCTTCGCCGTGATGCTCGTGCTCCTGGCCGCCTGCCAGGACGACATCACGACCGTGTTTCCGGACGGCCTCGAGCCCCTCGAGGACAACACCGCGCCCGTGGCCCAGGCCGGCGCCGGCGTCGAGGAGCTCCTGACCAACACCGCCGAGAGCGATCCCAAGATCGTGCACGGCCGCGGGCTGGTGTTCGCGCCGCCGGGCGTGGTGTGGGCCGCGACCAAGGATCCGGAGCACCTCGCGAGCTGCGCCACCACCCGCCACAGCGCGATGGTCGGCGTCGAGCCGCAGTACGAGTACGGCTGGAAGTACCACTACGAGGTCGACGAGATCATCACCGTCGCCTGGGACGAGCTGTGGCGGTTCGGGACGATCACCGGCACCCCCGAGGCGCCGGAGCTGGCGATCATCCGCTACCAGAAGGTGTTCGGCTCGGACTTCATCTCGCTGATCGAGGGCTCGATCATGCTGAAGGCCGCGCCCGAGGGCCACACCGAGCTCGAGTTCATCGAGCACCTGTCGGCGGTGCGCGGCTCGACCGGTCAGATGCGCGACTCGATGATCCAGCGCTACCACACGCTGGTCGAGCTCAGCCACGGGCGCCCCGCGCCGGGCTGTCCCTGAGTCACGCCGGCGGCGGCGGCGCCTCGGCCAGCGCGCGCCGATGGCCGCGGATGCGCTCGGCGACGTGCGGGAGGCGATCGTTGCCCCAGGTCGCGTAGTCGCCGACCTTGAAGCTCGGCACGCCCCACAGCCCGGCGGCGTTGAGATCGGCCGCCGCGTCGGCGACCTCGGTCTGCCAGGCCTCGTCGGCCAGGGCCGCGCGCGCGTCGTCCCACGACAGCCCGGCGCGCTCGACCACCGTGCGCAGATCGACGTAGCTGGCGACGTCGAGGGCCTCGGCCCAGATGCCGCGCATCGCCGACTCGGCGAACGCCAGGCCGCGGCCGGCGGCGGTGGCGACGCGCTGGATCGCGATCGCGTTGCGGGCGCCGGCGCCGAGCGGATCGGCGATGTGCCCGAACGGGATGCCCAGGCGCGCGGCCTCGCGGTGGGCGTCGCGCGCGATGTACATCTTCTTCATGCTCGGCATCTGCGCGCCCCGCTCGACCAGCGGCAGCAGGGGGCGCAGGCGCAGGTCGACGTCGAGGTCGGCGGCCAGCGCGCCGAGCTGCGCGATCGCCAGGTACGAGTACGGCGACCGGAACGAGTACCAGACCTCGAGCACCAGCCGCCCGGCGCCGACCGCCAGCCGCTGCGGCGGGCCCGGCGACCGGGGCGTCAGCACCGGCGGCGCGGTGACGCCGGTGTCGGCGGCGAGCCGGGCCTCGAGGTAGGGCAGGCGCTCGACCCCGAGGTACCACTCGCCGCCGTAGCTGAACGACGCGCCCTGGTAGAACCCGGCGGCGCGGAGCTTGCCGTACGCGGTCGCCAGGAACGGCGCGACCGACATCTGGTCGTCGTTGCCGTGGCGGCCCATGAGCGCGGTCACCTCCTTGGGATCGCTGGTCCAGACCGCCTTGGCGACCTCGAGCGCCACCGCGAGCTGCTCGGCGTCGGGGCGGGGCCGGAGCAGGATCTGGTGGGCGCGCTTGAGGATGGCCGGCTCGGCCGGCTTCTTGCCGGGGAAGTCGAGGTCGACGCGCGCGGTCAGCTCGTGGGCGTCCTTGACGGCGTAGGCCAGGCGCAGCGCCGGCGCCGGGTCGACGTCGGCGGCCGGGCCCGACACCAGGTGAAAGCGGATTGGCATCGGGTACGCGGCCGCGAGGCGCTGGGCGGCCTGGGCCGCGAGGTAGCTGGCGGGATCGGCGAGGTCGAAGTAGAAGTCGACCGCGCGCGCGCCGCCGGTGACGCGGCGCTTGAGATCGGCGAGGCCGTGGCGGGCGGCGTCGGCGCCGAGGAAGGTGGAGATGGCGGCGCCGCGGAGGCGTGAGCGGAGGGTCATGGCTGGTCGAGCTCCTCGAGACGATAGGCGGGGTCGGCGGCGATGGCGGCGTCGGTGAGCGGGACGGCGCGCAGCTCGCCACGTCCGAACGCGGCCAGCTGATCTCGATACCACGGCGAGGCCGGATCGCTCGAGTTGCCGTAGGTCAGCAACGCCTTGACGGTGCGCGCGGTCGGGGTCAGCTCGACCGCGAGGATGAAGCTCGAGCCGAAGTTGACCGGATAGGTCACGGCCGGCTTCGAGCGGGGCAGCGCGGTGGCGTCGAACGAGTTCCACGACACCACGTTGGCGACGCCGTCGCGCTCGAGGCCGCCGGGCACGGGCGCCGCGCCCGCCGACGTCGTGGCCTGCTGCTGCGCCGCCAGCGGCGCCACGAGGTCGACGCCGTCCTTGGTCAGGCGCGCGGCGCCCGCGGCGATGGCGGCGCGCACGTCGGCGGTCGAGGTGGTGAGCCCGTCGGGCGTGAGCCGCGGCGCCTGGCGATCGAACCGCTGGGCCCACGGGATCGGCCCGCCGCTGGTCAGCGCGTCGACGACCGCGCGCCACAGCAGCGCGCCCTGGCTGTCGACGGCGAAGCGCCCGTCCCACGCGGCCAGGGTCGCGCACGGCCGCGCCAGCGGATCGACCGCCGCGCGCTTCTTCGGGGTCGGCCCGGCGGCGCAGGCGGCGGCGACCTCGTCGCGCAGGCGCCCGGCGACGAACGAGCGGTTCGACAGCATCGCGCCGATGGCCTCGTCGAGCGTGAACCGATCGTCGGCGCCGGCGGCCCCGGTCTGCAGCGTCAGCTCGGCCAGGTTGGCCAGCGTCCGCGGCGACGGCTGATCGTCGCCCCACAGCGGCGACCGGGGCGCGATCGCCTCGGGCGCGGCCAGGTTGGTGAACTGGGCGCTGTCGTTGGCGTTCATCACGTAGTCGCGGCGCAGCACCCGCGGCACCTGCGCGAACGGGATGGCGCCGGGGGCGTGGGGATCGTCCTGGGCCAGGTCGTTCAACGGATCGCTGCCGTCGACGATGACCAGCCCCTGGGCCCAGGCCGCCTCGACCGCGGGCACGAGCTTGCGGGTCAGGTTCCAGCGCGCGAGCGCGTCCGAGGTCAGGTCGGGCACGCGCGAGCCGTCGACGTAGAGCGCGTCGCCGGCGCCGTCGACGTAGACGGTGTTGACGAACGGCGTGCCGTGCAGCGCCAGCGCGGCCTCGAACTCGGCCCGCGTCTGCGCCCGCGCCATCGCCAGGTACTGATCGAGCGCGAGCGCGCCGCCGCCGGCGACGTCGCGCAGCGTGAACGCGAAGCCGCCGGGGCCGTCCCAGCCGGCGCCGGGCAGGTCGAGCATCGGGCCGACCGCGCTGTTGTACGCGGTGTGGCGCTCGACGGTGATCTCGCCGTCGTCGCCGCGCACCGCGATCGCGAGCTGGCTCGCGGTGATCGGCACCGTGGCGTCGCCGTGGCGGTAGCGCAGCGCGCTGGTCGCGGTCAGCGCCAGCCGGTAGACGACCATGTGGGTCGAGGCCGAGAACGTGTGGCTCCAGGCGTGGTGCGGCGTCGTGCCGATCTGGATGCCGGGCGTGCCGATCAGCGCCGCGCCGTAGACGTCGAGGTCGCCGGGGATCGTCAGGTGGGCCTCGTGGAACAGCAGATCGCCCTGCCACGGGAAGTGCGGGTTGCCGATCAGCACGCCGCCGCCGCTGGCGGTGCGGTCGGCCCCGAGGCCCCAGGCGTTGGAGGCCCCGGCCGGCGTCGACGGCAGCGGCGCGGCGGCGGTCGGCGCGCCGGGCTGGGCGCCGGCGATCGCGCCGGCCAGGAACCGGGTCGACGCCAGCTCCTGGAGCGACAGCAGGTAGGCCGCGACGTCGACGTCGGTGATCGGCGTCAGCCACGCGGCGCCCTGGCACGCGCGCGGCTGCTCGGCCGGGGCCGTGCGCGCCAGCGCCAGGTTGTAGCCGGCGGCGAAGCCCGCGACCATCGCCCGGGTCTCGGCCGACGTCGACGGCAAGCGCGCGCGGGCGCGGGCGAGGTAGCCGAGCTGCAGGTGGACCACGTCGCTCTGGACGTGGGCGTCGTCGGGGCCGCGGCCGAGGTAGCGGGCGCGCTCGCCCCGCACCCGCACGAACCCGTCGGCGAGCTCGCACAGGTGCGCCCGCGCCTGGGCGTAGCCCTGGCCGAAGCCGAGGCCGCCGACGTCGGCGGCGACGATGTGGGGCACGCCGTGCTCGGTCCAGCGGATCGTGGCGTGGTAGGTCGTCGGCGTCGCCGGTGAGGGCGGCGTCGGCAGCGGCGTCGCCGGCGACGAGGGCGGCGGGGACGACGACGAGCACGCCGCCGCCGCCACGAGCAAGGCCAGGATCCGCATGGACCGTATATATACGGTGTGGGTTCCGCCCGGGCGGCGGCGGTGCTAAGAGCGTCCGCCGTGTCATCCGACCCGCCCGACTCCGACGCGCCGCCCGACCTCGCCGGGCTGGTGGCCCTCCTCGAGGGCTACGCCGACGATCCGCGCCGCGTCGCCGAGCTGTCCGACGAGCTGCGCCGGCGCCTGATGGTGGCGGCCGGGCGGCTGTCGCGGCCCGATCGCTACGCCCGCAAGGCCATGCGCAAGGGCCTGACCCGCAAGGCCGAGCTGGCGGTGAAGTCGGCCGACCGCGCGATCCTCGACGGCGCCGGCATCCGCGCGCTGCGCAAGCTGCCGCTGTTCACGTCGCTGGGCAAGGTGCCCGAGCTGCCCCCGGGCGAGCTGATCGACGATCCCGACCACGCCGCCGACGACGGGCCCGACGCCGGCGCCTGGGCCGAGGCCGAGGCCCGCCGCGACGACGACGCGCCGCGCCGGGTCCACGAGGCCCGCAACTGCTACGTCTGCAAGGTCGACTTCCACGAGCTGCACCCGTTCTACGACGCGATGTGCCCGACCTGCGCCGACGAGAACTGGCGCAAGCGCAACCAGACCGTCGACCTGCGCGGCCGGGTCGCGCTGGTGACCGGCGCCCGGGTCAAGATCGGCGCCGAGATCGCGAAGAAGCTGCTGCGGGCCGGGGCCGAGACCATCATCGTCACGCGGTTCCCGGTCGACGCCGCCCGACGCCTCGCGGCCGAGCCCGACGGCGCCGACCTGGCCACGCGCGCGCACGTGTACGGCTGCGATCTGCGCCACACGCCCTCGGTCGAGGCGCTGTGCGCGCACGTGCGGGCGACGTGGTCGCGGCTCGACGTGCTGATCAACAACGCCTGCCAGACCGTGCGGCGGCCCAGCGGCTTCTACGATCACCTGCTGACCGGCGAGGCGGTCGGCCCCGATCAGGTCGGCCCGCGCGAGCGCGCGATGCTGGCGCGGTGGTGGGGCGTCGGCGAGCACGCCGCCGCGCCGATGCTCGAGTCGGGCGCGGCCCTGGCCACCAGCGACGGCGCGCCGGCCGGGCTGTGGCGCGCGGCGGTGCTGTCGCAGGTGCCGGTCCTGGCCGAGGACCTCGAGCGCGGCAGCCACCTGTTCCCGGCCGGGCACTACGACGCCGATCTGCAGCAGGTCGATCTGCGCGACACGAACTCGTGGCGCATGACCCTGGCCGACGTGCCGACCGCCGAGCTGCTCGAGGTCCAGCTGGTCAACGCGATCGCGCCGTTCGTGCTCAACGCGCGGCTCAAGCCGCTGATGATGGCGGTGCCGACCAAGGACAAGCACATCGTCAACGTGTCGGCGATGGAGGGGCAGTTCTACCGCCGGTTCAAGACCGACAAGCACCCGCACACCAACATGGCCAAGGCCGCGCTCAACATGCTGACGCGGACCTCGGCCGCGGACTACGTGCGCGACGGCATCCACATGAACGCGGTCGACACCGGCTGGGTCACCGACGAGGACCCGGTCACGATCGCCGCGATGAAGACCCAGGTCCACGGCTTCCACCCGCCGCTCGACATCGTCGACGGTGCCGCCCGGGTGCTCGATCCGGTGTTCAGCGGCCACGCCACCGGCCACCACCTCTGGGGCCGGTTCCTCAAGGACTACCGCGACACGCCGTGGTGAGCGCGGCGATCGCCGGCGGCCTTACACGGGCCTGACCTACCGGGGCGGCGGGGATGGCACACTGGGGGCGTGCGCATCCTGGTGGTCGAAGACGAGGCCAGCCTCCGCGAGGGCTTGCTCGACCTGCTCGGCGGGGACGGCCACGACGCCCTGGCGGTCGCCGACGGCCTGGCCGCGGTCGAGCGCGGGCTGGCCGAGGCCTGGGACCTGATCGTCCTCGATCTGATGCTGCCGCGGCTGTCGGGCATGGACGTGTGCCGGCGGCTGCGCGCGGCGCGGCCGGGCATGCCGATCTTGATGCTGACCGCGCGCGGCAGCGAGGACGACAAGGTCCGCGGGCTGGGCGAGGGCGCCGACGACTACGTCACCAAGCCGTTCTCGGCCCGCGAGCTCCTGGCCCGGGTCCGGGCGCTGGGCCGGCGGGCCCCGGCCGAGGTGGTCGAGCACCTCGACGTCGACGGCGCCGTCCTCGATCTCGGGCGCCTGACCGTGCGCCGCGGCGACGCGGTGGCGCCGCTGACCCCGCGCGAGGCCGGGCTGGTGCGGTGGCTGCATCGGCAGCGCGGGCGCGCGGTGTCGCGAGCCGAGATCCTCGAGCAGGTGTTCGGCCAGCGCGGCGACCTGCACACGCGCGCGGTCGACATGGCGATCGTGGTGCTGCGCAAGAAGATCGAGCGCGACCCGGCCCACCCGCGCATCGTCGTGTCGGTCAAGGGCGCCGGCTACGCCTGGGGCCTGGAGGGGCCGTGATCGGCGGCCGGACGTTCGTGGTGGCGGCGCTGATCAGCGGCGCGATCGCGATCGTCCTGATCGGCTGGTACCGCGCCGGCGTGCGCGAGGTCGACGGCCAGGTCGCGGCCTCGGTGGCCGCGGTCGAGCGCGCGGCCCAGGATCGCGAGGCCGATCTGGCCGACGCGCTGACGGCGCGGCTCGAGGAGCTGCGCGTGAGCGAGAGCGCGCGGCCGTACCTGCACTACCAGAACCTGTTCCACGACCCCGCCGGCGCCAGCGAGGGCCTGTCGGTGACGCCGTCGCCGCTGGCGACCGGGCCGGCCGATCCGCTGGTGGCGCTGCACTTCCAGATCGACGAGCGCGATCAGGTGTCGTCGCCGAGCGTCAACGACGAGGTGCCCGAGACGATCCAGGCCAAGGCGCCCGATCGCACCGCGCTCGCCGGCGTCGGCGCGGTGCGCGACGAGCTGGCGCGCTGGGCCGAGCACGGCGCGGTCCGGGTGGCGGCGCCGCCGGTGCAGGTCGCGGCGATTGCGCCGCGGCGGGCGCGCCAGGCCGCGATCGGCGCGCAGGCGCTGGGCAACGGCGACGCCGGCGACCCGAACGAGCCGGCGGTGCAGACCATCGAGCTGCCACCCGAGGCCTACGAGCAGAACCAGGTCACCAACCAGATCTTCGCGCAGAACCGCCGGGGCGGCCCGCGGGTGCAGCTGCCGAACCAGGCCGCGGACCCGATCGAGCCAGCGCCCGCGCCGGCGCGCGCGCCGGCCCCGCGCCTCCGGAAGGCGGCCGCGCCGCCGGCGCCGGTGATCATCACGGTGGCGCCGCTGACCTGGACCACGCTGACGATCGACGGCGCGCCGACCTTGGTGGCGGTGCGCCAGGTGATCACGCCCGACGGCGCGCGCACCCAGGGCCTGACCGTCACCCGCGCCACGCTGGCGGCGTGGCTCGAGGAGCGCGGGGGCGCCGGGGCGGCGCTGGTCGACCAGGGCGGCGCGCCGCTGGGCATCGCCGGCAGCCCGTGGGCGATCCGGATCGACGCGCGCGACGACCTCGCCTACGTCCGGGGCTCGGCCGCGATGCTGCGCGACGGGTTCCTGGTGAAGTTCGTGCCGGTCGCCGTGCTGGCGCTGGTGTGCGGCCTGCTGGTGGTCGGCGTCACCGCCCGCGGCGAGCGCCTCGCGCGTCAGCGGGTGCGGTTCGCGGCGGCGGCGGCCCACGAGCTGCGCACGCCCCTGGCCGGCATCCAGCTCTACGGCGACATGCTGGCCGACGAGCTCGGCGATCCGGCCAAGCACAAGGACTACGCCCACCGCATCTCGGTCGAGGCCGCGCGCCTGGGGCGCGTCGTCGGCAACGTCATGGGCGTGACCCAGCTCGAGCGCGGCTCGCTGACCGTGCGGACCGAGGCCGCCGACGCGGTCGAGGTCGTGCGCGAGGTGATCGAGCGGGCCGAGCCGGGGCTGGTCCGGGCCGGCGCGACCGTCGAGCTGGTGGCGCCGGCGTCGGTCCCGGCGCGGCTCGATCGCGACGCGGTCGCGCGGGTGCTCGGCAACCTGCTCGACAACGCCGAGAAGTACAGCCGCGGCGCCGCCGACCGCACGATCACCGTGGCGGTCGCGGTCGCCGGCGACACGGTCGAGATCGCCGTGCGCGATCGCGGCCCCGGCCTGCCGGCGGCGCTTCGGCGCGGGCGGTTCCAGGCGTTCACCCGCGCGGTCGGCGAGGACGCGCCGCCGGGGCTGGGGCTGGGCCTGGCGCTGTCGCGCGCGCTGGCGGTGGCGATGGCCGGCGAGCTGGTGCCGCGCGCGGTCAGCCCCGGCGCCGAGCTGGTGCTGCGCCTGCCGGCGGCGTGACGGCGGGGCGCGCCGGCGCGATCACAGCAGCACGCTGAGGCGGCGACGGTAGGCGTCGGCGGTGTCGCTGCGGATGCCGATCACGCGGAACACGATCAGCATGGCCTTGCGCGCGGCCTCGTCGCGCCAGCGCCGATCGTCGCCGACCAGCGCCAGCAGCTGGTCGAGGCCGTCGGTGACGTCACCCGCGCTGATCGCCGCGATCGCGTGCGCGAACCGGGCGGTCGGGGTCTCGGGCGGGTCGGCGCGCTCGGCGGCGGTGGCCTGGGCCAGCGCGACCAGCTCGGTCACCGCCTGGGCCGCGTCCCACTCGGGCGCGGCCGGGGGCACGGCCCCGCCGTGGGCCGCCGCCTCGGCCAGCGCGCCGGCCGCGAGGTCACAGCGCGCCAGCACCGCGTGCGCGGTCGCCGCGGCCGCGGCCGGCGGCGCGGCGGCCAGGGCGGCCTCGGCGTGGCGCCGGGCCTCGGTCAGATCGCCCAGGGCCAGGGCGTGGGCGGCGTCGTGGGCGTGCTCCGCGGCGGCGCTGGGCAGGTGCTCGTCGAGGAAGGCCCGGATGCGCGGCTCGGGCAGCGCGCCGACGAACTCGGCGGCGACCTCGCCGTCGACGAACAGCTTGACCGCCGGGATGCTGCTGATCTGGTAGCGCGCGGCCACCTCGGGGTTCTGCTCGGTGTCGACCTTGACCACCTCGAACCGGCCGACCTCGCTCGCGGCCAGGTCCTCGAGCACCGGCCCGAGCACGCGGCACGGCCCGCACCACGGCGCCCAGAAGTCGACCAGCACCGGCACCGCGCGCGAGCGAGCCAGGACGGTGTCGGCGAAGTCGGCGTCGGAGGCGGAGCGGACGGCGGTGGTCATGTGGTCACCGTGGGACGACCTGCGCCGACGCGCAAGGACCGCTCACCCGGCGGCGAACGCGGCCTGCGCGCGATCGAGGCCGCCGTGGTCCGCGAGGTAGGCCGCGGTCGACGGCGCCAGCGTCGCCAGCCGCCGCAGCCCGGCCTGGCCGTACTCGTCGACGACCCAGCGCTCGAACAGCCACGGCTCCTTGGCCGCGAGCCCGCCCCGGGGCCCGGCGGCGATGGCCGCGGCCAGCTCGGCGATCCCCGCGCCGGTGACCGCCGAGGTCACGATCACCGGGCGCGGGCCGGCGCCGGGCGCGGTCAGGCGCAGCGCCGAGGTCAGCGCGCTGGCGGTGGCGCCGGCGGCGACGCCGAGGTCGGCCTTGCTGACGACGAAGCCGTCGGGCACCTCCATCAGGCCGGCCTTCATGAACTGGACGCCGTCGCCGCCGTGGGGCTGGAGCACCAGCCAGGTGGTGTCCGCGATCCGGACGATCTCGATCTCGCCCTGGCCGACGCCGACGGTCTCGACGAGCACCGTCGCGAACAGCCGGGCCAGGAGCCGGCACACCTGGTGGGTGGCGCGGGCCACGCCGCCGGCGATCGCGCCCGAGGCCTGGCTGCGGAAGTACAGGCGCTCGTCGTCGGGCGCGAACCGGACGCGGGTGCGGTCGCCGAGCAGCGCGCCGCCGGTCAGCGGGCTCGACGGATCGACCGCGACCACCGCGACCCGGGGCTCGCCGCCGGCGACCAGCGCGGTGGCCAGCGCGCCGACCAGGGTCGACTTGCCGACGCCGGGCGCGCCGGTCAGGCCGACCACGCGCCCGACCGGTCGATCGGCGAGCGCCGCCAGCACCGCCGCGCGGCGGGCCCCGGCCTCGACGCGGGCGTCCTCGAACACGGTCACCAGCCGCGCGATCGCGCGCTTGTCGCCGGCGCGGGCGGCGGTGACCGCGGCGGCGTCGCTCACGCCTTGCCTTCGACCACGTCGAACATGCGCTCGATCACCTGGCCGAGATCGTAGTCGGCCGGCGTGAACACCGCGTGCACGCCCATCGACAGCAGCACGACGACGTCGGGCTTGGGGACGATGCCGCCGACGACGACCGGGATGTCGCCGCCGCCGCGGGCCCGGAGCCCGGCCATGAGCTGCGCCGTCAGCTCGAGGTGCGAGCCGCTGAGGATCGACACGCCGATCAGATCGGCGTCCTCCTCGATCGCGCTCACGGCGATGTCATCGGGCGCCAGCCGGATGCCGGCGTAGATCACGTCCCACCCGGCGTGGCGGGCCGCGACCGCGATCACCTCGGCGCCGTTGGAGTGGCCGTCGAGGCCGGGCTTGCCGACCACCAGGCGCGGGCGTCGGCCGTGGGCGGCGACGAACCCGTCGGCCCGGGCCCGCAGCGCGGCCGCGCGATCGCCGCCGAGGTCGAGCGACTGGCCGTCGATGCCGGTGACCGCGCGGTACTCGCCGAAGACCGCGCGCAGGGCGTCGGCCCACTCGCCGGTGGTGACCCGCGCCAGCGCGCACGCGATCGACGGCTCCATCAGGTTGGCGCCGTCGCGCGCGGCCGCGGTCAGCGCCGCCAGCGCCGCCGTCGCCCGCGCCGGATCGCGCTGGGCCCGGGTCGCGGCCAGCGCGCCGAGCGCGTCGTCGACCGCGGTGGCGTCGAGCGTGAACATGCCGCCGTCCTCGCCGGTGGTCAGCGGCGACGGCAGGCCGTCGGTCCAGCGGTTGAGCCCGACCACGACCTGCTGGCCGCCGCCGATCCGGACCATGCGCTCGGTCATCGATCGCACCAGCGCCTGCTTCATGTAGCCCGAGTCGACCGCGGCCTGGACCCCGCCCATCGCGACGATGCGGTCGAGCTCGGCCCGGGCGCCGTCGACGATCGCCTGGGTCTTGCCGCCCACCACCGGGTTGCCGTCGAACAGGTCGGGGTACTCGAGCAGGTCGGTCTCGTAGGCGAGGATCTGCTGCAGCCGCAGCGCCCACTGCTGGTCCCACGGCCGCGGCAGCGACAGCGCCTCGTTCCAGGCCGGCAGCTGCAGCGCCCGGCACCGGGCCTTGCGCGACAGGGTCACGCCCAGCGCCTCGATCAGGATGCGCCAGGCGTTGTTCTCGGGCTGGGCCTCGGTCAGCCCCAGCGAGTTGACCTGGACGCCGTAGCGGAACAGCCGCAGCTTGGGATCGTCGACGCCGTAGCGATCGCGCGCGAGCTCGTCCCAGAGCTCGGCGAACGCCCGCATCTTGCACATCTCCTCGACGAACCGGATGCCGCTGTTGACGAAGAACGACAGCCGGCCGACGCAGCGCGCGAACGCCGCGGCGTCGATGCGGCCCCGGGCCTTGATCCGATCGAGCAGGCCGACCGCGGTCGCGAGCGCGAACCCGACCTCCTGGACCGGCGTGGCCCCGGCCTCCTGCAGGTGGTAGCTGCACACGTTCGACGGGTTCCAGTCGGGCAGCCGGTCGACGCAGTACTCGTAGGTCTCGGCGATCAGGCGCAGCGAGTGCTCGGGCGGGAAGATGTACGTGCCGCGCGCCAGGTACTCCTTGACGATGTCGTTCTGGATCGTGCCGCGCAGCGACGCCTCGGGCACGCCGCGCTCGCGCGCCAGCGCCACGTACAGGGCCAGGAGCCACATCGCGGTGCCGTTGATCGTCATCGACGTGTTCATCCGCTCGAGCGGGATGCCGTCGAACAGCCGGTGGAGGTCGTCGAGCGAGTTGATCGGCACGCCGACCTTGCCGATCTCGGGCCGCGCGATCGGCGCGTCCGACGAGTAGCCGCACTGGGTCGGCAGATCGAACGCGATCGACAGGCCGGTCTGGCCGCGCTCGAGGCCGGCGCGGTACAGCGCGTTCGAGGCCCCCGGGCTCGAGTGGCCGGCGTAGGTGCGGAAGATCCACGGCGCGTCGCGGGTCGGCTGACCGGCGGCGTCGACGAGCTGGTATCCATCGGGCGACGACATCGCGCGTACTATACGCGGGCGCCGCCGGGGACGACCGCGGTCGTGCGTCGCGCGCGGCGGCGGCGGCGAACCGGCGTCACGGCCCATCGCGTCCGGGGCGCGCGCGCCGCTCGCGGCGAACCGGCGTGCCGGTCCGTGCCGGTGGGCCGTCGCGGCCAACCTGGGCTACGGTCGCGCCATGACCACCGCGCTCCTCGATCGCTCGGGCCGTGACGTGCCCGCCTCCGCCGGTCGGCTGATCGGCGCGCCGCTGCGCGCGCTCGCGGCCGAGCTGAGCGGGGCCTGGGCCGTCGTCGGCGACGAGCTGCGCCGCCGCTACGCCTTCGCTGGGTTCGCCGACGCGGCCGCGTTCGCCGGGGCCATCGCCGCGATCGCCGACGCCGACGATCACCACCCCGAGCTCGCGATCGGCTGGGGCCGGATCGACGTGCGGCTGTCGACCCACGACGTCGACGGCCTGTCCGAGCGCGACTTCATCGTCGCCGCCAAGCTCGATCGCGCCTACGCCGCGCGCTGACCGCGCCGCTACTCGATCGTCGAGCCGCTGACCTGGATCGGGCCCCGGCCGAGGTAGAAGATGCCGGGGAAGCCCTGGGTCTCGAAGCCGTCGGACGGGTTGCGGCGCAAGACCGAGTCCTCGATGATCAGGTGGCCGGAGGTGTCGTTCGAGACGAAGAAGATCGCGCCGCCGCCCTCGTTGGCGTGGTTGTCGGTCATCGCCACCCCGCACAGCCGCAGCGTGAACGTGTTGCCGTCGTTGTAGATGCCGGCGCCGCTGCCGCCGCCGCTGGTGCCGGCCTGCGGCGGGTTGGCGCCGGCGCCGATCGCCGAGTTGAACGCGAACAGGCTGTTGATGACCGTGTGCGAGACCCCGATGCTCGACAGGCCGCCGGCGTTCGAGCAGCTGTTGCCGTGGGTGGCGTCGCCGCCGAACGTGGTGTTGACGACGTAGACCGGCAGCGGCTCGTCGGCGCCGGCCGGCTGGTACTGCGACAGCGTGCGCACCGACGCGCCGCCGACGTCGGGGCCGCTGGGGTCGCAGTGGTTGCCGAAGAAGCGGCTGTTGACGATCTTGAAGCGGCCGCCGCGCACGAAGATGGCGCCGCCGCCGTCGGGGTCCAGCCCGGTGGCGTCGCCGTTGACGAAGGTCAGGTTCTGCACCGTGAGCTGCGGGTGGTCCTGGTTCTGGCAGTGCGAGGTGGTCCAGCGCTGGGCCTCGTCGCAGGTGTTCATGTACAGGATGCGGTGCTGGCCCTGGCCGTCGAGCGCGACCTTGCCGGCGCCGTCGATCACGATCTTCGGGCCGGTGTCGTTGAAGATCTTGGCGGTGGCGTCGAGCTTGATCGTCACCGGGTCGGGCCCGCACGCGAACGTGATCACGCCGCCGCCCGCGACCGCGGCGATGAACGCGGCGCTGGTGCAGCTGGCGGCGGTGCCGTCGCCGACCACGGTGGTCGGGGTCGAGCTGTCCTCGGGCGCGGCCTCGGCCGGGATCGCGCAGGCGCCGTCGGGGTTGCCGGCCGGGGGGCCGTCGGCCGGGTTGGCCAGCGGGTTGTCGACGTGGACCCCGTCGTCACCGCCGCAGCCGACCGACGCGATCACGACGCAGAGCGCGGCCGCACTTCGTCCCATCATGGCGCGAGCGTAACATTGGCCCGCGCCGTCGAGCGCGCGACCTGGCTCAGCGCGTGCGCTGCGCGAGGCAGTGGTTGACCGCGGGCGCCCAGTCGGGCGCCTGCTCGAGCTCGCCGGCGAAGCCCTGGGCCCGCGCCTCGACCTGGCGCAGGCGCCACGCCGCCCGCGCGGCGAGCGCGGTGCGACAGGCCTCGTCGTCGGTCGGCGGCGTCGGGTTCACCGCGACCCGCCCGCAGGCGTGGCGGGTGCCCAGGTCGCGGGCCGGGGCCGGCGCCGGCGCGCTGCGACCGAGGTGCGGGATCACCAGCGCGGCGGCGAGCGCGGTCGCGACCAGGCCAGCGATGAACGTGGGCCCGCGGCGGCGGCCCGACTGCGCGAGGATGAAGGTGCCCATGGGCGTAGGGTAGCGCGGGGATCGGGGGGGCGCCGCCGATTTCGGCGCCCGGGCGATCAGCCGGAGGCGCCGACCACGCCCGGGAACCGCCAGCGCCCGGGCGAGCAGGTCCGCCGCGCCGACCACGCCCGGGAACCGCCAGCGCCCGGGCGATCAGTCCGCCGCGCCGACCACGCCCGGGAACCGCAAGAGCCGGGGCTGCCAGCGGGTCCGGGCCGGCGCCACGTCGAGCGCGCGCCGCACGATCGCGTCGAGCTGGCCCCACTCGATCAGGAACGCGTCGTGGCCGTGCGGGCTGGTGATCACCTCGAGCCGGGCGTCGGTGCCGCGGGCCCCGAGCGCCCGCACGAGCGCCTCGCCGTGGCTGGGCAGGAACAGCTGATCGCCGTCGATCGCGACCGCGGTGGTCGCGGCGCGGACGCGATCGAGCCCCCACGACGACGGCAGCGGCGCGCGCGGGCCCTGGCCCAGGGCCGCCAGGGCGGCGGGCGGCGGCGGCACCCGCGCGGGCCAGCGCTCGTCGGGACCGGGCGCCGGCGGCGCGCGGCCGAGGTCGTGGTGGTCCATCGCGCCCAGCAGCGCCAGGTACGCGCGCGCGTCGAACCGAGCCGCCAGCTTGGCGCCCTGGTGCTCGAGGTAGGTCTGGATCCGGTAGCGCGCGCGCGACGACCACGCGGCGCTGCCCTGGCCGCGGCCCTGGGTGGCGTCGAGGCCGGGCTCGGCCCGGTAGGTCACCATCGCCAGCTGTCGGGCCAGCTCGAGGCCGCGGCGGGCGTCGGCCGGGAAGCCCGGATCGGCCAGCACCGCCTGGCGCCCGACGTGGTTCCACGCGAGCACCCACGCCGACGCCGCCGCGGTCGCGGCGATCGGCACCAGCCGCGCGAACCGGTCGGGATCGAGCGCGGCCAGCGCCAGCGCCACCATGCCGCCGAGCGAGCCGCCCAGCACCGCCTCGACCCGATCGACGCCGAGGCGATCGAGCGCGGCCAGGATGCTGCGGGCCTGATCCCAGGTCGTGATCGTCGCCGGCAGGTCGACCGCGGGCACCGCGAAGCCGCCGCGGCTCGGCGCCAGCTCGGCGACGTGGCCGTCGTCGGCCAGGCGCGGGAAGCCGCCGTCGGTCGGCCCGGAGGTGCCGTAGCACGAGCCCAGCAGGTTCACGCACACGACCCGCACCTGGCTCGGATCGAGGGCGCGGCCAGGGCCGAAAAGCGGCGCCCACCAGCCGTCGACGCCGCCGGCGCCGGCGTCGCCGGTGAGCGCGTGCACCACCAGCACCGTCGGGATCTGCGGCGCCAGCGGCGTCCGCGCCGACGGCTGCCGGCGCGCCAGCACCGCCAGGGCGCCGGTCGCGCGCGCCTCGACCTGCCAGCGGCGCGCGGCCTCGACCGGGATCGTCGTCGCCGCCAGCACCGCCGCGTCCTCGGCCGGGCCCCAGTGCCAGCCGCGCACGACGTGGTGCGCGAGCGCGGCGCCGGCCTCGAGCGCGAGCGGCGGCAGGACCAGCTCGAACCAGGTCGGGGCGCCGGCGGCGGTCACGCGCTGGCCCGGAGCGCGCGATCGAGATCGGCGGCGATGTCGTCCTTGTGCTCGAGCCCGACCGACAGCCGCACGAGGTCCTCGGTCACGCCGGTCGCGCGCTGCTCGTCGGCCGACAGCTGCTGGTGCGTGGTCGACGCCGGGTGGATGATCAGCGAGCGGGCGTCGCCGATGTTGGCGAGCAGCGAGAACAGCTTGACGCTGTTGATCAGCCTCTTGCCGGCGTCGAGGCCGCCCTTGACGCCGAACGTCACCAGGCCGCCGAAGCCGCCGCGGAAGTACCTCCGCGCCAGCGCGTGCGACGGATCGCCCTCGAGGCCCGGGTAGCGGACCCAGGCCACGCGCGGGTGCTGCTGCAGGAACTGGGCGATCGCCAGCGCGTTCTCGGAGTGGCGCTCGACCCGCAGCTTGAGCGTCTCGAGGCCGGTGATGAACGCGTGGGCGTTGAACGGCGACAGCGACGGGCCGAGGTCGCGCAGGAGCTCGACCCGGGCCTTGAGGATGAACGCCAGGTTGCCGAACGCCTCGTGCAGCTTGAGGCCGTGGTAGCCGGGGTTGGGCTCGGTGAACTCGGGGAACTTGCCGTTGGCCCAGTCGAAGTTGCCGCCGTCGACGATCGCGCCGCCGATCGCGGTGCCGTGGCCGCCGATGTACTTGGTCGCGCTGTGGACGACGATGTTGGCGCCGTGGGCGATCGGGTTGACCAGCGCCGGGGTCACCGCGGTGGCGTCGACGATCAGCGGGATGCCGGCGTCCTTGGCCACCTGCGCCAGCGCCGCGAGGTCGGGGACGTCGAGGCGCGGGTTGCCGAGCGCCTCGATGAACAGCGCCTTGGTCCTGGGGCCGATCGCCGCGCGCACCGCGGCCAGGTCGTCGATCGCGACGAAGCGGGTGGTGATGCCGAACCGCGGCAGCGTGACCTTGAACAGGTTGTAGGTGCCGCCGTAGAGCGACGCCGCGCTGACCAGCTCGTCGCCGGCCTTGAGGATCGTCGCGATCGCCAGGGTCGCGGCCGCCTGGCCCGACGCCACCGCCAGCGCCCCGACCCCGCCCTCGAGCGCGGCCAGCCGCTTCTCGAACACGTCGTTGGTGGGGTTCATGATCCGCGTGTAGATGTTCCCGAACTCCTTGAGCGCGAACAGCGCCGCGGCGTGGTCGGCGTCGCGGAACTTGTAGGAGGTCGTCTGGTAGATCGGCACCGCGCGCGAGCCGGTCGTCGGATCGGGCTCGTAGCCGGCGTGCAGGGCCAGGGTCTCGAAGCGGAGCGAATCGGCGGTCATGGGCATCTCCTCGGTGGCCGCCACCGTGCTCCGTGATAGCGGACGTGTCAACGTTATAACGGTTCCGTCTTGTGAGAAATTCAGACGCTATAGCGGTGTCGCGGGGTTGCGCGGGTCGGGCCCGAGCTGCCCGGCGGCCGACGGCGGTGCTACAGTGGCCTCGTCATGGCGCGCGCTCCGCTGGTCCTGTTCGTCCTCGCCGCTGGCGGCTGCCAGACCTTCGTGGGCATCGACGACGTCGCTGGCCACCTGCCGCACGTCGACGGCGAGTACCTGATCGGGCTCAAGCGCGTGCGCGCCGACGGCGTCACCACGGACACCATCCGGCTGCGCGGCACCGCGACGCTCGACCCCGACACCCGCACGCTGGCGCTGGCGCTGGCGCAGCTCGCCGCCGCCGACGGCGCGGTCGTGTCCGAGAACGCGATCTCCGGCCTCGAGTTCCCCGACGACGCCACCGAGGTCGACTTCCAGCTGTCGATCGAGATCCGCCCCACCGCGACCGAGCCCGCGACCGACGCCGGCGACTCGCAGGTCAACGCGACGATGCGGATGCGCCTCGAGGGCGACTACGCGCTGTGCGCGGTGCCGGTCGGCGGCGGCCTGCCGACGATCGGGTCGATCCTGGTCGAGAGCGCCACGGCGACGCCGCCCAAGGAACAGTTCAGCACCGAGTGCGACGGGCTCTAGCCGCGGTCAGCGCTCGAACCGGAACCGGGCCACGCCGAAGCCGGCGAACACCAGCGTGAACGCGAGCAGCGCGCCGATCTGCGGCAGCACGTCGCCGACCCCGGCGCCGTCGCGGACCAGCAGCGTGGTGTAGCCGTCGAGCGCCCAGCTGTGCGGCACCGCGAGGCCGATCGATCGCATGACCGGCGGCATGACCGCGCGCGGCACCATCGCGCCGCCGAGCAGGCCCATGACCAGCAGGCACACCGAGCCGATCGAGCCCATGCGCTTCTCGCTGCCGCCGATGGCCGCGATCGCCAGGCCCAGGCTGGTCGCGCACGCCACGACCGCGACGGTCAGGAGCGCCAGCGCGGCGACGCTGCCGCCGATGCGCATGCCGAACGCGACGACGCCGATCGCGAACAGGAACGCGAACTGCACCAGCCCGACGACGAAGTACGGCACCAGCTTGCCGACGAGGATCGACGCGCGCGACACCGGCGCGGCCAGGATCCGGCGCCAGGTGCCCCACTTGCGCTCCTCGAGGAACGCCATCCCGACGGTGAGCGCCAGGAAGAACCCGAACAGCACGGCGTTGCCGGGCACCGTGACCTGGAAGCCGGTGATCCCGGCCAGCTCGCGGCGGATGCCGGGCGGCGTCGTCGGCACCAGCACCGTCACGTCGGTGCCGGCCGCCGGCGGGAACACCGCGCGGGTGACGATCGCGGTGACCGCGCCGACCACCGGCAGCCGCACCTGCGGCGGCCCGGCCTGATCGATCGCCAGCTCGGCCGGGTGCCCGCCCGCGGGATCGAAGTCGGCCGGCAGGATCAGCGCGGCGTCGGCGCGCTCGTCGGCGACCGCGCGGCGCGCGGCCGCGGCGTCGACCGCGGGGGTGATCTCGAACATGCCGGTGGCCGCGACCACCGCGCGACCGCGACCGCGCGCGGCGACGCCGGATCGGCGACGACCGCGAGCCGCCGGCGCGCGTCGCCGCCGCCGCCCCCGAAGATCGAGCCGAACACCGCGATGAAGACGACCGGCAACAGGAACATCGTCACCAGCGCGCCGCGATCGCGCACCAGCAGCTGCAGGTCCTTCGTGATGGCGGCGCCGATCATTCGTCCCTCAGCGAGTGGCCGGTCAGGGTCAGGAACACGGTCTCGAGGCTGGTCGCCTGGGCCGTCACCCGCACGACCGTCGCGCCCGCGGTCTCGAGGTCGGCGAACAGCGGCGCCAGGGCCGGCGGCCGCGGCAGCCGCAGCACCGCGCCGGCGCCGGTGAGCGGGCCGTGGCGGGCCGCGAGCGCCCGGGCCGCCAGCACCGCGGCCGGGTCGCCGGCCAGCTCGAGCTCCAGCGGCGGCACGCCGCCGTGGCGCGCGACCAGCTCGGCCAGCGTGCCCTGCGCCACGATCTCGCCGTGGTCCATGATCGCGACCTGATCGCACAGCTCGGCCACCTCCTCGAGGTAGTGGCTGGTGTAGAGCACGGTCATGCCGTCGTCGCGCAGCGCGCGGATGGCGTCGAACACGTGGCGGCGGCTCTGGGGATCGACGCCGACGGTGGGCTCGTCGAGGATCACCAGCGTCGGCTTGTGCAGGATCGCCGCGGCGAGGTTGAGGCGCCGCTTCATCCCGCCCGAGAACGTGCGCACCGGCTCGCGCGCGCGCTCGGCCAGGCCGGCGACGTCGAGCGCCCACGCCAGCGCGTCGGCCAGGGCCCGGCCGTGGAGGCCGTAGAGGCGCGCGAAGAAGGTCAGGTTCTGCAGCGCGGTCAGATCCTCGTACAGCGCCAGCTCCTGCGGGCACAGCCCGAGCGCGCGCTTGGCGGCGTCGCCCTTGGCGCCGACCCGGTGGCCGGCGACCATCGCGGTGCCGCGATCGGGCGTGACCACGCCGGCGATCATCGAGATCGTCGTGGTCTTGCCGGCGCCGTTGGGCCCGAGCAGCCCGAAGATGCTCCCGCTCGGGACCTCGAGGTCGAGCGCGGCGACCGCGGTCCGCGCGCCGTAGTCCTTGCCGAGGCCGCGCACCACCACGCACGCGGTCACGGCGCCACCGTCAGCACCACCTTGCCGAACGCGGCCCGGGCCTCGAGCAGGCGGTGGCCGTCGGCGGCGGCCGCGAGCGGCATCGCGGCGTGGACGATCGGGTGCAGGCGGCCGGCGGCGACGTGGCCGAGCACGGTCAAGAGGTCGGCCTTGCTGCCCATCGTCGAGCCCAGGATCTCGATCTGGCGGAAGAACACGTGCCGGAGATCGATCTTGGGCGCGAACCCGGCGGTGGCGCCGCAGGTGACGATGCGGCCGCCGCTGCGGACCGCGCGGATCGAGCGCTCGAACACCTCGCCGCCGACGTGCTCGATGATCAGATCGACGCCGCGCTTGCCGGTGTGGGCCCGGGCCACCTCGGCGAAGTCGGCGGTCCGGTAGTTGACGACGACGTCGGCGCCGAGCCCGCGCGCGGCCGCGACCTTGTCGTCGCTGCCGACGGTGGTGATCACGTGGGCGCCGTGGAGCTTGGCGATCTGGATCGCCGCGACCCCGACGCCGGAGCCGCCGCCCTGGACCAGCACGGTCGCGCCGGGCGTGACCTGGCCCTTGCGGACCACCATCTGCCACGCGGTCAGGAACGGCAGGATCGCCGCGGCCGCCTCGATCCACGGCAGCTCGCCGGGGTAGGGCGCCAGGTTCACGCGCGGGATGACGATGGCCTCGGCGTAGCCGCCCTGGGCGTTCTCGCCGAGGATCCGGTAGTGCCGGCACAGGTTGTCGTGGCCGTCGAGGCAGGCCAGGCACAGGCCGCACGACAGCCCCGGCTGCACGACCGCGCGGGTGCCGAGCGCGACGTCGGTGACGCCGGGCCCGACCGCGTCGACGGTGCCGACGATGTCGGAGCCGAGCCGGTGCGGGTACTCGAGGTGGAAGGCCGGGCCGCCGCGCCGGACCCACAGATCGAGGTGGTTGAGCGCGACCGCGGCGATCGCGACGCGCACCTGACCGGGGCCGGGCTCGGGCATCGGCAGCTCCGCCGCCTCGAGCACCTCGGGGCCGCCGTGCTGGCGCAACACTTGGGCTCGCATCGTCGACATCGCCGCGACCATACACGCTACGGTTCGAGGGTGCGTATCGTCCCCGTGCCCTGCCTGTCCGACAACTTCGCCTACCTGGTGATCTGCGAGGCCACCAAGGCCGCCGCCGTGGTCGATCCCGGGGAGGCGCCGCCGATCGCCGCCGCGGTCGCGGCCGAGGGCGTGACCCTGGTCGCGATCTGGGCGACCCACCACCACCCCGACCACGTCGGCGGCGTCGCGGCGCTGGTCGCGGCCCAGCCCGACCTCGCGGTGATCGGCCACGCCAGCGATCGCCCGCGCATCGGCGGCCTGACCCGCGGCGTGGTCGCCGGCGACGAGCTCGAGCTCGGCGAGCTGCGCGCGCGCGTGATCGAGAACCCCGGCCACACCAGCGGGGCGATCAGCTTCGTCGTCGGCGACGCGGTGTTCACCGGCGACACCCTGTTCGGCGCCGGCTGCGGCCGCATGTTCGAGGGCACGCCGCCGCAGATGCAGGCGTCGCTGGCGCGCCTGGCGGCGCTGCCGCCGACCACGCGCGTGTACTTCGGCCACGAGTACACCGCGGCCAACCTGCGGTTCGCGGCGGCGGTCGAGCCCGACAACCCCGCCATCGCCGCGCGGGCCGCGGCGATCGTGGCCGGGGTCGCGACGACGCCGTCGACGATCGCCGACGAGCGCGCGACCAACCCGTTCGTGCGCGTGACCGAGCCGACGGTGGTCGCGGCCGCGTGCGCGCGCGACGCCAGCATCGATCCGGCCGACCCGGCCGCGGTGTTCGGGATCCTGCGCCGCTGGAAGGACACGTTCCGGTAACGCCGGGGTAGCGGCCCGACCAGTCATTCGGCGATGCCCGTCGGCGATCCCGCGTGGCGCCGACGCGGTATAAGCTGACCCTTCATGCGGCCGGTACCCGCCACCGTCGGCAAGTACCAGGTGCTCGAGCGCCTGGCGGTCGGCGGCATGGCCGAGCTCTTGAAGGCCAAGGCCTTGGGCGAGCACGGCTTCGAGAAGCTGGTCGTGCTCAAGAAGATCCTGCCGCACCTCGCGGCCGATCCCGCCTTCGTCCAGATGTTCCTCGACGAGGCCCGGCTCACCGCCCAGCTCGATCACCCGAACATCGTCCACGTGTTCGAGCTCGGCACCGACGCCGACACGCCGTACATCGCGATGCAGTACGTCGACGGCATCGACGTGCTGGCGCTGCTGCGCGAGTGCGCGCGCACCCAGATCCGCCTGCCGGCCCAGCTGGCCGCGCTGATCGCGCGCGAGACCCTCGACGCGCTCGACTACGCCCACCACGCGCTCGGCGCCGACGGCCGGCCGCTGGGCCTGGTCCACCGCGACGTGTCGCCGGGCAACGTGCTGGTGTCGCGCCGCGGCGACGTCAAGCTCACCGACTTCGGCATCGCCCGCGCGTTCGAGCGCAACCACAAGACCGAGGCCGGCATGCTCAAGGGCAAGTACGGCTACATGTCGCCCGAGCAGGTGTCGGGCGCCGAGCTCGACGGCCGCAGCGACGTGTTCGCGCTCGGGATCGTGCTGGCCGAGACCGCGATGGCGCGGCGGCTGTTCTCGGCGCCGAGCGATCTCGACGTGCTGCTGATGGTGCGCGACGCCAACCTCGAGCGGCTCGAGAAGTACGCGGGCGACGTCCCGACCGAGCTGCGGGTGATCGCCGAGAAGGCGCTGCAGCGACGGCCCGAGGATCGCTGGCGGACCGCGGGCGAGATGCGCGACGCGATCACCGGCTGGCTGCACCGCAACGGCCGGCCCGACGCCCGCGATCTGGCCGGGTTCGTGGCGCGGATCCAGGCGGCGCCGTCGATGGACGACAGCGCGGTCGTGCAGTCGCCCCAGGTCGAGATCGCGACGCTGTCGGGGCCGATGACCCAGATGAGCCAGGCCCGGGCGCTGCGCGAGAAGAAGGTGGCCCGGGCCGAGTTCATCGCCGGCGTGTCGAGCGGCGCGCCCGACGAGGTGGTCGAGGACGAGCCGTCCCACGACATCGTCGTCGAGACCGATCTCGGGCCGCTCGATCGCGGGCCCCGACCGGCGCCCACCGACGCGGGCGACCTGCGGCAGATCTCGCCGATCCGCCTGCTGCACCGGCTCGCGGTCGAGCAGGCCGGCGGCCTGCTCGTGCTCGAGGGCCGGGCCGGCATCCTCAAGGAGGCGTACTTCGACGCCGGCCACCCGCAGTTCGTGTCGTCGAACGTCAGCACCGAGCGGTTCGGCGAGTTCCTGGTGGCGCAGGGGGCGCTGTCGCCGCAGGCGCTGGCGCGCGCGGTGTCGGTGATGCCGCACTTCGGCGGCCGGCTGGCCGACACGCTGGTCGGGCTCGGGCTCGTGCGCGCGATCGACGCGTACCGGCTCCTGTCGAAGCAGGTGAGCGCCAAGCTGATCGACGTGTGCACGTGGCCCAAGGGCCGCTACCGCTGGTACGCCGGGCGCAACAACCCGTTCACCGTCAAGCCGCTCCACCTCGACGCGTACCGGATCCTCGGCGCCGGCGCCACCGCGCTCGACGTCGCGTTCGTCGACGAGTGGGCCGCGGCCCACGAGCGCGATCGCCTCGAGCGCGGGCAGGTCGGCGTCGCGCTGCCCGACTTCGGCCTCGGCGAGGCGGTCGCTCGGGTCCAGGGCCTCGCGACCGCGACCACGCTGGGCGAGGTGCTGGCGCGGGTGCGCTCGGCCGACGCCCGCACCAACTTCCTGCGCCTGCTGTACCTGCTGGTCGAGACCGGCTACGTCACGGCCAGCTGACCGCGGCCGCGCACCGGTCCACGCGCCGGGAGGCTCGCGTCTTGGTGGTCTTGGGTGGGGCCCTGTCGGGCCTTGCCCCTCGAGGTGCCGACCCGGCCGCGGACTTCGGCGCACCCCTGCACCTGGGCCTGGCGACAGGTCCGCTGAAGCGCAGAGCTTGTCAGTCTTTCGGTCGAGCACCGGACCATGCGCCGGGCGTTTCGCGTCTCGGAGGGGCTCGCTTGTAACTTTTTCGGTCGAGCACCGGTCGATGCGCCGGGAGTCTCGCGTCCTGGGTGGGGGCCCTCATCGGGGCTTGCCCCTCGAGATGCCGACCTGGTCCGGATGAGCCCACGGCCTTCGGAGCACCCCTGCACCTGCCTGGGTTCGGCGACGAACCCTCTGGAGCTCAGGTGCCGCGGTCGGGGATGTACAGGCGCAGCTCGACCCGGCGGTTGCGCAGGCGGCCGCGCGGCGTGCCGTTGTCGGACACCGGCGCGGCGGCGCCGGCGCTGTCGACGACGATCCGGCCGCGGGCGACGCCGCGCTCGATCAGCGCCGCGCGCACGGCGGTCGCGCGCGCCCGCCCGAGCTCGAGCGCGAGGGCCTCGCCGTCGGCGGGATCGCCGGCGGGCGCGGCGCCGTCGGCGGGCGGCGGCGCCGGCTCGGGCAGGGCCTCGCGGTCGTCGGTGTGCCCGACCAGGATCACCCGCACCGACGGGTTCTGCTCGAGCACCTGGGCCAGGCGATCGAGCCCGTCCTTGGCGATCGCGCGGACCTCGGCCTCGCCCTCGCGGTAGAGCAGCCCCTCGACGGTGCCGACCACCTGATCGACCGCGGGCGGGACCAGGTCGGGGCAGCCGTCGTCGTCCTCGAAGCCGTTGTAGACCTCGGCCACCTCGGTGCACTTGTCGCTGATGTCGAGGACGTGGTCGAGATCGTTGTCGATGTCGGGGCAGCCGTCCTTGTCCTCGAACCCGTCGTGGTCCTCGGCGCGGTCGGGGCAGGCGTCCTCGGCGTCGGCCAGGCCGTCGCCGTCGCGGTCGAGCTCGGTCGGCGCGCGCTCGGGGCCGCGCGCGGTCGGCGCGGCGTGGGACCTTCCGAGGGGCACGTGGACGCCGAGCAGCACCTCGCCCTCGACGGTGACCGGGCGGGCGGCGTCGGCGCGCGCCGGCAGCACGCCGACGCGGACGTCGAGCCGCACCCGCAGGCCGCGGCCGGGGTTCCAGCCCAGCCCGGCCACGCCGAACCCGTCGACGGTGAGGCCGCTGTCGTAGATCACGCGCTTGCTCGACAGCGCCGTCGCCATGCCGACGCCCACGCCGAAGAACGGGCGCAGGCGCGCGCCGGGGCGCAGCTCGATCCGCACCAGCGCCCGCGGCTCGAGCCAGAACACGCTGACGTCGAAGGCGCGGGTGGTGGCCGGCGAGATCGCGAGCTCGAGCTCGGGCACCAGCCAGGGCAAGAGCGGGCGCGCGATCCGCGGGCCCAGCACGACCGAGGTGCCCAGCGAGGTCTGGCCCTGGCCGTCGGCACCGAGCACGACGTCGTCGGCGAAGCGCCGCGGTCCGAAGAAGCCGCCGACCTCGAGCGGGTCGGCGTGAGCCGCGGTCACCAGCGAGGCCACCGTGACGGCCGTCGCGGCTGAGGTCCATGGGCGCATGGCCGGGGAGTATAGCGGTGTGCGCTCGGTCGCGCGTGCCCGGGTGGTCGCTGGACACCCACGACCCGAGGCGCTAGCGTGCCAGATCGAGCGATGCGTCATGTGCTGGTCCTGCCGTTGATGGTCGCGCTGGCGTCGTGCGGCGGCGATGACGCCAGCAGCGTGGTCGACGCGGCGGTCGGCGACGCCAGCGGCGGCGACGCGGCGGTCGGCGACTGCTACCGCGAGCTCGCCGACCTCGCCAACGCGACGACGCCCGAGCCGACCGGCCTGGTCGTCGGCGGGCCCACGACCGCGATCTGCGGCACCGTCGCCACCGATCACCCGGGCCCGGCCGAGCTCGATCGCGATCGGTTCGAGCTGACGATGCCCAACCCCGGGCCGGTCGTGGTCCGGATCAGCGCGCCGGGGGCCGCGGGCCTGGCGCGGCTGCAGCTCGACATCGAGTCGCCCGGCGGGCTGGTGACGCGGGCCCGCGTGATCGGCGGCATCGGCGTGGCGGTCGCGGCGCTGCCGGCCGGCGCCCACGTGCTCACGCTGGTCGCGACCGGCGCCACCTCGGCGCCGATCCCGTACCGCATGTCGATCGGTCCCGACGAGCCGGCCGCGCGCTGTCCCCTGGGCGTGACCGTGCCCGACTACGTCGAGCGCGACGAGGCCACGGCCGGCCACCGCGCCAACGACGTCGTGGCCGTCCACACCCAGCCGCTCACCACCGCGGCGACGCCGCTGGCGTCCGACGCGCCCGAGGTCACCGCGCGGGCCGTGTCGTCGGGCGGTCGCGCCGTGCTCGCCGGCCTGTCCGCCGACGTGCCGCCGGCCGGCGACGACTACCACGACCGCGACACCTTCGCGGTCTACACCGGGCAGACCACGAACTTCCTCGAGATCCGGGCGGCGTGGGCGGCGGCCGCGGATCTGGACGTGTACGTGTTCGAGGCCGATCACCCCGACGATCCGCTGGGCTCACCGGCGGCGGCGGTGGTCGGCGAGCTGGTCGTGACCGCGGTCAAGCCGGCGACGCTGTACTGGATCTGGATCGGCGGCGCGACCCGCTCGGCCACGCTGCCCGCCAGCTACACGATGGCGGTGTGCGGCGCCGAGCTCACGCCCGCCGCGCCCTGACCGCGGCGGTCACGGCTCGGCCCAGCTCGTGGCTCAGGCCGCGCGCCGTCGCCGCGGCGCCACGTCGTCGGCCAGCGCCTGCAGCCGGCGGATGCGCTCAGGGATCGGCGGGTGGGTCGAGAACCAGCTCGCGACGCCGCCGCCGGACAGCGGCGCGCAGATGTACAGGCTGGCGGTGGCCGGTGAGTCGCCGACGGTGTGCAGGGGGATCCGGGCGTTGCCGCGCTCGAGCTTGGCCAGCGCGCTCGCCAGCGCCAGCGGATCGCCGGAGATGCGCGCGCCGTAGGCGTCGGCGCCGTACTCGCGCGAGCGCGAGATCGCCAGCTGGATGATCGTCGCGGCGATCGGCGCGACGATCGCCAGCGCCAGCGCGCCGATCACGCCGCCGCGGCCGTCGCGGTCATCGCGGCCGCCGCCCAGCATCACGCCCCACTGCACGGCGGTCGCGACGAACGACACGATCGTCGCCAGCATCGCGGCGATCGAGGCGATCAGGATGTCGCGGTTGTGGATGTGGGCCAGCTCGTGGGCGATGACGCCCCGCAGCTCGCGCTCGGTCAGCAGCCGGCGGATGCCGGTCGTGACCGCGACCACGCCGTGGGCCGGGTCGCGGCCGGTCGCGAACGCGTTGGGCGCGGGGTCGTCGATCACGTACAGCCGTGGCGTCGGGAGCTCGGCGCGCGCGGCCAGCTCGGCGACCATGCGCTCGAGGGCCGGGTCGGTGCCGGGCGCGACCGGGTGGGCCCGGTTCATGGCCAGGACGATGCGGTCGCTGAAGTAGTACGAGCCGAGGTTGAGCGCGACGGCGATGGCGCCGAACAGCCAGAGCATGCCGGGCGCCAGCGCGCCGCCGATCACCACGAGCAGCGCCGTCAGGGCGCCCAGCAGACCGATGGTCTTCAGCTGGTTGACGAAGGACGACCTCATGATGCGGATCACCGTAGTGCCCGCGCCGCGCGGCGCAAGCCCCCGGCCGCCGCCCGCGGTTCGCTCGAGGCCGCGCCGACGACGGAACCTGTCGAGAATCTCGAACTGTGGCGGACCGGGCCGGCGCCCGAGCTTGTGACCGCGCTCGGGCCTGCTTGGGCCGTCCCCGGGCCGGGAGGTTCTCCTGGATCGGGGCCCTGGCGGGGCGTGCCCCCGAGGTGCCGACCCGGGATAGTCGAGACCACGGATTTCGGAGGGCCCCTCCACCTGCCTGGGTTCGGCGACGAACCCGCTGGGAGCTCAGCCGACGCCGACGATCTGGCCGTCGACCAGATCGATCGCCAGCGCCCGCGGCGCCTTGGGCAGCCCGGGCATGCGCACGATCGCGCCGCACAGCGCGACGATGAAGCCGGCGCCGGCGGCGAGCTCGAACCGGCGCACGGTCAGGACGTGATCGTCGGGCGCGCCCGGGCGGCTGGGATCGTCGGTGAACGACGCCGGGGTCTTGGCCATGCACACCGGCAGGTGGCCGTGGCCGGCGGCCTCGAGCTCGGCCAGCTGCGCGACGGCCTCGTCGGCCAGCACCACCTCCTTGGCCCGGTAGATCTTGGTCGCGATCCGCTCGATCTTGGTGCGGAGCGAGTCCTCGGGCGCGTACAGCGTGCGGGCCGGCGCCTTGCCGTGGCGGGCCAGCGTGTCGAGCACCACCTGGGCCAGCGCGACGCCGCCCTCGGCGCCGCGGTTGGGCGCGTCGATCACCGCGAAGCCGACGTCGGCGGCCTCGACCGCGGCGCGCACCGCGGCGGTCTCCTCGTCGCTGTCGCCGGTGAAGCGTTGAGCGCGATCACCACCGGGCGGCCGAAGTGGCGGGCGTTCTCGAGGTGGCGGAGCAGGTTGGGCAGGCCGGCCTGGACCGCCGCGAGATCGGGCTCGCCGACCTTGCCCGGCGCGACGCCGCCGTGCAGGCGCAGCGCCCGCAGCGACGCGATGATCACGACCGCCGCCGGCGACAGGTCGCCGCCGCGCGCGACCAGATCGAAGAACTTCTCGCCGCCGAGGTCGAACCCGAAGCCGGCCTCGACCACGGCGATGTCGGCGAGGTGCAGGCCGGTCCGCATCGCGATCACGCTGGCGGTGCCGTGGGCGATGTTGGCGAACGGGCCGCAGTGCACCACCGTCGGCGTGCCGCACACGGTGGCCACCAGGTTGGGCAGCATCGCGTCGCGCAGGAGCGCCATCATCGCGCCGACCGCGCCGATCTCGCGGGCGGTGACCGCCGCGCCGTCGGTGCCGCGGCCGATCACGATCCGCCCGAGCCGGGCGCGCAGATCGTCGGGGCCGTCGGCCAGCGCCAGGATCGCCATGATCTCGGACGCGGCGGTGATGTCGAAGCCGCCGGCGTGGGCCGGGCCATTGACCTTGCCGCGGCCGACCTCGAGCTGGCGCAGCGCACGATCGTTCATGTCCATCGTGCGCTTCCACGTGATCTTCTCGGGATCGAGCGTGGGGGTGAGGCCGTGGTGCAGGTGGTTGTCGATCAGCGCCGACAGCAGGTTGTGGGCGCTGCTGATCGCGTGGAAGTCGCCGTTGAAGTGCAGGTTGATGTCGGCCGTCGGGATCATGCGCGACCAGCCGAAGCCGGTGCCGCCGCCCTTGAGCCCGAACACCGGGCCCAGCGACGGCTCGCGCAGCACGACGCACGCCCGCTGACCCAGCTTGGTCAGCCCGTCGGCCAGGCCGATCGCGGTCGTGGTCTTGCCCTCGCCAGCCGCGGTCGGCGTGATGCCCGACACCAGGATCAGCGCCCCCTTCGGCGTCAGCGGTCCGAGCGCGTCGACCTCGATCTTGGCCTTGTCGCGCCCGTAGGGACGCAGCGCGCTGGCGGGGAGGCCCAGGCGGGCCCCGATCTCGGTGATGTCGTGGGTGGGGTCGGTCATCGGGCCGCGAACCTACCTCAACCGCCCCCCAGCGGTGGTCGCGGGCGCCGCGGCAGACCGCCGCGTCCCGCCGGGTGGGCGAGGACTGGCGCACAAAGACCCACGTCCCGGGCGCTCCTTCCTGGTACCTTCCGCGCCCCATGGGTCTGGCTGACTTCTTCCGTCCCAAATACCGCCACAGTGATGCCAAGGTGCGCCTCGAGGCTGTCCGCGCCCTGACGTCCGACGAAGCCGACATCCTCGCCACCGTCGCCAAGAGCGACAAGGACCCCGGGGTACGCCGGGTCGCCATCGAGAAGCTCGAACGGGTCGAGCTCCTGGCCGAGCTGGCCGAGAGCGAGCACGACCGCGGCAACCGCGACCTCGCCGGCACCCGGGCCGCCGAGCTGTGGGTGTCGTCCGCCTGTCAGGGCGACGACGCCGAGCTCGCCGCCAACGCGCTGGCCGGGCTGGTGAAGCTCGGCGACGATCGGTCGCTGGTCGCGGTCGCGACCCGCGCCGCCGATCACGCGCTGCGCGCCCGCGCCGCCGACGCGATCCGCGAGGCCCGGGCGCTGGTCGAGCTGGCCAAGGCCACGACCTCGCCCGAGGTCCGGCAGGCCGCGCTGGCGCGGCTCGACGACGCCGACGCCCTGCGCGGGCTGGCGATCGACACCAGCGTCAAGGAGCTGGGCCTCGCCGCGCTCGACAAGCTCACCGCCGAGGACGTGCTCGAGCAGGTGGCGCAGAAGGCCAAGGCCAAGGCGGTGCGGCAGCGGGCCCGCAAGCGGCTCGACGAGTTCGCCGCCGCGCGCGAGGCCGCGCGCCCCAAGGAGGACGACGCGCTCCGCCGTCGGAAGGCCGAGAAGGCCCAGGTGCTGCGCGCGGTCGAGGCCCTCGCCGAGACCTTCGACTTCGACAAGGCCGGGCCCGAGATGGCCACGGCCGAGGACACCTGGCGCGAGCTCGGCGACACCAACGAGCCCGCGCTCGAGGAGCGGTTCGCGCGCGCGGTCACCCGGTTCCACAGCCGCCAGGAGGTCGCGGCCCGGGCCGTCCACGAGCCGCACCGCGAGCTCGATCAGCGGCGCGAGCCGGCGGTCCCGGCGCCGCGGCGCGAGCGCGCGCGCGATCCCGACGACGTCGACATCATCAACCCGGTGCACGGCGACGTGCTGGCGCGCAAGCCGGCGCCGCCCGAGGACGACGCCGCCCGCGCCGCCCGCGAGAAGGAGGCCGCCGAGCGGCGCGCCGCCCGCGACGCCGCCCGCGCCGAGGCCGACGCCGCCCGGGCCCAGGAGGAGGCCGAGCGCGAGGCCAAGAAGAAGGAGTACGGCGAGCGGGCCGGCCAGCTGGCCAAGAGCCTGGCGGCGCTGATCGACGACATGGAGGCCGTTGCCGGCGAGGCCGGCGGCGATCCCAAGGCCATCGACCGCCTGCTGGGACAGGGCGCGACCGCGTTCGCGCAGCTCGGCAAGGTCGCGGCCGCCGAGCGCGACGCGCTCGAGACCCGCTACGTCGCGGCCCGCGGCAAGCTGGTGGTGCGGACCCAGGAGCTGCGCGAGGGCGAGGACTGGAAGCGCTGGGCCAACGTGCCCCGGGCCGAGGCCCTCGTCGCCGCCGCGAAGGAGCTGGCCGAGCGCGAGGAGGCGCCGACGATCCAGCTGCTCAAGGTGGTGCAGCAGGCGTGGAAGGAGCTGGGCCCGATGCCCAGCAAGAAGAGCAAGGAGCTGTGGGACACCTTCAAGGCCCACTGCGACGCCGCGTTCGCGCGCATCCGCAGCACGCGCGCGGCCGAGGACGAGAAGCTGGCCGGCAACGTCGACGCCAAGCGCGAGCTGGTCGCCGCCGCCCAGGCGCTGGCCGACTCGACCGACTTCGAGGCCACCGCGCTGGCGATGAAGGAGCTGCAGAAGCGGTGGAAGGACAGCGGCCCGACGCCGCGCAAGATCGGCGACGAGCTGTGGCGCGAGTTCCGCGGCGCGTGCGATCGGTTCTTCGAGCGGCGCAAGCCGACCGTCGAGGCGGCGCTGCGCGGCGAGCAGGACAACCTGGCCGCCAAGCACCAGCTGATCGCCGCGGCCGAGACCGTCGTCGCCAAGGCGCCGGGCGAGGCCGGCTGGGGCAAGGCCATCGGACAGATCAAGGATCTGCAGCGCGAGTGGCAGGCGATCGGCCGCGTGCCCCGGGCCGAGGTCGAGCCGCTGTGGCAGCGGTTCCGCGGCGCGTGCGACGCGCTGTTCGCCAAGCGCGACGCCGCGCGCGACGCCGAGGCCGACGCCCAGCGCGCCGAGCTCGAGGCGGTGCGCGCCGACATCGAGGCCGTGATGGCCGGCGGCGCCGACGTGGCGCCGCGGGCGCTGGCGGTGCGCGCGAAGCTGGCCGAGCTGGCCGAGCGCGATCTCGCGCCGTCGGCCGAGCTGCGCGGGCTGTACGACCAGATGGTGCGGCAGGTCATGACCGCGCACGGCGACGCCCTGCGCGGCACCGACCTGGATCCTGTGGCGATGGCCAGCGCGCGCGCCAAGCTGATCGAGCGGGTCGAGCGGCTGCTGCCGCAGGCGGCGCCGACGGTGTCGCTCGACGGCGCGGCCCCGGCCGATCTGGCCCAGCGCCTCAAGCAGGCGATGGCCGGCAACGCGCTGTGGAAGGGCGACGGCCGCGATCCCATCGAGGTGATCGACGAGGTCCGCGGGCGCTGGGCGACCGTCGGACCGATCGTCGGCGCCGACGCCGAGGCCGCGGCGGCGCGGTTCGAGGAGCTGTGCGTCCAGGTGCGGACCGCGCACGGCGCGGCCGGCGATGACGGCGCGCGCGCGGATCGGGCGCCGCAGGGCGAGCGGGGCGAGCGCGGTGGCGACCGCGGTGGCAAGCGCCGCGATCGGCGCGATCGTCGCCGGGACGAGGGTGCGCAGCAGGTGGCGAGCGAGCTGACGGCCGCGCCGCCGACCGCCGAGGTCGTGGTGCCGCGCGCGGTCGCCCCGACGCCGGTGGCGCCGACGCCGATCGTGGCCCCGATCGCCGCGGCGGCCGTGGCGCCGATCGCGGTCGATCCGCCGGTCGAGGCCGCGCCGACGCGCGCGCGGACCTCGACGCTGCCCCCGGGCGTGACCGAGGAGCTCGACGACGAGTGGGACGCGCCCGCCGCGGCGCCAGTCGTCGCGGCGCCGGTCGTCGCGGCGCCGGTGGTCGCGGCGCCAGTCGTCGCGGCGCCGGTGGTCGCGGCGCCGGTGGTCGCGGCGCCAGTCGTCGCGGCGCCGGTGGTCGCGGCGCCGGTGGCGGAGGTCGCGCCCGAGACGGCGGCCGCCGACACCAGCTCGACCGCGCCGGTCAGCGAGACCGTGCCGCTCGAGGTCGTGGACGAGGGCTGGGACTGAGGTCCAGAGGCCTGTCGCTTGGCGGCTAACGCCGGACGCGCAGCGTGGCCCGCGCCAGCTCGCGGCCGTTGTGCGCGATCGCGAGCACGTGGACGCCGGGCGTCGTGACCAGCTCCATCCCGACGCGCCGGTCCCGGGCGGTGGCGCCGGCGGGCAGCAGGGTCCACTCGCCGCCGCGCCCGCCGTTGCCGAACGCCATCGCGAGCTCCATCGACGGCTGGCCGTCGATGGTGAACTCGAGCGGGTCGCGCGCCGGGGACAGGGCGACGGGCGCGTGGTTGGTCGCGGCGATGCGGACGTCGACCGTCGCGGTCCGGGCCAGCGCCACGGTCGCCGGCGTGACGGTCAGCGTCCAGGTGATGCGCGGATCCGGCACGACGTAGTCGAGCTCGGCGCACACCTGCGCCAGCGCGTCGGCGTGCGCGTGCTCGGCCGGCACCAGCGCGATCGTGCACGACAGGACCCGGACGTCGCGCGGGGTCGGGATCAGGTGCGCGACCGCGAGCTGATCGCCGGCGCCGCTATGGAAGGCCCAGCCCAGCACGCCCGGACGAAGCTCCGCGATCGCGCGGTCCCACGCGGCGCCCGGCGCGGCGGCGAAGCCGTCCTGGGCGGCCTTGGTCACGCGCGCGCGCGTGCGCGCGTCATCGACGCACGTGCCCTGGCAGCCCAGCTCGATCGCCAGCACGCTGCCCGCGTCCGAGCGCATCTCGAACCGGGGCCCGACCGCGTCTTCGCGCCAGCCCGGCGGGATCATCATCGTCAGGTCGACCCGGACGTCGCCGCCGTCGAGCAGGTACAGGTTGGGGCCGCGGGGCACGGCGGCGGTGGGGGCCAGGGCGGCGTCGACCGCGGGCGCTGGCGGCGGCGGGGCGGCGTCGACCGCGGGCGCCGGCGGCGGCGCGACCACGGCGGGGGCGTCGGCGGCGGGCTTCGCCGCCGGCTTGTGGCCGCACGCGCTGAGCGACAGGATCAGGACCACGACGAGGCGGCGCATGGGCCGAGCGTACGCCCGCGGGTGACGCTCGGGCGCCCCATCAGCCGATCGGTAGGCCGCGGGCCCGCAGCGCCGCCGCGTGGGAGCCGTCGACCCGGTGGGCCGCCAGCGCGCGCATGCCCGCGCCCGGGAAGTAGCGCAGGTGCACCAGCACGCCGAACCGCGCGTTGATCTCGAAGCCGCTGATCGTGAAGCCGGCCTTGAGCTTGGGCACGAGCACGGCGTTGTTGTCGGCGAGGTGGCGGCTGTAGATCTCGCGGAAGCCGCTGGCGCTGGCGGCGGCGAGCACGCGCGCGAGCAGCGCCTTGTAGACGCCGCGGCCCTGCCAGTCCCGCCGGACCACGCTGTAGACCATGTAGTAGCGCTGCCAGGTCTCCTGCGTGCCCCAGAAGGCGCCGACCACCTCGGCCCCGGCGCGCAGCAGCACGCGGTGGCTCAGCGTCGGCGTCAGCGTCGCCTCGAGGTCGGCGCCGTGGGCGCGCTCGTCGTCGGTCATGACCTGGCGCAGGTCGCAGGCGGGCGCGCGATCGGTGGCGCCGTCCCACAGCGCCTGGTTGTGCTGCTCCCAGGTTGCGGCGTCGACCGACGCGAGCGCGATCTGATCGGTGAGGGGGCCGGTCAGGTGAGCGGCGGTGGCGGCCTCGAAGCGGGCGCGCGCGGCGTCGGCGGATGGGGTGTGGGCCATGCGCCATCGTAGTACGCTCGGCCGACGTGACCGGCCTCACCGACGACGACCTCCACCTGTTCAACGAAGGCACCCACCACCGGCTGTACCAGAAGCTGGGCGCGCACCCGGTCGACGGCGGCGGCACGCGGTTCGCGGTGTGGGCCCCCAACGCCGCGCGCATCGAGGTGCTCGGCGACTGGAACTACTGGACCGGCGGCGATCCGCTGGCGCCGCGCGGCGACTCGGGGCTGTGGGAGGGCCTGGCCGCCAACGCCGCCCTCGGCCATCGCTACAAGTACCGGATCCACAGCCGCTCGGGCGAGGTGCTCGACAAGGCCGATCCGTTCGCCGCCGCGGCCGAGACCCCGCCGGCCACCGGCTCGATCGTCTGGGCCCAGCACCACACCTGGGGCGACGGCGCCTGGATGACCGAGCGCCCGACCCGGGCCCGCCTCGACGCGCCGTGGTCGATCTACGAGGTCCACCTGGGCTCGTGGATGCGGTCCCACGGCGAGACCGGCGACGCGCTCGACTACCGGGCGCTGGGCGCGCGCCTGGCCGAGCACGTCGGCCGCCTCGGCTTCACCCACGTCGAGCTGATGCCGGTGCTCGAGCACCCGTTCTACGGCTCGTGGGGCTACCAGGTCACCGGCTACTTCGCGCCGACCCGGCGCTACGGCACGCCCGACGATCTGATGGCGATGATCGACGCGCTCCACCAGGCCGGCATCGGCGTGATCGTCGACTGGGTGCCCGCGCACTTCCCGACCGACGCCCACGGCCTGGGGCGGTTCGACGGCACCCACCTGTTCGAGCACGCCGATCCGCGGCGCGGCTTCCACCCCGACTGGACCAGCTACATCTTCAACTACGCCCGCCACGAGGTGCGCGCGTTCCTGATCTCGTCGGCGCTGTGCTGGCTCGATCGCTTCCACGTCGACGCGCTCCGGGTCGACGGCGTCGCGTCGATGCTGTACCGCGACTACTCGCGCAAGGACGGCGAGTGGGTGCCCGACGTCGACGGCTCGAACCACGATCGCGACGCGATCGGGTTCCTGCAGCAGTGCAACCGCGCGGTCTACGCCGCCCACCCCGACGTCCAGACCATCGCCGAGGAGTCGACCGCGTGGGGCGGGGTGTCGCGGCCGCCCGAGCACGGCGGGCTCGGCTTCGGCATGAAGTGGGACCTGGGCTGGATGCACGACACGCTCGACTACCTGCGCCGGGATCCGGTGCACCGGCGCTGGCACCACGAGCAGCTCACGTTCCGATCGATCTACGCCGACAACGAGAACTTCGTCCTGCCGCTGTCCCACGACGAGGTCGTCCACGGCAAGGGGTCGCTGATCGGCAAGATGCCGGGCGACCCGTGGCAGCAGCACGCCAACCTGCGCCTGCTCTACGGCTACCAGTGGGCGCTGCCGGGCAAGAAGCTCCTGTTCATGGGCGGCGAGCTGGCGGTGACCGCCGAGTGGAACCACGACGGCGTGCTGGCGTGGGGCACCGCCGATCAGCCGCTGCCGGCCGGCGTGCTGGCGTGGGTGCGCGATCTCAACGCGGTCTATCGCCGCTACCCGGCGCTGCACCGCCGCGACTGCCTGCCGGGCGGGCTGACCTGGCTGTCGGCCGACGATCGCGATCACTCGTGCCTGGCGTTCGTGCGCTGGGGCGAGCCCGACGACGCGCCGGTCGCGGTGCTCTTCAACTTCACGCCGGTGCCGCGCCACGGCGTGCGCCTGGGCGCGCCCCGGGCCGGGCGCTGGCGCGAGGTGCTGGCCAGCGACGCCGCGAGCTACGGCGGCAGCGGCGTCGGCAACCTCGGCGGCGTCGACGCGATCGCCGAGCCCTGGCACGGCCAGCCGGCGTCGATGGTGGTCACGCTGCCGCCGCTGGGCTGCGTGTACCTGGTCCACGACGGCGGGGCCGCATGACCCGGCGCTGGGTCTGCATCCACGGCCACTTCTATCAGCCGCCGCGCGAGAACCCCTGGCTCGACGAGGTCGAGCGGCAGCCGAGCGCGGCGCCGTTCCCCGACTGGAACGCGCGGATCACCGCCGAGTGCTACCGGCCCAACGCCGCGGCCCGGATCGTCGACGGCGACGGGACGATCATCGACATCGTCGACAACTACGCGCGCATGAGCTGGAACTTCGGGCCGACGCTCCTGACGTGGATGGCGCGCCACACGCCCGACGTCCACGCCGCGCTGGTGGCCGCCGATCGCGCGAGCATCGCGGCGTCCGGGCACGGCGCGGCCCTGGCCCAGGCCCACGGCCACCTGATCATGCCGCTGTGCACGCCGCGCGATCGCCAGACCCAGGTGCGCTGGGGCCTGGCCGACTTCCGCCACCGCTTCGGCCGCGACGCCGAGGGCATGTGGCTGCCCGAGTGCGCGGTCGACACCCGCACGCTCGAGGCGCTCGCGGCCGAGGGCGTGGCGTTCACGATCCTGGCGCCGCACCAGGCGGCGCGGGTGCGGCCGCCGGGTGGCGCGTGGCGCGACGTCGACGCGGCCGAGCCCGGGCGCTGCTACCGGTGCCCGCTGCCGTCGGGGCGCTCGATCGATCTGTTCTTCTACGACGGGCCGCTGGCGCGCGCGGTCGCGTTCGAGCGGCTCCTGACCGACGGCGGCGCGCTGGCCCGGCGCCTGGTCGCCGGCGGCACCGACGACGCGCCGCTGCGCCACATCGCCACCGACGGCGAGACCTACGGCCACCACCACCGCTACGGCGACATGGCGCTGGCGTGGGCGCTGCAATCGATCGCCCGCGGCGATCACGCCGGCGCCGAGCTCACCAACTACGCCGCCTACCGCGCGGCCCACCCGCCGACCTGGGAGGCGGCGATCCGCGAGGACACCGCCTGGAGCTGCGCCCACGGCGTCGAGCGCTGGCGCGCCGACTGCGGCTGCAACTCGGGCGGCCGGCCCGGCTGGAACCAGGCCTGGCGACGGCCGCTGCGCGACGCGCTCGACTGGCTGCGCGATCGAGCCGACGACCTGCTCGACACCCGCGGCGCGGCGCTGTTCCACGACCCCTGGGCGGCCCGCGACGCCTACATCGCGGTGCTGCTCGACGGCGCGACCCGGGCCGCGTTCGTGGCCGAGCACGTGCGCGCGACCACCGCCGCCGACCACGTCCACGCGCTCGAGCTCATGGAGATGAGCCGGCACGCCCAGTCGATGTACACCAGCTGCGGCTGGTTCTTCGACGACCTCGGCGGCATCGAGACGATCCAGCTCCTGCAGTACGCGGCCCGGGTGTGCGAGCTGGGCGCGGCCGTGGGCGGGGTCGACCTCGAGGCCGAGTTCGTCGATCGGATCGCCGCGGCGCGCTCGAATGATCCCGCGGTCGGCGATGGCCGGGAGCTGTGGCGGCGCGCGGTCGCGCCCGCGCGCGTCGACCTGGCCAAGGTCGTCGCCAACCACGCGCTGGTCGTGGCGGTGACCGGCGAGGAGCCGCGCGAGGATCCCGGCGTGCACGCGGTCACCGTCCCCGACCTCGCGCGCCGGCGGGTCGGGCGCGCGGCGCTGGCGGCCGGCGTGGCCCGCTCGACCGAGGTCGCCACCGGCGCGACGCGCGAGCTGGCGTTCGCGGTGCTCCACGCCGGCGACCACCAGCTCCTCGGCGGCGTCGCCGACTTCCCGGGCGCGGCGACCTGGGACCCGCTCGTCGACGAGCTGACCGGCGCGTTCGACCGGGCCGATCTGCTGGCGGTCCAGCGCACGATCGATCGCGCGTTCCCGGGCGCGACGTTCTCGCTCGCGACGCTCTTGCCGCGCGATCGCGACGAGGTGCTGGCCGCGGTGCTGGCGGCGCCGGTGCAGGCGGCCGAGGCCGCGCAGCGGGCGGTCTACGACGAGCACGGGCCGCTGATCCGGTTCCTGTGCGCCGGCGGCCTGCCGGTGCCGCCGGCGCTCGCGCTGGCGGCGACGCACGTGCTGCACGAGCGGCTGTGCGCCGAGCTCCGCGCGGCCCGGCCCAGCGTCAACACCGTGCGCGCGACCCTGGCCGAGGCCGGGCAGGTCGAGGTCGATCTCGACACGCCCGAGCTGGCCTACCTGGCCGGCGCGGCGCTGCACCGCGCGATCGAGGTCGTCGATCGCGGCGACGGCCCGGTCGCGCTCGAGCGCCTGGCGCGCCTGGCCGAGATCGCGGCGCGGATGCGGTCGCCGGTCGATCTGTGGGACGCGCAGAACGCGGCCTGGCGCCTGCGCGGCGCCGCGGCCCGGTGGCTGGCGCAGGGCCGCGCCGGCGACACCGACGCCGCGCGGCTCCACGCCGCGTTCTTGCGCCTGACCCGCGCGATCCGCGTCCTGGTCAGTTGAGCCGCGGCGGCGGGCGCGGCAAGGTCGGGCCATGACCGACGAGTTCCGCGACGAGCCGACCTACGGCGAGCAGACCAACCCCGGCGTGGCGCGGCCGCGGATCGTCCTGGTCGCGGTCGACTTCTCGGCCGCGGCCCGGCACGCGCTGGCCTGGGCGTTCGACTACGCGCTCCACACCTCGGCCACGATCCACACGCTGCACGTCGTCGATCGGCGCTGGTCGCCGGCCGATCTGCTGACCGACGCCAGCGCGCTGCAGCGCGACGTGGCCGCGGCCGAGGCGGCGGCGCTGGCCGAGCTGCGGGCGCTGACCGACGAGGCCCGGGCCCGGATCGGCGCGCTGCACGAGCACGTCGCGGTCGGCAAGCCGGCCGACGAGATCCTGCGGATCGCCCACGAGCTCGGCGCCGATCTGCTCGTGGTCGGCAACCACGGCGTCGACTCGATCGCCCACGTCTTCGTCGGGTCGGTCGCCGAGCGCATCGTCCGCAGCGCGAGCTGTCCGGTGGTGGTGGTGCGGCTGCCGCGCCCGTGAGCCGCGGCCGGCCGCTCACCCGAGCGCGATCAGCGCGGTGCCGGCCACGGCCACGACCGCGCCGACGAGGCCGCGCGCGCCGACCCGCTCGCCGCGCAGCGCCACCAGCGGGATGATCAGCACCGGCGGCAGCGCCATCAGCGCCGCGGCCACGCCGGCGTGCGCGTGGGTGACCGCGTACAGCGACAACGTCACGCCGAGCCCGGGGCCGATCAGCGCGCCGACCGCGGTCCAGGTGAGCGCGCGGCGATCGGCCAGGCTGGCGCGCAGGCGCGGCCACCACCGCGCCAGCGTCAGCACCACCGCGAACCCGAGCACGCCGGCGATGAGCCGGATCTGGGTCCCGGCGATCGGCGAGTAGCCGGTCAGCCCGCGCTTGGCGAGCAGCAACCCGCCGGCCTGCCCCAGCGAGCCGCCCACCGCCAGCAGCGCGCCGCGGCCGACGCGGGCGCCGTCGTCGATGTCGGCGCCGCGCTCGCGCACCGCGAGCATGACGCCCGCCATGATCACCAGCATCGCCAGCATCTCGACCGCGGTCACGCGCTCGCCCAGCGCGGCCCACGCCAGCGCGGCCGTGAAGATCGGCGTCACCGTCGACACGACCATCGTGCGCCGGGCGCCGAACTCGAGGTACGCGCGGAACGTGCACAGGTCGCCGAGGACCATGCCGACCGCGCCCGACGCCAGCAGGTAGCCCCACTGCTCGCCGGTCGCGTCGGACGGCCACGCCCGGCCGCGCACGATCACCGCCGCCAGCGTCAGCCAGCCGAGCGCCGCGACCACCCGGATGAGGTTGAGCGACAGCGAGCCGATGCGCCGGGCCGCGCTCTCGAACGCCAGCGACGAGGCGGTCCACGCGGTGGCGGTGCCGAGCGCGGCGAGCTCGCCAGCGTGCATGGGGCGCACTGATGCACCGAGATCGGCGCCGCGTCAACGTGCCGGCGTCGTCTGGCGGCTTGCCCGATCTCGCCGGCGGCTCGATGCTCGCGACGATGGACGCCGGCCGACCTGCGCGCCGACACCACCGCCGTGCGCGCGTCGATCCGGGTCGCCGCGACGCTCGGTCGTGCCCCGCGCTGGTTGGGCCACTGGCCGCGTCGACATGTGGGATAACCGCGGGCGGTACCTCGCGCGGGGCTGTCAGACGATGTACCGACGCACCGTCGCCGACACCCCTCCCACCGTCGACGCGAGCGGGCGATGGAGCGGCGCGTCATCCCGGGACCGCCGACCGATCGGCCTTGACCTTTCCGACGGCGACCCGGATCCTGTTTCCACTGTGGATCCCGCGGGTCAGCGGAACGCCGGGGCTGCGTCCAACCAGTACCAGATCCTCGGACACCTGGCGACCGGCGGGATGGCGGAGCTGTACCTGGCGCGCGCGGTCGGCATCGCCGGCTTCGAGCGCCACGTCGTGCTCAAGCGGATCATGGCGGAGCACGCGCGCAACCATCGGTTCGTGACGATGTTCCTGGACGAGGCCCGCCTCGCCGCGCAGCTCCACCATCCGAACATCGCGCAGGTCTACGACATCGGGCGGGTCGGCGACTCGTACTTCTTCACGATGGAGTACGTCCACGGCGAGAACGTGCGCGACGTGCTCCAGCGGGTCGCGGCGCTCAAGCGCCAGATCCCGATCGAGGCCACGCTGACGATGATCGCCGGCGCCGCCGCCGGGCTCCACTACGCCCACGAGAAGCGGGGCATCGATCGCGTGCCGCTCGGCATCGTCCACCGCGACGTGTCGCCGTCGAACCTGATGGTCACCTACGACGGCGCGGTCAAGCTGGTCGACTTCGGCATCGCCAAGGCGTCGCACCGGATGACCGAGACGCGGTCGGGCGCGGTCAAGGGCAAGGTCGCGTACATGTCGCCCGAGCAGTGCACCGGGCACCCGCTCGATCGTCGGAGCGACATCTTCTCCCTCGGCATCGTCATGTACGAGATGGCGACGATGACGCGGCTGTTCAAGCACCCGACCGACTTCGAGACGATGACCCACATCGTCAACCACCCGGTGCCGCTGCCGTCGTCGCGCCGCCCCGACCTGCCGCGCGAGCTCGAGCACGTCATCCTGAAGGCCCTGGCCAAGAAGCCCGAGGATCGGTACCAGAGCGGCGGCGAGGTGCTCGTGGCGATCGAGCAGCTCGCGTCGCGCGAGCGGATGTCGCTGTCGAACATGGGCCTGGCCCGCTACGTCCGCGAGCTGTTCGGCGAGCGGCCCGAGCCCTGGTACGAGCTCGAGGCCGCCGGCGAGCACACCGGCCTGGTCACCGTCGAGACCGCCGCGATCACGCCCGCGGCGCTGCGCGAGCCCGATCCGTTCGGGCCCAGCTCGACCCAGCGCTCGTGGAGCGCCAACAAGACCGCGCCGCGCGAGTGGAGCGGCAGCGGGCCGGTCGCCGCGCGCGACCAGGCGTTCTCCGAGCACGCGGTCACGACCTCGCCCTACGGCGCGCCGCAGGATCCGCCGACCGTGCGGTCGCCGATGCCGCCGCGCCACGATCCGGCCGGCGCGCCGACGCTGCTGGCGCCGCCGGGCATGCCGATGCTCGACCCACCGCGCAAGCCGTCGACCAACCCGGCGGTCGCGCCGCCGCCGCCGCGGCCCACCGGACCGCAGCCGACGATCGCCGCGCCGCCCGCGAGCGCGCCCCCCGCGCACGGTCCGCCGAGCTCCGGCGGCCCCGCATCACGTGGACCCCGGCCGACCGGCGCGGTGCCGCGCGTCGCCGCGCCGCGCCCGACGGGCCCGGTGCCGGTGCGGTCGACGGGCCTGCCCCAGCCGGTCGTCGCGCCGCCGCGGGCGAGCGGCGCCCAGGCCGCCGAGGCCGGCCCGCCGTCGTCGTCGCCGCCGCGTCCGACGCTGGCGGGGCACGCGCCGCCGCCGAGCGGGACCGGCATCGTGCCGCGGATCGTGGCGCCCGAGGAGCTGGTCGCGCCGCCCGCGCCTGAGCCGGGCGAGGCGCCCGAGGTCGAGGGTGTGGCCGACAACGGCACGGTGATCGGTGCGCCGCGCAGCGCGCAGCTGGTGGTCCAGCACCCCGACGTCGTGCGGGACACGCCGGATCGGGATCCGTCCTGGAGCGGCGACGCCGATCCGTCGTGGCGGGGCCGCGACAGCGACGCGAACCTCGCGCTGGGGCGGCAACCGCGGCGGTGGATGTTGTGGGGGACGTTGGCGGTGGCGCTGGTGGTCGGCGGCGCGCTGATCCTCGCGACCAAGGCGGGCGGCGGCGAGCGGGCCGCGGCGCGGACGGCGCCCGCCGCGATCACCCCGAGCGCCGGCACCGCGGTCGCGGCGCCGGTGGTCGGCAGCGCGGCGCCGGTGGTCGGCAGCGCGGCGCCGGTGGTCGACACCGCGGCGCCCGCGGTCGATCTGCCCGAGCTGGTGGTTGATCCCCCGGCCCCCGCGGTCGATCCGGCGGCGCCGGTCGACCCCGCCGCGCCTGGCACCACGACGCCGGCCGTGGCCGCCGCGACGACCGCGGCGGGGCTCGCTACACCTGAGCCCGGCGGGCCCGCGCTGGATGCGGCGCCGACCACCGGGCCCGCCGCCGTCGCCGGATCGCCGGCGGTGGCGTCGTCGACGACGCCGGCCAGCGCCAAGGCCAAGGGCTCGGCCAGCAAGCGCGGCGGACGACGCGCCAGCCCCAAGGCCTCGGGGAGCGGCGCGCCGCCGCCGCCGCCGCCACCGCGGAAGTGCGGCGACAAGCTTGGCTTGTACCCGCCGTGCGAGTGACCATCGACCACATGCGGGCAGGCCTGGTCGCGCTGGTCGTGTCGATCGCGGGCGCCGCCCACGGTCAGCCCCGCGTCGATCATGAGGCGCTCGGCTACCAGCTCGCCGCCGACGGCGAGCTCGAGCGGGCGCTGGTCGAGTTCGACCTCGCGTACAAGGCGACCAAGGCGCCGCAGCTCCTGTTCGCGATGGGCCGCATCCACACGCTGCGCGGCGACTGCGTGCGCGCCAACGATCTGTTCGAGCGGTTCCTCGCCACCCAGCCGGGGCCCAAGGCGATCGAGGCCGCCACCGCCGAGATCGGCAGGTGCGAGCCGGCGCCGATCCAGATCGCGCCCGAGCCGCCGCCGACGCCCGCGCCCCCGCGGCCGGTCGCGCCGCCGGTCGCGCCGCACGCGCCGCGGTCGTCGTTCGCGTCGGCGATGGTCCACGATCGCGTCGTCCAGGTCGGCGTGGTCAGCGGCGTGGTCGCGGGCGGGCTGCTGATCTACGGGCTGCACCTGTCGTGCTGGGACGGCGTGTGCGAGGGCAGCTACGCCGACTTCGACGACAAGCGCGCGCTCGCGCCCAAGGTCGGCGTCGCCTCGGCCGCGTTCGGGATCGCCGCGGGCGCGCTGGTCACCACCGGCGTCGTGCGCTACCTGCTGCGCTCCGACGACGAGACCGCGCTCGACGTCGCGCTGGTGCCGCGGGTCGACGGCGGCGCGCTCGCGGTCGGCGGGTCGTTCTGACCGGCGCCGTGCGCGGCGCGGCGTTCGCGCTCGCGATCGTGGCCGGATGTCGCCCCGGCGGGCGGGCGCCCGCGTCGCGGGTCGAGGTCGTCGCGCTCGACGCGGCCGTCACGGGCCCGCCGCCGTCGCTGGCCGTCGACGACGCGCCGCCGGTCGACGCGCCGCTGGTCGACGCGCCGCCGGTCGACGCGCCGCCGGTCGACGCGCCGCCGGTCGACGCGCCGCCGGTCGCGCCGACCCCAGCCGGCTGGATCGACATCGCCGTCGCGATCCCCGACGCCGTGCTCGACGTGCGCTACGCCACCGCGCACAACCTGACCGGCGCGCCGCTGTATCCCGTGGCGCGGTGCTGGCTCCGGCCCGGGCCCGCGGCGCGCCTGGTGGTCGCGGCCGACGCGCTGCGCCGGGCCGGGCATCGCCTGCTGCTGTGGGACTGCTACCGGCCGGCGTCGGTGCAGCTCGAGCTGTGGGCGCGGGTGCCGGATCCGCGGTTCGTCGCCCGGCCGCGGTTCGACGACGCCGGGCGGCCGATCGCCGGCTCGGTCCACAGCCGCGGCGGCGCGATCGACGTCAGCCTCGCCGACCTCGACGGGCGCCCGCGGGTGATGCCGACCGACCACGACGACTTCTCCGCGGCGGCCAGCGGCGGCGCCGCCACCGGCGAGGCCAAGGTCAACCTCGCGGCGCTGCGCCAGGCCATGGCGACCGCCGGCTGGAAGTCGATCCGCAGCGAGTGGTGGCACTTCGAGGCGCGCGGCGCCGGCGCCGCGCCGCTCGCGGACGAGCCGCTGCGGTAGCGCGCGCGTCGCCGGGCGGGCGCGGCCCGAAAACGTCGCGCGGCGCACCCGAGGGTACGCCGCGTCACGTCGGGCGATCGCAGGCGAACCTGCGATCGTCGCGGTCGTCAGCTGACTACATGATCATGATGTCGGCGCCGCGCACGGTCTTGCGGCCGTTGGCCACCGCGCGCTTCGTCGCCTGGCTGATGAGCCAGCCGACGTAGGCGTTGAGCGCGTCGAGCGCGTCGCCACCGAAGTTGCAGTCGGCCGCCTTCACGGCCGCGCGCACCTTCGACGCGATCAACAACATCTCGGAAGCGGCCGCCTTCGGCGCCGCCTTGCCCTTTGCCTTCGCCTTCGCCTTTGCCTTTGCCATCTGAATCCTCCTCGGAACGTTCGAGTTGAAGATTCTTGTTACACCGCCCGATCGACGAGAGAAGCCCCCGGCGGATCTTTTTGGGACGCCGGGACGAAATCCGGCAGCGGCGATCTCGGGTGTGGGCAGCCGAAAACGCAACATTGAAATGGTGGGGCGCCCGCGGAGGTCGTCGGGGCTGGTCGCGCCGCCGAGAATTGCCTACACTGGTCCGGTGGCAGCCTCGCCGGCGCTGCGCCTGGTCACACCGTGCACGAACCTCGCGGAATTCGTGCGGGCGTTCCGGCAGTGCGCCCGCACGGACGCGCTGGTTGTGCAGGGCGTCGACGCGCCGTCGACGACGGGCAGCGGTCGGCTGGTGGTCGCCCTGGCCAATCGCGCCACGGTGCTCGACGGCGATGCCGAGCTGCGCGTCGGCGCCGGCGGTGAGCTCACGCTCCAGTTCACGCGGCTCGACGCGCGCAGCCGCGGCCTGCTCAACCATCTGATCGAGGTCCGCACCGCCGAGCCGCTCGGGCCGATCCCGCGCCACCTGGTGCCGCTCGGCGTGCCGATCGGCGATCCGGCCGCGACCCGCGATGCGCCGCTGACGGGGTGCACGATCGAGCTGCTCGGCCCCGCGGTCGGGGCGCCACGCCGCGCGATGCCCGCGTTGCCGACGCTGCGCGGGCGACCGGGCACCGCGCCGCCGGGCCGCCCAGGCACGCCGTCGAGCGGGGCGCCGATCACCGCGCCGCCGGGCCGCCCGGGCACGCCGTCGAGCGGGGCGCCGATCACCGCGCCGCCGGGCCGCCCAGGCACGCCGTCGAGCGGGGCGCCGATCACCGCGCCGCCGGGCCGCCCAGGCACGCCGTCGAGCGGGGCGCCGATCACCGCGCCGCCGGGCCGCCCGAGCACCCCCCGCCGTCGAGCGGGGCGCCGATCACCGCGCCGCCGGGCCGCCCAGGCACGCCGTCGAGCGGGGCGCCGATCACCGCGCCGCCGGGCCGCCCGAGCACGCCGTCGAGCGGGGCGCCGATCACCGCGCCGCCGGGCCGCGCAGGCACGCCGTCGAGCGGGGCGCCGATCACCGCGCCGCCCGGCCGCCCGGCGCCGCCCGCGCGCGCGCCGGCGCTGCCCTCGTCGCCGGCGATGCCGCCGATCCCGGTCGCGAGCCCCGCCGCGATCGCGCCCGCGCCGCCCGCGCCGCCGAGCCCGCCGGTCGTCGTGACCCCGGGCGCGCCCCGTCGTCGGCGCGAGTCGCAGCCGACGCTGCTCGGCGTGAAGGCACCACCGACGATCGAGGCCGACACCGATCCGCGGCGGCCGCTGCCGGTGCGTCCGGTCCCCGGCGCCGAGTTCGAGGCCACGTTGCACGGCCCGGCGCCGATGCGCGCGCCCGGCGAGCTGACCTCGCCCGACCTGCGGCGGAACGAGGGCGTCCCGGCCGCCGAGCTCATGCCCAGCGCGGGCGTCACGCTGCGCGGGGCGGCGGTGTCCGTGGAGCTCGACACCGGCGAGACCGTCGCCAACCCGCACAGCGACGACCTCGTCACCGACGTCGCGCTGGCGCTCCCCGACGACTTGGGCACCGAGGACATCGATCCGCTGGCCGAGCCGCCGGCGCCCGCGATCATGCCGCCGCGCGGGGTCTCGCTGGCGGTCAGCAAGGGCTCGGCCGTGCCGCGTCCGGTCGCCCATGTGCTGGCCGAGGCGGCCGCCGCGGTGAGCGGCCCGACGCCGGGGCTCGACACCGCGGTCACCGCGCCGATGGCGGTGCCGCCGATGGCGATGATCGACGACAGCGCGCCGACGTCGGCCGCGCCAGCGCCCGTCGCCCCTGCGTCCACCGGGCCGACCGGACCGTCGCGTCTCGCGCCGGCCGCGCCGCCAGTGATGCCGTCCGGGACCGGCTCGACCCCGGTGCCGACCCCCGGCGGCTGGGCGACGCCGTCGTGGTCACCCGTGCCTGTGGCGGCTGCGGCCCCGCCAGCGCCGGCGCTCGCGACGTCGCCGCCGCGTGCGCCCGGTCCTGCGCCACAGCCGCCGCCCGCGGCGCCCCCCTCGGTCCCGGTCTATGCCCAGCCACCGGCCAAGCCGGTGTCGGCCCCGGTCTATCCCCCGGCGCCGGGGGTGTACGTCGATCCGTCGCTCGCGGCGGCGACCTACCAGGCCGCGCCAGCGCCGCCGATCTACCCGACCGCGCAGCTGCCAGCGCTCGACTACCAGCCGCCCGCGGGCACGTCGTCGTCGTGGCAGCGCCATCGCGCGATGGTCGCGGACGAAGGCGGCGACATGACCGAGATCATCTCGGTGGTGAGCGTGCGCCGGCGACGCTGGCCGGTGATCGCGATCACCAGCGCGGTGGTCGTCGTGATCGCCATCGTGGTCCTCGCGATCACCTCGCGCTCCGGCGCCTCCGACGAGCGGCCGCGGCCGCCGGCACCGACGCCGGCACCGACGCCAGGCCCGAGCTCGACCGGCGTCGCCCCGACGCCCGCGCCGACCGACGTCGCGCCCGCGCCGACCGACGTCGCGCCCGCGCCGACCGACGTCGCGCCCGCGCCGACCGACGTCGCGTCCGCGCCGACCGAGGTCGCGCCCGCGATCGCGCCGCCGGCGCCGTCGGACGCGTGCGCGGTGACGTTCACCTCGTCACCCGACGGCGCGACGGTCCTGATCGCCGGCGCCGAGCTCGGCACCACGCCGATCACCGTCGAGGTGCCGTGCGCGACCCGCGCGGCCACGTTCAGGCGCGACCGCTACCAGACCCGGACCCAGCCCCTGACCCTGGCGCCGGGCGCGCAGACGGTCAGCGCGCGCCTCGAGCGCCCCACGTTCTCGGTCACGATCGCGTCGGCGCCGAAGGGCGCGAAGGTGACCGTCGGCGGTCGCGCGGTCGGGGTCACGCCGGTCACGATCCAGGTGCCCGGCTTCGAGGGCATGCCGGTCGAGGTCGTGCTGCGCGGCTTCGCGCCGCACCGCGAGCGGGTCTACGCGACCCGGTCCGGGCAGCGCCTGGACATCCGGCTGCGGCGGCGCTAGAGCAGGCAGGCTCGGTCGGCGACCGCGGCGCCACGTCCATCATGATCCACGTCCTGCTCGCGTCGACCGTGCCGCTGCTGCTGTTCTTCGGCAGCTGGTGGCGCCGCGGCCGCCACACCTCGGTCCGGGCGCTGGTCGTCCTGCCGCTGGTGTGCATGGCCTCGGGCGTGTGGGCGGTCGTGCCGGACCTGCCGCGCCTGTTCGGGGATCTGCCGCGCTACGTCGACATGCACCACACGTCGTACTGCAACGTGTTCTGGGGCCACTGCGCCATCGACGCCCACGACGACATCGACAGCTCGATGGTGTTCCCGGTGCTGTTCGTCCTGGTGACCGCGGCGGTGTTCCTGATCGGCTGGCGCGAGCTGGCGCGGCGGGAGTGATGGCCCACGCCAACCTGCACCTGGCGGTCGGGCTCGCGGTCGGCGCGGCGGTGATGGCGCCGCCGGTGATCCGCGCGCTCGCGGCCCGCCGTCCGCTGGCGCGCCCGATCGGGCGCATGTGGCTGGCCGCGCTCGCGCTGGGGGCCTGGGCGCTCGTGCCCAACCTGGTCTCGGCCGCCGGGATCACCGCCGCGCTGCACCACGTCTGGTGGGCCGACCTGTTCGTCCTCCACCGGGCCATCGACGGGCGCGTCCACGGGGGCCTGCTGATCGGGGAGCTGGCCCTGGTCGCGCAGCTGGTCGGGCACTACCTGCTGCTGGTGCTGGCGCTGGCGCGCGCGCGCACGAGCCGGTAGCCGCTCGATGGCAGCGATCGCCGGGCCAGCGTAGGATCGGCGCCGGTGTTCTCGATCTTCGGCATCTGCGGGCTGCTGTTCTTCATCCTGGCGCGGCCGCAGGAGTACTTCGTCGTCCTGCAGAAGCTGCCGATGCTGTACCTGTTCGTCGGCGCGGCGGCCGGCGGCTACCTGCTCGACGTCAAGCTGCGCCTGCTCGAGCTCCGCGCCACCCCGATCCTCAAGCTGGTCGCGGTGTTCCTGCTGTGGACCACGCTGTCGAACGTGCTCATGGCCGGGCCCCAGCTCACCCACAACTCGATCGAGCTGGCGATCCTGTTCGTCTTGTTCGCGACGATCGCCCACGGCGTGCAGCGGCTGCGGACCCTGCGGGTGGTCGCCGCGACGCTCATGCTGACGTGCCTGGGGCTGTCGGCGGTCGGCGTCCACCAGGGCCTGCAGGACCGGACCTGCATCATCCTCGATGAGGAGCACGGCGGCGAGGGCACGCCCGACGGCCGGCCGTGCGAGCTCGCCGAGGACTGCTTCGGCGACGACGCCGAGCCCGGAAGTGAGTACCGGTGCGAGAAGGGCGGCCTGTTCGACACGTTCTCGATCGAGGATCGGGTCCGGTACCGCGGCGAGCTCCAGGATCCCAACGAGCTGGGCCTGACGATCTGCATCGGCGGCTTCTCGCTGCTGATCGCGTTCGCCAACCAGCGGCGGCGGCTCGGCACGATCGCGATCGCGATCCTGGGCTCCGGCCTGGTGTTCTGGTGCGTGCTGGCGACCCAGTCGCGCGGCGGCATCGTCGTGTTCGCGCTGATCGGCGCGGTGTACTTCGCGCGGCGGTTCGGCGTCGCCGGGCTGATCGCCGGCGCGGCGATGGCGGCGCCGGTGCTGGCGGTGGCGGGGCGCTCCGGCGACAAGGCCGACCAGTCGACCCAGCTCCGCTACGAGGCCTGGTCGGCCGGGCTGCAGATGTGGAAGCAGAGCCCGGTGTTCGGCGTCGGGCAGCGCCAGTTCGTCGAGCACCACTTCATGACCGCGCACAACTCGTACGTGCTGTCGCTCGCGGAGCTCGGCATCGTCGGCATGGTCCTGTTCATCTCGATGCTGGTGCTGACCGTCAAGACGCTGGTGCTCGGCATCCGCCAGCTCGAGCACGTGCCCGGCGCGCGCCCGGCGCAGGCCTGGGCGCTGGCGCTGCTGGCGTCGTTCGTCGGGATGATGTTCTCGATCAACACGCTGTCGTTCTGCTGGCACTCGGTCCTGTGGATCTTCCTGGGCCTGGGCGGCGCCTGGGTGTCGGTCGTCCGGACCCACAAGCCCGACTTCGAGGTGAAGCTGACGTTCCGCGACTTCGCGTTCATCACGGTGGCGTGCGTCAGCTACGCGCTGGTGATCCTGCCCATCTACCTGCGCTCGAAGGGCGAGTGACGGGCGCCGACGACCGCGTGCTACGCTGACGGCATGCTGTCGCGGGTCGATCACGTCGCGTACCGAGCGCAGCAGCTCGGCCTCCTCCTCGGCGCCACGGTGCTGCAGGAGTCGGCCCGGCTGCTGACCCGCACGCCGCGGCCGGACCTGCGGGCCGTCGTGCCCGAGCTGCGGGCCCGGACCGAGGCGCTGTTCGCGCGCGACCTGGCCAACGTCGACGCCGGCCTGTACCCGCGCGCGCTGCTGTTCCAGATCCCGACGGCGACCTACGCGCGGCGCCTGCCGCAGCTGCTGCGCGACGCGCCCCGGGTGCTCGCGCGCAAGCGCCGCGGCGACTACCACGACCTGCCGGCGCTCGAGCGCGGCCGCTACCCGGCCTACTACCGGCGCACGTTCCACTGGCAGACCGACGGCTACCTGTCGGCGCACTCGGCCGAGGTCTACGATCTCGGCGTCGAGCTCCTGTTCCGCGGCACCGCCGACGTCATGCGGCGCCAGGTGATCCCGCCGGTGACGCGCTGGCTGCGCGCGCACCCCGAGGCCACGCGGGTGCGCGTGCTCGACGTCGCCTGCGGCACCGGCCGGACGCTGCGCCAGCTCGCCACCGCCCACCCGCGCCTGGCCTATCACGGCGTCGATCTGTCGGCGCCGTACGTGCGCGCGGCGCGCGCGCTCCTGGCCGACGTCGACGAGGTCGCGCTGGCGGTCGAGAACGCCGAGGCGTTGCCCTACGCCGACGCCAGCTTCGACGTCGTGACCTGCGTCTACCTGTTCCACGAGCTGCCGCGCAACGCCCGGCGGCGGGTGCTGGCCGAGATGATGCGCGTGCTCAAGCCCGGCGGCCTGGTGGTGATCGAGGACTCGGCGCAGCTGGCCGACAGCCCGGCGCTGGCGGCGGTGCTCGGCGACTTCCCGCGCGAGTTCCACGAGCCGTTCTACGCCGACTACCTCGAGGACGATCTGGCGCCGATGCTGGCCGCGGCGGGCGCCGTCGAGGTCGTGGCCGAGGCGATCCTGGTCGCGAAGGTCGTGACCGCGCGCCGTCCGGACCGCGCGTGACCGTCGCGCGCCTGACCGCGGCCCTGGCCGAGCCGGGGCCGCGCCTCGACCAGATCGCCCTGGCGATCGCCGCGCTCGACGACGAACCCGGCGACGAGGCCGAGGCGCTGGCCACGCTCGACGGCTGGGGCGCGCGCGTGGCGGCGTCGGCCGGGGGCTCGGTCTACGCCGGCATGGACGCGCTCGAGCGCCTGCTCGTCGGCGAGCTCGGGCTCGAGGGCGATCGCGACGACTACGACCACCCGCGCAACAGCTTCCTGCCCCAGGTCCTGGCCCGTCGGCGCGGCCTGCCGATCTTGCTGTCGATCGTCTACCTCGAGGTCGCGCGCCGCGCCGGGCTGCCGCTGGTCGGGCTGGCGCTGCCCGGCCACTTCGTCGTCGGCTATCGCCTGGGGCCGGGGCAGCTGGTCGTGATCGATCCGTTCGAGCGCGCGCGGATCCTGACCCGGCCCGACCTCGACGCCATCGCCCGCCGCGCCGGCGTCCCGATCACGCCGGCGATGCTGGCGCCCGCCGCCACCACCGAGATCACCGCGCGGGTGCTGCGCAACCTCGGCGGCAGCTACCAGCGCCGCGGCGACGTCGCCAAGCTGGCCGCGGTCGTCGCGATGCTGCGGGCATCCCGAGCGCCACCGACACCGCCACCTACAACTGAGCCTCCGGGGCTCCCGGCCCCCCCGCCCCCCCCCCCTCAAGCCCCCAGCCCCGCCCCGGCCCGGGACCTGCGCCCAAGCCTGCTGATCTGACCTGAGCCGCGCCCGCCGTCGCAACCGCTCGTCGCGGCGCGTGTCTCACGCCCGAGAGTGCGCTACCCTGGGATCATGACGCCGTTTCGCAGCACCGTCGCTGGGGAACTGATGACGTCTCCGACGGCGCGCGGCGTGCTCTCGCTCGAGGTCGCGCCGCGCCACGTCGCGCTGTCGCTGGCGGATCTGCAGCTGGCGATCGCCGACGGCACGCTCATCCTCAGCCGCGCGGTCCGCCGCGGCGTGCGCCGGGTGGTGTCGCCGATCCGGGGCCGGGTGGTGGTCGCGCGCGGCCTGCCGCGCGAGGCGGTCGGGCTGTGGCACGAGTCGGCGCCCGGCCAGGTCGAGCGGGTGTTCGGCGCCGAGCCGCGCAACCTGATCAGCGCCGACGGCCTCGCGGCGCTGCGCCAGCTCGATCGGCTGGCCCGGCGGCTCGGCCAGGCCGTGGCCGACCTCGGCCGCGGCGCCAAGGTCGCCCTCGAGATCGGGCCGCCGGGGGCCCACGGCCTCGACAAGGTGCTGGCGATCGACGACGGCCACCGCCTGACGGTCTACCGCCGGTCGCTGTTCCGGCAGCGCGCGCAGCGCGTGCTCGAGGCCACCAGCGACGGCGAGATCATCATCGCCACGCCGCGCGGCGACCTGCGGGTGCCGTGTCGCTCGCGGTTCTGCATCTCGGTGTTCGGCGACTACCTGCGCATCTCGACCGCGGCCGGCGACGACCGCGCGCGCGTCGCGCTGCCGTGGATCGCGCGCGAGGATCGCGACGAGCTGGCCCGCCGGATCGGGGAGGTCGTCGAGCGCGGCGCGGCGCCGCTGGCCTTGACACCGGCGACCGGCGACGCACGTTAGAGGGCATGCTTCCTCGCTGGCGCCTGGGCTCGTTGCTCGGGTTTCCCGTCTACCTGAACGCGTCGTTCCTGGCCCTCCTGGCCGTCGCGTTCCTGTGGCTGGGCGGCCTGGGCGGGGTGATCGTGGTCGGCGTGGTGTTCGCCTCGGTCCTGCTGCACGAGCTCGGCCACGCGGTCGTCGCGCGCCGACGCGGCGTCGCGATCGGCGGCATCGAGCTGTCGTTCCTCGGCGGCGCCGCCCAGATGAGCCAGCTGCCGCGCTCGGCGACCGACGAGATCGCGATCGCGCTGGCCGGGCCCGCGGTGTCGCTCGCGCTGGCCGGGCTCGGGCTCGGGCTCGGCGCGCTGACCGGCAGCGGCGCCCTGGCGACGTTCGGCTGGATCAACCTGGTGCTGGCGGTGTTCAACCTGATCCCGGCGCTGCCGATGGACGGCGGCCGCGTGCTGCGCGCGCTGCTGTCGTTCCGCGCCGACTACGTGCGCGCGACCGATCAGGCGGTGACGGTGGCCCGCGTCGTCGCGGTCGGGCTCGGCCTGCTCGGCCTGGCCGGCGCGGTCCAGCTCCTGATCCTCGCGCCGATCCTGTGGCTGATGGGCTCGCGCGAGCGCCAGCTGGCGCGGGCGGTGGCGCACCAGTTCGTGCGCACGCGGCGCGGCTACCGCGAGCGGCCCCGGGTGATCGTGCCCGAGCCGTGGTTCGTGGCGCCGCGCTGGCGCGCGCTGTGATCGCGCCCGTGTCGCGCGCGGCGGCGCGGCCGGTCAGCGACGAACCCCTGGAAACTCGGAGCCTGTCCCTTTTTCGGTCGAGCACAGGTCGACGCGCCGGGAGTCTCGCGTCTTGGAGGGTCTTGGAGCGCAGGCTCGTCGGGGCTTGCCCCCGACGAGGGGAGGCCTGGCGACATGCCTCCCTGGAGACTCAGCTCAGCCGCGCGAGCGCCTCGGTCCGGACCGCGGCCGCCACCACCGAGCTCGCGGCCGCGCGCTCGGCGCCCACCAGGTCCGCAGTGAGCGGCTTGCCGCGCGCGACGATCGCCGCGATCGCGTCGTCGACGGCCTTGGCGCCGCGCACCAGCCGCTCGTCGCCGTGGCGGCGCCCGAGCCAGCGCAGCGCCTCGGCGGTGGCGCCCAGCATCGCCAGCGGGTTGGCCAGGTCCTTGCCGGCCATCGGCGGGGCGCTGCCGTGGATCGGCTCGAACATGGCGTGGTCGTCGCCGACGTTGCAGCCGACGGCCATGCCCATGCCGCCCTGCAGCACCGAGCCCAGGTCGGTGAGGATGTCGCCGAACATGTTGGTCGAGACCACGACGTCGTACTGCTCGGGCCGGGTCAGGATGAACATCGCGAACGAGTCGACGATCGCGACGTCCTGGGCGACGTCGGGGAAGTCGGCCGCGACCTCGCGGAACACCTCGAGGAACAGCTTGCAGCCGTAGAGCACGTTGTTCTTGACCACGCAGGTGACGCGCTTCTTGCCGTCGATCGGCGCGCCGGTGCCGCGCGCGCGCGACAGCTCGAACGCCTTCTTGATCACGCGCCGGGACGCCCCGCGGGTGATGACCCGGGTGTCGATCGCCGCGTCGCCGGCGATGCCGCCGATGCCGCTGTAGAGGCCCTCGGTGTTCTCGCGGACGAAGATCATGTCGACCATGCCCGGCTCCCACACCTGGGCGAACCGACCCGACAGGCCGTGGCGGACGCCGCGGAGGAGCTTGATCGGCCGGACGTTGGCGTAGAGGCCCAGCTTGAGGCGGTTGCCGATGACCGGCGACCAGCCGGCCATCTTGCCGTCCTTCATCGTCGCGGGCTGGCCGTCGGCGCCGTTCCAGCCGACCGCGCCGAGCAGGATCACGTCGGCGGCCTTGCAGCGGTCCTCGCTGCCGGCCGGCCAGTCGCGGTCGCCGTGCTCGAGGTAGTAGCGGCCGCCGCACGCGATCTCGGTCACCGGCAGCGCGACGCCCAGCTTGGGGGCGAGCGCCTCGAGCAACGCGCGGGCCTCGGCGGCGACCTCGACGCCGATGCCATCGCCGGGCAACAGCACCACGTCGTACGTGGTCTTGGGTGAACGCATGGCGCAACCTACCACGCGGCCGCGCGCGGCCGGTGGCGGGTGGGCGCGCGACCGCGGGTCACGCGAGGAGCGTGCGCATGGTCTCGATCACCTGGCGCAGGCGCATCGGCTTGTCGATGAAGATGTTGGCGCCGGCGGCGAGCGCGACCGCGCGCGCGGCCTCACCGCCGGCCGAGACCGCGATCACCGGCAGGTCGTGGAGCCCGAGGCGCGAGCGCACCTGCTCGATCACGTGGGCGCCGTCGATCACCGGCAGGTAGACGTCGATGATCAGCGCGTCGAAGCGCTCGCTCGCGAGCAGCGCGAGCGCGTCCTGGCCGTTGGCGGCGGTGCTGACCGCGAACGACACGTCGCTCGAGCGGCGGCTCGAACCGGCGAGGCCCTCGCCGATGAACGCGGCCACGTGCGGGTTGTCCTCGACCACGAGCACGCGGACGACCCGGGTGACGACCGCGGGATCGCCGGCCCGGATGCGCTCGATCAAGAGCGCGAGGCGCTTGTGGCCCTCGTCGGACGTGAACTCGATCCCGACGCCGGACTCCTCGCCGGCGCGGCCCCAGCGGACGACGCCGTCGATCGCGATCGGCTCGACCAGGCCCGGGAACGACAGCGCCAGCCGGACCGCGCTGCCGACCGCCAGCTCGCGCGCGGTCGCGACGAAGGTGCCGCCCGACGAGAGGTTGTCGGTGTAGTCGACCAGGAACTCGTCGGCGCCCTCGTACTCGACCAGGAGCGTGAGGCCGGCGCGGTGGTGGCGGCGCTTGTCGCTCGGCGACGAGTCGGGTGGTTCGGACGTGGACATCGGGCGGGGTCGAAAATTGTCGCCCGGGACCACCGTCGATGCAACAACGCGGTCCCGCCGACCCGCGTTCAGGTCGCGGGCGACGGCTCGGCCGACGGCTCGGCCGACGCCCGGGGCAGCGCGATCGCGAAGGTGGCGCCACCGTCGGGCGGCGACGTCACGGTGATCGCGCCGCCGTGGTCGCGGACGATCTGGTGGGTCAGGGCCAGGCCCAGGCCGGTGCCGCCGGCCTTGGTCGAGACGAACGGATCGAACAGCCGCGCGCGCAGCTCGGGCGCGATCCCGGGCCCGTCGTCGGTCACCTCGATCACGACGTTGGCGCCGTCGGCCCGGGTCCGGACCCAGACCCGGCCGTGGCCCCGGGTGGCGACCGCCTCGGCGGCGTTGCGGAGCAGGTTCAGCACCGACTGGCGGATCTGGCCCTCGTCGAGGCGCGCCGCCGGCACCGGCTCGTCGTGCTCGACGATCACCTCGACGCCGCGGCCGGCGAGATCGTCGCGGACGAACCGGACCAGATCGTCGACCAGCGCCGGCACCGAGCCGGCCGCGAGCCGCGGCGTCGGCAGCCGCGCGAACGACAGGTACTCCTCGGTGATCGCGGTCAGGCGGTCGACCTCGCGGCCGATCGCGCGGCACAGCTCCTTGGCCTCGTCGCCGGCGGCCAGCGCCGCCAGCTCCTCCTCGAGCAGCTCGGCGTTGAGCCCGATCGACGACAGCGGGTTGCGGACCTCGTGGGTGATCATCGCCGCCATCTTGCCGACCGCGGCCAGGCGCTCGGCCCGGACCACCTCGCGCTCGCGCTCCTCGACCGCCCGGCCCATCGCGTTGAACTCGCGGGCCAGGTCGGCGACCTCGGTCGGGCCGCGCTCGTCGATGCGGCTGCCGTACTCGCCCGCGGCGATCCGGCGCGCGGCGCTGCGCAGGCGCCCCAGCGGCCGCAGCGACAGCGTCACCCAGGCGGTGACCAGCACGCCGACCAGGACCGCGATCACGCCCATCAGGCCGGTGTACAGGCGCAGCCGCCGGGCGTTGCGCTCGAGGTTCTCGGCGATCTGCTCGGTCTTGGCGCGCATCCCCGCCGCGATGTTGTTGAGCGACACCAGCAGCCGCTGCTCGGCGTCGACCAGCGCGTCGCGCGCGCGGACGGCCTCGGTCAGCTTGACCGGATCGACCGTCGGCGGCGCCGCGCGGATCGTGCGCTCGATCGGCGGCACCGCGAGCATCGTGACGTAGCGCGCGTCGAGGTTGGCGATCGTGTGCTCGATGCCGTGGAGCTTGCCGAGCGCGTCCGCGGCGACCGCGCTGTGGCGGCGGGGCACGCCGCGCAAGGTCTCGAGCGTGGCGGTCAGCTGACCCAGGAGCTGCCGGCGGCTCTCGCGCAGGCGCTCGACCCGGGGCCCGACCACGGTCGGCTGGCCCTCGCCCGGCAGCTCCTCCTTGAGGTAGGCGTAGAGCGCGCGCTGCTGGCCGGCCAGGTTCTTGGCGTCGATCGTCAGGCGGAGGTAGCGGGTCCGGATCACCTGCGTCTCGCTGCGCAGGTCGCCGACGTACGTGACGATCCACACCATCGTCGCGGTGAACACGGCGATCAGCACCACGAACCCCGCCAGGATGCGGGACGAGAGCGTGCGCCCGAGGCTCAGCGCCACGGGGCCTGCGCGTGGGTAGGGGCTCGGTCCGAGCGAGCGCAGCGGTGGATCGGCGGGCTCGCCATGGCGACGGTCGGGAGAATGCACCCCCCGCGCCAGCGCGTACCACAGCGATCTCGACCCCGCCAGACGTTCGCGCGGTGGGGCCCGGCCGGGCGCGGTCACACCAGCGGTGTGCGGTCAGGTGATCGCGGCACGATGACGCCGACCGGCCGGCCCGGACGTGTATACTGCCCAGGTTCGCCCCGGAGACCTCATGAAGCGCGCACTCGTCCTATTGGTCACGCTCCTCGGCTTGGCGGTTGCCCGGCCCGCGATGGCCAAGCCATCGATCGCCATCCTCGGACTCGAAGTGGTCGAGGAGTCGGATACGCCGGACGCCAAGGCGGCGCAGTACGCCGAGGTCCTGACCGACGCCCTGCGCGCGCGCGCCCGCCTGAGCTCGGGGCCGTTCGTCCTGGCCGCCGGCAGCGACAAGAGCCTGGTCGAGATGAAGCTGCTCTCGGGCTGTGACAACGAGGCCAACGCCTGCATGGCGGGCATCGGGGTCGAGCTCGCGGCCGACCGCCTCATCTACGGGCACATCCAGAAGAGCGGCGCGAACTACCAGATCTCGCTCAAGCTGCTCAACGTGTCGACCAAGTCGATCGAGCGCACGACCAGCGATCTGGCGCCGGCCGGCGACGACTCGAGCGGCCAGATCACCGCGCTGGGCAAGAAGCTCTACGCGAAGATCACCGGCGTCTCCAACCAGGGCACGCTGATCATCAAGGCCAACGTCGAGCGCGGCGAGGTGTTCCTCGACGGCGAGCGCAAGGCGGGCCTGTCGGGCGGCACCGCCCGGATCGAGGGCCTGGCCGCGGGCGACTACAAGCTGAAGATCGAGACCGACTGCTACCTGGCCCACGAGGGCACCGTGACCGTCGAGGGCGGCAAGGACGTCAAGGAGGAGATCGAACTCGAGAAGAATGCGCTGTCGAACTGCGGCGGCGGCGGCGGCGGCGGCGGCGGCGGCCACATCATCGCGGGCGGCGTGTCCGACGACGATCGGCCGGGCGGCGGTTCGCGGGCGCTGTTCTGGGTGAGCACCGGCGTGGCCGCGGCCGGCGCCGGGTTCTGGATCTACAACTGGCGGGTCATGGAGAACACGTTCAGCGACAACGGCGTGGACAAGGCCGGGGCCGAGGCGGCGTGCCCCGGCGCCCCTTACTGCGACAAGGTCGAGAGCGCGTCGCGCAACACGTACATCGGCGGCGCAGTGCTCGCGGTCGGCGCGGTCGCCGGCGCGTACTTCTTCTACAAGGGCTACCTGGCCCCGGCCAAGCGCCGCGAGCGGCCGCTCAACGCGCGGGCGCCGCGCCGCGAGATCCTGATCGCGCCGACCGTGAGCGCGAAGCAGGTCGGCGGCGTCGTCCGCATCGAGTTCTGACCGAGCGCTGACCGTCAGGGCGCCAGGTCGACCTGGGCGCGCCTCGGCGACACCGCGCTGAACGCGCGCGCAGTTCCCGGCCCGTGCCGGTCGCGTGTCTGATCAGCATGCGCCCACCTGGTCTCGTCCTCGCGATCGTCCTGGCTGGCTCGGCGACCGCCGCCTGCACCACGCTCGGCCCCACGCCGGCCACCACCGCGATCTCGGCTCGACCCGCCGGCCGCCCCGAGATCTCCGCGCAGGTCGCGGTCGTGCCGGGGCACTACCTGAGCGCGGCGGTGGTCGAGGCGCCCGAGGGCGCGGGCATCGGTCAGCTCGCGGTCGTGGTCGAGCCCGATCGCTGGGTCGGCCTGCCGGGGCTGGTCGTCGGCGGCCGGGTGTTCGGCCAGGACGGCGACACCGCGGCCGAGCCGGTGATCGGCTACCGGCGGGTGCTCGCCGACGGGCGGGTCGCGGTCGCGGCGCTGGCGTCGGGCACGGTGTCGAGCGCGACCCGCGACCAGGCGAGCTACCGCGCGGAGCGCGGCGGCGTGGAGCTGGCGGTCGACGCGCGGCCGCTGGCCGCGAGCCGCTGGGTCGAGCCGCACCTGTTCGCCGGCGTCGCGGTGACGGCGCTCTCGGTCGACGGCGACTATTGCATCGACGTCGACGGTCGCTACGGCGTCCAGTGCCCCGACCCGCCCGACACCGGCACCCGGGTGTCCGCCCACGCCGGCGGCGCGTACCCGACCGGTCACGTCGGGGTCGCCGCGGAGCTGTTCCGGCACCGGCGCGGGTGGTTCCACGGCGGCCGCGTCGCCGCGCAGCTCGCCGCCGGCGCGATGCCGCGGGTCGTCGGCGCCCAGCAGACGTCGGCCGAGGGCTTCGCCGCGTTCGGCCTGTCGGTGTCGCTCGCGGTCGGTGATTGAGGTTCCGGCCGGCCGGTCGCCAGGCCGGTCCTCGTCGGGCGCAATCCCTGACCTCGACGGCGCGATGTGCAACGTTGGTACAGCGGCGGGCGCGCTCGCGCGGCGGTTCGGCGGGTTGCGTGCCGCTCGCGCTGGAGCCCGTCTTGCAATGTGCCCAGGGATGCGGATCCTTGGCTTGATGATCGTCCTGGCCGGAGTCGCCGCCTGCGGCAGCGATCCGGTGCCGCCGCCGGCCTGTACCGGCACCTCGTGCGCGTGTGCGCCCAACACCTCGTGCGACATCGACGGCTCCGCGTGCGCCGGCGGCAGCTGCACCCTGGCGTGCGCGATGGCCAACGACTGCAGCGGCACCTGCGGCGAGTCGTGCAGCGTCGGCTGCAGCGGCGGCTCGACCTGCTCGATGACCCTCGGCGCCAGCGGCAGCGTGTCGTGCAGCGGCGGCTCGACCTGCGAGATCCGCTGCACCGGCTCGTGCTCGCTGTCGTGCTCGCCCGACTCGAGCTGTCGCCTGGCGTGCGGCGACGCGGCGTTCATGGACGTGGTCGAGGGCGGCGCCTGCCCGTGACGATCCGCCGCTGACGCGCGGCGCGCCGGCGCGCGCTACGGGCGGGTGTCGTCGAACAGGCGGTCGAGCAGCGCTCGCGATGACCGGACGTCGCCACCGGCGATCGCGTGGACCAGCCCGACCACGCGCTGGTTGATCGGCGCCGCGAGCCCGTGCAGCGCCGCGCGATCGACGACCTCGCCGTTGAGGAAGTCGACCGCGGGCACCCGGCCGCGCTCGATCGCCGCCAGCATCGAGCTGCGCATCTTGCGGTAGCGCAGGCCGACCGCGAGCAGGAGCGCGTGCTTGGCGGTGAGCGCGGCCGAGCCGACCGCGGTGCGCTCGCTGTCGGTCAGCGCGATCCACTCGAGGTCGAGGGTGCCGGCCACCTTCTCGAGCCGCACGTGCTCGGCCCGCGCGACCTGCACGACCTCGGTCATGATCTCGAGCGCCAGCCGGCGGTAGCGGCGCACCCGCACCAGCGGGCCGAGGCGCTCGCCGGCGATCGTGCCGAGCGACGAGATCGCGCAGTTGAGCGCGAGCTTGCTCCAGCGCGCGCCCAGCAGGTTGTCGGTGACCACGGTCGGGCCGACGGCCTCGAGCAGCGCCGCGACCCGCCGGCACGCGTCGTCGGGCGGCGCGGCGAGGCGCCCGACGGTGAACCCGCCGGCGGCGGTGCGCTGGTAGCGCCCGGGCGCCGGCATCGACGCGCCCCACGCGACGATCGCCCCGATCACGCGCTCGGCGCCGACGATCCGGGCGACGCGCGGCTCGCACAGGCCGTTGGGCAGGACCACGCACACGCCGTCGTCGGCCAGCGCCGGCAGCACCGAGCGGGCCGCGGCCTCGATCTGCGGCGGCTGGGTCGCGAGCACGACCACGTCGAAGCGCTCGCCCGGCGGCGGCGCCTCGACCACGCGCAGCGGCACGGTCCGGACCTCGCCGTCATCGTCGACCTGGGCGCCGTCGGCGGCGACGGCCGCGCGGATCGCGGCGTTGGTGGACACCGCGGTGACGTCGACCTCGGCCTCGGCCAGGTGCGCGGCGACGATGCCGCCGATGCCGCCGGCACCGACGACGAGGACCCGCGGCGGGGCAGGATCGGCAGCCATCGGGGCGAACATGCCACGGCCGCCCGGCGCGTGGGTGATACTCGCGGCGTGGAGCGCCTCCGCGTCGTCACGCTGAACATCTGGAACCGCCAGGGCCCGTGGGCCGCGCGCCTGCCGCTGATCCGCGACGGCCTCGCGGCGCTGGCGCCCGACGCCGTCGGCTTGCAGGAGGTGCTGGGCTTCCCCGGCCAGCCGAGCCAGGCCGACGAGATCGCCGCGGGCCTGGGCTGGCACGTCCACTACGCGCCGGCCTGGCACATCGGCGGCGGCCTGACCTTCGGCAACGCGATCCTCAGCCCGCACCCGCTGCGCGACGTCGCGGTGCTGCCGCTGCCGGCGCCGCCCGAGGTCGACAGCCGCACGGTCGCGTTCGCGCGGGTCGGCGTGCCGGGCGGCCCGGTGCCGCTGTTCGTGACGCACCTGACGTTCCAGCACCACCTCGGCCACGTCCGCTGCCAGCAGGTCCGGGCCCTGACCGACCACGTGGCCGCCCGCGCGCCCATCGACGGCCCGCCGCCGATCGTCATGGGGGACCTCAACGCCGATCCCGACTCCGACGAGATCCGGTTCCTGCGCGGCCTGACGCCGCTGGGCGGCGCCTGCGTCTACTTCGCCGACGCCTGGGCGACCACCGCCGGGGCCGAGCCCGGGGCCGGGCGCGGCTCGACCTACGATCGCCGCAACCCGTACGCGCGGCGCAGCCGCGAGCCGTCGCGCCGGATCGACTACGTGTTCGCGCGCGGGCCCGACCGGCACCTGCGCGGCGAGCCGCTGACCGCGTGGGTCGCGCTCGACCAGCCGGCCGGCGACGTCTGGCCGTCGGACCACTTCGCCGTGGTCGCCGAGATCCAGGTCGCGGTGCGGGCCCACGAGCGCTTCTGACCGCGCGTTCCGGACGGCTCGGTCGCTTCCGACGGCGCTGGATCCGGGCTAGACTTTTCGCAATGGAGATCACGTTCTGGGGGGTCCGGGGGAGCTACCCGGTACCCGGCCCGGCCACCGTTCGCTACGGCGGGCAAACCTCGTGTGTCGAGGTGCGCACCCGGAGCGGCGCGGGCGTGATCATCGACGCCGGCACCGGCCTCCGCGCGCTGGGGCAGAAGCTCGCGCGCGAGAGCGCCACCGCCGGCCGCTACTCGATCCTGCTGTCCCACGTCCACTGGGATCACATCCAGGGCCTGCCGTTCTTCGAGCCGGCCTACGTGCCCGACACCGTCATCGACGTCTACGCGCTGCTGACCGCGGCCGACGAGCTGCAGCAGGTCATCGGCGGCATCACCCGCCACGAGTTCTTCCCGATCCCGCTCGAGGCCGTGCCCGCCGACTTCCAGTTCCACGAGGTCGAGCCGGGCGTGCCGATGGTGCTCGGCGAGATCACGGTCATGCCGATGGCGCTCAACCACCCGTTCGGCGCGGTCGGCTACCGGCTCGACGCCGACGGCACCTCGGTCGCCTACGTCAGCGACACGGCGCCCTTCACCGAGGTCCTGCACAAGCAGCACTTCCTGTCGGGGCTCGAGCTCTTGACCGACGCCGATCGCGCGGCCCTGGCCGAGATGCGCGCCGAGCTGGTCGCGGCCCTGCGCGGCTGCGACACCGTCATCTACGACACCCACTACGTGCCCGACGAGTACGCCAAGTTCCCGCACTACGGCCACTCGACGCCCGACCACGCGCTCGAGCTGCTGGCCGGCAACGACGTGCGCCGGCTGATCCTCTACCACCACGCGCCGGCCCACGACGACGACCAGATGGACCGCATCGCCGCCGAGTACAAGGCCCGGGGCGCCGCGGTCGGGCTCGACGTGATCACCGCGTGCGAGGGCATGGTCCTGACCGTCGGCGCCGTGCGAGGCGCGGCCGCGTGAAGATCCGGTTCTGGGGCGTGCGCGGGTCGTTCGCGATGTGCGGGAAGGACTTCCTGCGCCACGGCGGCAACACCACCTCGGTCGAGCTGGTGACCGACGCCGGCAGCCGGCTGCTGATCGATCTCGGCACCGGCGCGACGGTCTACGCCAAGCACCTGATGGCCAGCGAGTTCGCGCGCGGCGAGGGCCACCTGCCGGTGCTGCTCAGCCACACCCACCTCGATCACATCCAGGGCCTGCCGTTCTTCACGCCGTTCTTCATCAAGGGCAACCAGATCCGCATCCTCGGCGCCGACCCGGCCGGCAGCTCGCTCAAGGGCACGCTCCAGAACCAGCTGGCGCCGCACTACAGCCCGCTCAACGGCCTCGAGAACCTGGCCGCCGGCGTGTCGATCGAGTCGTTCCTCCCCGGCGCCGAGTTCGCGGTCAACGACTTCGAGATCACGACCGCCGCGCTGCCCCACGGCACGATGTGGACCACCGGCTTCCGGATCAAGGCCGACGACAAGATCGTCGCGTTCCTGTCCGACGTCGAGTACCCGGCGCCGCACCGGCCGACCCGCGAGGCGTTCGCGCTCGCCGCCGGCGCCGACCTGCTGATCCACGACGCGATGCACGACGACGAGGCCTACGCGCAGGCCCGCGGCTGGGGCCACTCGCCGGTGTCGGCCGGCGTCCACCTGGCGCGGGCCGCGGGCGCCGGCAAGCTGGCGTTGTTCCACCACAGCCCCGACGCCACCGACGCCGCGATCGATCGGTTGGTGGTCACCGCCGCGGCCCGGGCCAACGTGCCGGTGTTCGCGGCCGCCGAGGGCGAGTACCTCGAGGTGTGAGCGGCCCGGGGCGACGCGCGGTGATCGTGGCCGCGCTGCTGGTGACGGGCGCGTGCGCGCGCACGCTGCCGCCCGATCGCAGCGCCGCGGCGCTGTACCGCGACCTCGAGCGGATGGTCACGATCGCCGACGCCACCGGCTGGGGCATCGACCGCAAGGAGGTCGAGGGGCTCGAGGCCAAGGCGCTCGACTCGGCGTGCCGGGTCGAGCCGCTGGCCCGGCGGATCCTGGCCGAGTGGCTCGACGAGCGCCTGGCCGCGGCCGGCGGCTCGGTCGAGGCGGCGTGGCGCGCGCGCGGCAAGCGCCTGAGCGCGGTCGCGGAGCTGTTGATCGTGCATCGGGTGCGCCTGGTGCTGGCCGCGGCCGAGCGGGCGGCGCCGCTCGACTGCCCGTTCTGGCTCGAGCCCGAGGAGCCGTTCCGCGGGCGCCAGATCTCCGACGGGCGCTGGGTGCTGCACGCCAGCGGCGGCGGCAAGGGCATGGTCGTCCACCAGGGTGATCGCACCGACCTGTCCGGCGGCGGCGCCGGGCGGCTGCTGGTCGGCAAGAACCTGGGCTCGCGCTCGACGGTGCTGGCGGGCATCGAGCTCGGCGCCACCGCCGCGTTCCCCAAGGACGAGGCCGGGAACCGGACCGGCCTGCGCCTCGGCGTCGACGTGGTGGTGCCCGTGGTCTACCGGTACACGCTGACCAACGCGTACCTCGAGGCCGAGGTCGGCTGGCTCGGGCGCACGACCGAGGACGCGCTCGACCGGCTCGACCAGGGCGTCCACCTCGGCGCGTCGATCGGCGGCCGGGCGCTGCGGACGCGGTTCTTCTTCCCGGGCGCGGCGTTCGGGGTGTCGTGGGAGCGGTCGTTCGTCGACGGCGCCGATCTGACGACGGTCAAGCTCGGCGCCCGGGTCGGCGTCGATCTCGATCTGTGGTGAGCGGCGGCGGTCTCTGGCTCCGGCGTCGGGGCGGCGTCGATCTCGATCTGTGGTGAGCGCGGCGGCTCCGGCGCCGGCTCGGGGGCCGGCGCCGGCTCGGGGGCCGGGTCCGGCTCCGGGGCTGGGTCCGGTTTCGGCTCCGGCTCGGGCTCGGGCTCCGCCGGCTCAGCGCTCGTAAGTTTTTCGGTCGAGCACCGGTCCCCGCGCCGGGAGTTTCGCGTCCTGGGTGGGGGCCCTCATCGGGGCTTGCCCCGATGGGGGAGGGTTCGGCGACGAACCCTCTGGAACTCAGCGCTTGCGGCGCGTGAGCCGGACGCTCTCGACCGCGCGCTCGGACGCGCCCACCACCTCGATCAGCACGCCGCCGACGGTCAGGGTCGCGCCCGGCGCCGGGATCTTGCGGAACCGCTCGATCAGCAGGCCGGCGATGGTCTCGTAGTCGTCGGACTCGGGCAGGCCCAGGTCGAGCTGCTGGTTGAGCTTGGCCACCGAGATCTTGGCCTCGACCCGCCAGACCCCGGGCTTCTCGGCCTTGAGCGGGCTCGGCTCGTCGTCGTACTCGTCGTCGATCTCGCCGACGATGGTCTCGAGCAGATCCTCGACGGTGACGATGCCGATCGCGCCGCCGTACTCGTCGACCACCACCGCCATCGGGTTGCCGCCGGCCTGGAGCTGGACCAGCAGATCGATCGCCTTCATGCTCTCGGGGACGTAGATCACCGCGCGGGCCACGTCGCTGATCGCGATGGCCTTGCGGTCGGGCCCGGCCGACAGGATGTCGAACGCGTGGACGATGCCGACGATGTCGTCGACCCGGGACCGGTAGATCGGCATGCGCGAGTGCTGCTTGTCGGCGACCTCGAGGGCCGCCTCGCCCAGCGACGAGTCCTCGGGCAGGGCCGTGACCTCGGACAGCGGCACCATCAGATCGCCGACCGCGTACTCGGATAGCTCGAAGACGTTGGCGATCATCTCGCGCTCGGCGGCGCTGATGCCGGGCTTGTCGCTCACGGGATCGCTCTCGATCAGCAGCGCCAGCTCGTCGCGCGTGATGAACGCCTTCTTCTTGTCGGTGCCGATCAGGCGCGTGGCCGCGGCCACGACCGCGACGACGATCACCACCAGCGGGCGCAGCAGGTAGCCCAGCGGCACGGTCAGGAGCGCCAGCGCCGGCGCCAGGCGATCGCCGTGGGCGGTCGCGATCGCGCGCGGGATGAGCTGGCCGACGATCAGGATCGGCGGCGCCGCGAGCGCCGCGGCCCAGTACCAGCCGCGGCCGTGGTCGAGCAGGTAGATCGCGCACGCGACCGCCAGCGCCAGGCTGGCGAGGTTCGCGCCGACCTGCACCGTCGCCGCGGTGGTCGCGGTGCGGGCCGACAGGCGCTCGGCGGCGCGGGCCGCCAGGCCGCCGGCGGTGGCGCGTTGGTGCAGCCGCGCCCGGTCGCAGCTCGCCAGCGCGATCTCGGTGGCGACCAGCAGCGCGTGGACGATCACCGCGACCACGCCGATCGTGATCAGCGTCGACAGCGTCATCACGTCGGCACCTCGTCCGGCGGCGGCGGCGGCGGGGTCAGCTCGGTCGGCTCGGGCACGGCCTCGGCCTCGGCGGCGGCGGCGGCGGCGGCGGCCAGGGTCGCCTGGGCCTCGGCGGCGGCCTCGACCAGGGCGGTCTCGGTCAGGCGCGGCACCGGCGCGGTCCCGTCGACGGCGGCCCCGTCGACCGCCGTCCCGTCGACCGCCGGCAGCGAGCCGGGCACGGGCGTGCGGCCGCCGCGGCCGCGCCGGACCGCGCGCTGCAGGGTGTCGCGCTCGTCGTTGATGTCGCCGAACAGGAGCGCCAGCAGATCGTCCATCGTCACCAGCCCGAGCAGCTTGCCGTACTCGCTCACCACCAGGGCGAGGTGCACCTTCTTCTGCTTCATGATGGTGAACAGCCGCGCCACCGGCGTGGTGCGCGGCACGTACAGCGGCTCGCTGAGCAGCTCGGACAGCGTGCGGGCCGGGCTCTGGCCGGCGGTGGCGCGGACCAGATCCTTGGCGTTGAGGATCCCGCGGATGTTGTCGAGCGAGCGCTGGTAGATCGGCACGCGCGAGAAGCCGCGCGCGGCGACCTCCTTGACCAGCCGCGCCATCGGCAGGTCGTAGGCGAGCGCGAACACCTTGTCGCGCGGGGTCATGACCTGGCCGACGCTGCGGTCGCCGAACTCGAACACCTTGTGGATCAGGCGGCGCTCGCGGGCGTCGACCTGACCCTGGGCGCTGCCCGCGTCGACCAGCTTGCGGAACTCCTCCTCGGACAGGTCGGCCGCGCGCGGGCGGTTGGCGCCGCCGAACGGCCGCGCCACCAGATCGCTGACGCCGTGGATGACCCACCGGAGCGGCGCGATCAGCAGGCTGAACGCGGCCAGCGGCCGCGCCGCCTGCCGGGCCCACGCGATCGGGTTCTGGATCGCCAGGGTCTTGGGCACGACCTCGCCCAGCAGGATCACCGACGCCGCTGTCGCCAGCACCGCGAGCCCGCCGACGACCCACGGCGCCGCCTCGGGCCACGCCGGCATCCACAGGTACGCGGCGATCGCCGCCAGGGTCATGTTGACCAGCTCCTTGCCGATCAGCACCGACCCGACCAGGCGCTTGGGCTGGCCGACCAGCGTGAGGATCAACCCGTCGATCGGGCGGCCCGAGTGGCCGAGCTGCTCGCGGTCGACCCGGCGCAGCCCGAACAGCGCCACCTCGGACCCGGAGAAGAAGCCCGACGTGAGCAAGAGCGCCACGGCCAGCGCGACCAGGATCGTGATCTCGGTGGCGGTCACGCGCCGCCCTTTCCGCCACGGACGTCGCTGGCCACCGCCGGGAACGACGCCACGAAGGTGCTGCCGTGGTTCGGCGTCGAGTCGACCCAGATGCGGCCGCCGTGGGCCTCGACGTAGGCCTTGGCCAGGGCCAGGCCCAGGCCGGTGCCGCCGTACTGCCGCGTCGACGACGAGTCGATCTGGAAGAACGGCTCGAAGATGTGCGCGAGCTGATCGCGCGGGATGCCGATGCCGTGGTCGCGCACCTCGACGTGGATGCCGAGGCGCAGATCCGGACGGGTGCCCGAGCCGACCGGCACCAGCGGCCCGACCCGCACCGCGATCTCGACCGCGGTGCCGTCGGCCGCGAACTTGACGGCGTTGGACACCAGGTTCCAGACCACCTGGCGGATCTGGCGGCGATCGCCGAGCGCGCTGGCTGGCTCGACCGCCTGCACCAGCTGGACGCCGCGCTTGGAGGCCTGGGGCGCGAAGCTGGCGACGACGCTGTCGACGACCTCGGCCATCGCGACCGGGGCCACGTCGACCACCGCGCCGGCGCCCTCGGCCCGCGACATGTCGAGCACGCTCGTGATCAGCTGGAGCAGCTGATCGGCCTTGCCGAGGATCGTGTGGACGTAGTCGCGCTGCTCGGTCGTGAGCGCGCCGGCCAGGCCCTCGAGCAACATCTCGGAGTAGCCGATCACCGAGGTCAGGGGCGTCCGCAGCTCGTGCGACATCGTCGCGAGGAAGTTCGACTTGACGCGGTCGGCGGCCCGCAGGCGCGCCACGGCGCTCTCGAGGCTCTTGTTCTTGATGGTCAGCTCGGCCACCGACGACGCGATCGCGGCCTCGTGGACCACGCCGGCCAGGCGTCGGGCGTGGGCGTGGTGCAGGAGCAGCTCGACGATGTGGGCGACGTGGCGCGCGAGCATCGTCCGGCTCGCGTCGGCGTCGACCAGCACCTGCCCGACGACCTCGCCCAGGTACTCGATCGGCGCCCGGGCCGCGGCGTCGGGCGCGGCGGCGGCGTTGGCGAGGAGCTGGCCAGCGCGGTCGGCGATGGCGACGCCGCAGCCGTGGGTCGCGGCGAAGCTGCCGACCAGCTCGTCCAGCTCGGAGCCCGACAACAAGCGTGAGAGGTCGACGGGCTCGTCGAGGGGATCGGTGGCGGAGGGCGCGCCACCGGCGGGCCGGCTATTCACACGCCCAAGATATCACGTTCGTCGCCGCCCACATGGGCGCACACCGCCTGCAGGAACGCCTCGCGCGGCTGGCCGAACCGCTGCGCCAGGCGCAGCGACGTGTCGAGCACGTCCCACGAGGCCGCCAGCACGCCGAAGAACGTCGCGAGCACGCCGTCGCCGTCGCGGGCGCTGGCGGGGTACAGCCGGCGCTCGGGCGCGCCGAAGCGATCGCACGCGGTCAGCGGCACCGCGTCGGCGAGGTCGCGCTTGTTGTACTGGGCGACGATCGGGACCGCGTCGAGGGCGAGCTCGCCGAGGATCCGGGCCAGGCCGTCCCAGGACTCGCGGTTGGCCTCGACCTGGGTCGGGCTCGAGTCGGCCACGAACACGATGCCGTCGGCGCCGGCCAGGACCACCCGGCGCGTGGCCTCGTGCATCGGCTGGCCGGGCACGGTGTAGACCTTGATCCGGAACGACAGCGTCGTGGTGCGGAAGAAGATCGGCAGGAGATCGAAGAACAGCGTCCGGTCGTCCTTGGTGTCGAGCGTCATCAGCCGGCCGCGGCCGGCGGCGTCGACGCGGGCGTGGAGCGCGCGCAGGTTGGTGGTCTTGCCCGACAGCGGCGGCCCGAAGTAGACCAGCTTCAGGGTCAGCTGCCGCTCGTTGAAGTCGACCTGCGCCACCTCGGCAACGCTACCGCCGCGGGGCCGCGGGTTCAATCGTCGCATCGGGTAGCGGCCGGGGTCGCGTGTCGACCGCCGGCTCCACCGGGCGGCGGCGGCCGGTGCCAGCCGAGCGGGTCTGGGCGAGGTGCGCGGCGTAGAGCCCGGTCGCGGCCAGCGCGACGACCGCGACCACGATCGCGACGACCGGGACCCGGCGCCCGGGGCGGGCCGTCGTCGACGGCACCGCGGTCGCCGCCAGCGCGGCCTGGGCGCGCCGGGCCAGCTTGTCGAGCTGCGCGCTGGCGATCGGGTCGGCGCCGTCGGTCCGGATCCGGTCGCGGTAGCGGGCCGCCAGCCAGGCGAAGTCGCGGGTCGCGAGCGCGACCGTCGCGGCGCGCTCGTGGGCGTCGAGATCGCTCCAGGTCGCGGTGCAGACCGCCCACGCCGCGCCGAGCGCCTCGGTCGGCGCCTCGATCGGGCGGGGTCGCCAGGCGGCGGCGTGCTCCGGCGCCAGGCCGCAGCGCGGGCACGGGCCGCCCTCGCGCCGCGGCGTGTCGCACTTGGGACAGCGCGGCTGCGCGTCGCCGGTCGCCGCTTGCGCCTCGCTCGCCTCGCTCGCCGGCGCGCTCGCGGCGGTCGCCGCCGTCGGGGCCGGCGTCGGGGCCAGCGTCGGGGCCGGCGTCGGGGTCAGCGTCGGGGCCGGCGTCGGGGCCGCCGTCGGGGCCGGCGTCGGGGTCAGCGTCGGGGCCGGCGTCGGGGCCGGCGTCGGGGCCAGCGTCGGGGCCAGCGTCGGGGCCTGCTCGGCGTGCCCGCACGCGCCGCACGCGACCGTGATCGTGTCGTCGTCGGACCGCGCCACGGTGGCGTCGGTGACCGTGTGGCAGGCGGGGCACTCGATCCGCATGGCGGCGTCGGGAGCTTACAGCGCGGGGCGCAGCGGCACCGGCACGAACAGCAACAAGAACAGCGCGACCATCGCCATGGCCAGCCAGCGGCGGCGCGGCGACAGCGGGGGCCCGAACACCTCGGGGTGGTACTCGCCGCCGGCCATGCGCCGCATGACGAGGAGCGCGATCGCCCACACCAGCCAGGGCAGCACCCCGACCAGCGCGTACTGCGCGGCGTCGAGCGCGCCGGCGTCGGCGGCCCGCGCCTGGATGAACAGCACCGTGCCGGCGATCGCGCCCACGCCCAGGAGCGCCCAGTGGAACAGGCCGCTCAGGCGCTCGTGGCGCTCGCCGAGCCACGCCCGCATGACGTGGCCGCCGTCGAGTTGACCGATCGGCACGAGGTTGATCATCGTGACCAGGAGCCCGTACCAGGCGGCGAACGCCATCGGGTGGAGCTGGACGTCCTCGGTGCCGTGCGGCAGCCACCGGCCGAAGATCGTCAGCTTGAACGCGCCGTACAGGGCCGACGTGCCCTCGAGCACCGAGCCCGGCGCGATCGTGCCGACCTCGGACAGCGACAGCCCGACGATCAGGCACGGGATCGCGACCACCAGCCCGGCCAGCGGCCCGGCGGCGCCGACCACCAGCAGCTGATCGCGATCGCGGATCGGCTGGCGCATGCGGATGATCGCGCCGAGCGTGCCCAGCGAGATCTGCGGCGGCAACGGGATGAAGTACGGCGGCGACACGTCGAGGTGGTAGCGCCGCGCCGCGACGTAGTGGCCCATCTCGTGGCAGAGCAGGATGCCCATCAGCGTGGCCGCGAAGATCACGCCGCCGGCCCAGGTCGTCGTGGCGCAGGCGGCCACGAACAGCGCGACGTGGAGCGCGAGCTGGCGCAGCGTCAGCGGGGTCGGTCCCGTCTGTTGATCGAGCAGCGCGGGCGCTTCGTCGTCGGCCGCGGCCATGCGCGACATCGTGACAGAGGTGTCCGGTCAGCGCAAAGCCCGGCGTCGGATCCGGCGCCCGGTGTACAACCGCGGCCATGCACGCTCTTCACCGCCGCGCGCGGCCGGGCTCGATCGTCGTGGCGGCGCTGGTGGCCGCGTGCGGAGGCCGCGCCCGCGCGCCGGCCACGCCGCCGACGCCGGCCGACCCCAAGCTCGACGCGCCCGCGCCCTGGATCGATCCCGAGACCTTCCGGCCCGCGGGCCAGCCACCGCCGAGCCGGCCGCTGACCGACGCGACCGCCAACCCGGCCGCGCGGCCGCTGGTCATCCGCGGCGCGACGATCTTGACGGCGACCGGCCAGCGGTTCGAGCGCGGCACGCTCGTGCTGGCGGGCGGCGCGATCACCGCGGTCGGCGCCGGCGACCTGCCGGCCCCGCCCGGCGCGACCGTCATCGACGGCACCGGCAAGGTCGTGACCCCCGGCATCATCGACGCCCACTCGCACCTCGGCGTCTACGCCGCGCCCGACGCGCGCGCCAGCGACGACGGCAACGAGGCCACCGCGCCGGTCACCGCGGGCGTGCGGGCCGAGTACGGCTACTGGCCGGCCGATCCGCAGCTCGCGCGCGCCATCGCCGGCGGCGTCACCACCGCGCTGATCCTGCCCGGCTCGGCCAACCTGGTCGGCGGGCGCGGGTTCACGGTGCAGATGCGCCCGGCCCGGACCGCCCGCGACGCGGCGTTCCCCGGCGCGCCGGCCACGGTCAAGATGGCGTGCGGCGAGAACCCCAAGCGGGTCTACGGCGACAAGGGCGGGCCGTCGACGCGGATGGGCGAGTACGCGGCGTTCCGGACCGCGTTCCTCGAGGCCGCGGGCTACGCCGCCAAGCAGGCGGCGTACGTCGACGCGCGCGCGCGCTGGGCCGCGCGCCGGGCCCGGGCCGACGAGCTCGATCGCGCGCGCGCCGACGGCAAGCACATCGCCGGCGAGGCCGCGCCCGAGCCGGTGCCGGTCGACCTCAAGCTCGAGACGCTGGCGGCGGTGCTGCGCGGCGAGGTGCTCGTGCAGATCCACTGCTACCGCGCCGACGACATGGCCCAGATGATCGCGATCGCCGACGAGCTCGGCTTCACGATCCGATCGTTCCACCACGCGCTCGAGGCCTACAAGCTCCGCGACGTGCTGGCGGCGCGCGGCATCGCGGTCAACACCTGGGCCGACTGGTGGGGCTTCAAGCTCGAGGCCTACGACGGCATCCCCGAGAACGCGGCGCTCGTGACCGAGGCCGGCGGCCGGGCCACGATCCACTCCGACTCGGCGATCGGCATCCAGCGGCTCAACCAGGAGGCCGGCAAGGCGCTCGCCGCGGGCCGCCGCGCCGGGGTCGCGCTCGACGACGACGTCGCGCTGCGCTGGATCACCGCGAACCCGGCCTGGGTGCTGGGCGTCGACGCGGTCACCGGCACGCTGGCGCCGGGCAAGCGCGCCGACGTCGTGCTCTGGAGCGGCTCGCCGTTCTCGGTCTACAGCAAGGCCGACCTGGTGATCATCGCCGGGGAGGTCGCCTACGATCGGACCCGCGGCCTCACCCCCAGCGACTTCGAGCTGGGCCACGCCGCGATCGATCGGAGCGCGCCGTGACCGCCCGCGCCCTGGCGGCGCTGGCCCTGGTGATCGTCGCCGCGCCGGCGACGGCCGAGCCGATCGCGATCGTCGGCGCCCGGGTGCACGTGCGCCCGGGCCAGACCCTCGACGGCGCCACCGTCGTGATCGATCGCGGCCGGGTGATCGCCGTCGGCGCGGGCGTCGCGGCGCCGGCGGGCGCGCGGATCATCGACGGCGCCGGCAAGGTCGTGACCGCGGGCCTGATCGAGCCGGTGTCCGGCGTCGGCCTCGTCGGCGTCGATCTCGAGGGCCGCTCGGTCGACGGGCGCCACGGCCCGCTCGACGCGCTCCACGCCGACGCGATCCAGGCCGCGTACCAGGCCCGCGACGGCTTCGCGCCGCGGGCGGTCACGGTCGCCGTGGCCCGGTCCGGCGGCCTCACGCTGGTGGTGGCGGCGCCGGCCGGCGGCCTCGTCGCCGGGCAGTCGGCGGCGTTCGCCCTCGACGGCAGCGTCGAGCCGGTCCGGGCGCCGGTGGCGATGCACGCCGCGCTGGGCCCGGGCGGCGCCGGCGCCGTGGCCGGGTCGCGCGGCCGCGCGATCGCCGCGCTGCGCGAGCTGCTCGACGACGCCCGCGCCTTCGGCCGCGACCGCGCCGCCTACGAGCGCAACCAGCGGCGCGCGATGATCGCCGACCGCCTCGACCTCGAGGCGCTGCAGCCGGTGCTGCGCGGCGCGGTGCCGCTGGTCGTGACCGCCCACGCCGAGGCCGACGTGCGCGCGGCGGTGCGGGTCGCGCAGGAGTTCGGCGTGCGCCTGGTGATCGCCGGCGGCGCCGAGGCCTGGCGCGCGGCCGACCTGCTGGCCAAGGTCAAGGTGCCGGTCATCCTCGACCCGACCGCCAACCTGCCCGAGCAGCTCGACGCCACCGACGTGCGCGACGACGCGGCGGCGGTGCTGGCGGCGGCCGGCGTCGCGGTGGCGGTGTCGACCCTGGGCGGGGCCTCGACCGCCCGCACGCTGCGCCAGCTGGCCGGGGTCGCGGTCGGCAACGGCCTGCCGTGGGACCAGGCCCTGGCCGCGGTCACGACCGTGCCGGCGACCATCTTCGGCCTGGCCGGGCGCGGGACCGTGGCCGCCGGCAGCGTCGCCGACGTCGTGGTCTGGAGCGGCGACCCGCTCGAGCTGGCGTCGGCGGCGGAGGTGGTCATCATCGGCGGCGTGGTCCAGCCCACCCAGAGCCACCAGACCCGGCTGCTCGACCGCTACCGGCGCCTGCCGCCGGCGCCGTGACCGCGCGGGCGGCCGCCGCTCACGCCACGAGGTAGCGGATCGCGCGGCCCAGCGAGTAGACGCCGTAGCCGACCAGGCCCACGCCGACGATGCGCATGACCCACACCGCGCGCTCGCCCATGATCCGCTTGCCCTTGTCGGCGATGAACGCGACGAAGGTGAACCAGGCCAGGCTGCCGACGAAGACCCCGCCGGCCGCGCCGAGCGCCTCGAGCGTGGTCAGGTCGTTCAGGTGCGAGCCGACGACGACGACCCACGTGACGATCGCCGCCGGGTTGAGCAGGATCAGCCCGATCCCGACGGTCAGGCCGTTCCAGACCTCGTGGTACGGCGGGATCAGGTGGGGCGCCGCCGCGGGCGCCGCGGGCGGGCGGCTGCGGATGGTCAGGATGCCGTAGACGATCAGCACCACGCCCGAGATCGCGAACAGCACCGGCTTTACCCCCGGGCGGCCGATCACGTGCGGCCCGATCCACAGCATGGCCGCGCCCGAGTAGATGAAGTCGCCGATCGCGCCGCCGAGGCCGACCGCGACCCCGCGGCGCAGCGTGTGCCGGTAGGCGGCGTCGATCACCGCCACGTTCACCGGCCCGATCGGTACGCCCGTGAGCGCGCCGATGGCGGCACCGATGAGGAAGAACGTCAGCACGAGCCCGTGCTATAGCAGCGCGCGATGTCGACAGCTACGGCCGGAGGCGATCGATCGCCGGGGCAGCCGGGCACGCCGTTGCCCCCCGCGGCCGGCCCCGGCGTGGTCTGGCTCGGGCACGCCAGCGCCCTGGTCACGCTCGGCGCGCGCCGCGTGCTGATCGATCCGCTCGGGCGCGCGCGGACCCGGGCGGCCGGCCCGGTCGACGCGGTGCTCATCACCCACAGCCACGTCGACCACCTCAACCGGTGGTCGCTCAAGGCGGTCGATCGCGCGACGACGCTGATCGTGCCGCGCGGCGCCGGCGGCATCGTCGCGGACCTCGGGTTCCGCGAGGTCCGCGAGGTCGAGCCGGGCGACCACGTCGATCTCGGCGGCGTCGATCTGGTCGCGGTGCCGACCCGCCACGACAACGGCCGCTGGGCCAAGGGCGACGCGCCGCTGTGCACCGGCTACGTCGTCCAGAAGGACGGGCTCGCGGTCCACCACGCCGGCGACGTCGACTTCTCGGACCACGCGGTCTTCGACGACATCGGCAAGCAGTTCACGCTCGACGCCACGCTCTTGCCGATCGGCGGGATGCTGCCGGTCTGGTACTACCGCTGGCGCCGCACCGCGATCGATCGCGGCGTCCACATCGATCCCGACTGCGCCCTCGACATCTTCCAGCGGCTGGGCGCGCGCACGCTGGTGCCGGTGCACTGGGGCACGGTCAACCTCCGGCTCGGCGGCGCCCACGGCCCGCGCAAGCGGCTCGAGGAGATCGCCGCGGCCAGCGCCGTCGACGGCGTCCGGATCCTGCGCCACGGCGAGCTGCTCGGGTTGTAGCGCGCGCCGCCGGCGGCGGCGCCGTCAGGCGACGTGGGCCTGCAGCCAGCCCACCACCGGCGCCGTCAGGCGACGTGGGCCTGCAGCCAGCTCACCACCGGCGCCGTCAGGCGACGTGGGCCTGCAGCCAGCTCACCACCGGCGCGGCGAGCTTGGCCTGGGTCACCAGCCAGGTCGCGAGCGCCGCCGAGTGGATCGCGCCGCGCGGGATCGCCGGGAAGCCGAACACGCAGCCCTTGTGGCGCAAGAGCAGCGCGCGCGGGTGGGCCGGGTCGAGGCCGTGCGGCACCTTCGCCAGCACCGTCGCGGCGTCGAGCGTCAGCCCGGCCGCGGTCGCGGCGTCGACGCGGCGCCCCCGCCGCCGGGGGGCCGCCGGCGCGCCCCGGCCCGCGCCCGGCCCCCCCCCCCCCCGCGGGGGGGGCCCCCCGCGCGGCCCGCGCCGGGGGGCGCGCCGGGGGGGCGCGCGGGCCCGGGCGGCGGCCGCCGGCCGCGCGCGGGCGGGCGCCGCCCGCGCCCGGGAGCCTCGGCGCCTCGGCGCGGATCGAGGACGGCCTTGCGCCAGCGCGCCAGCTGCTCGGGCGTGAACACGTAGAACCCGGCCCCCGCGAACTCCTCGAGCCCGAGCTGGACGTAGACCGCGGCGCCGGCCTCCATCGTCGGCCCCGCCGTGGTCGAGACCACGCCCGCGCAGTGGGTCTTGTACGGCGTCTTGTCCTTGCCGAACCGCACGTCGCGGTGGATCCGGAACAGCTTGGGCTCGGCCAGCGCCACGCCGCGGTAGGCCGGCGCCAGCTCGGCCCGGACCCGCGTCAGGAGCGCGGTCATCGGCGCGACCCACAGCGCCTCGTACTCGCCCTTGTGCTCCTGCCACCACGCGCGGCTCATCGTCGCCGCGAGCTCGTGGAAGAACCGCGGCGCGTCCTGGGCGAAGCCGGTGAACGGGGGCGGGGCGGCGGGCGTCGGCTTGGCGCGGGGCATGGGGCTCCTCGGCGGGGGCAGGTGCGCCGCGGGTGTCAGTACTCGATCACGGTGCGGATCGACGTGCCGGCGTGCATCAAGTCGAACGCCTCGTTGATGCGCTCGAGCGGCAGCTTGTGCGTGATCATCCGGTCGATCTCGATCTTGCCGTCCATGTACCAGTCGACCAGGCGCGGCACGTCGGTGCGGCCGCGGGCGCCGCCGAACGCCGAGCCCTTCCAGACCCGGCCGGTGATCAGCTGGAACGGGCGGGTCGCCAGCTCCTGGCCGGCGCCAGCGACGCCGATGACCACGCTGACGCCCCAGCCGCGGTGGCAGCACTCGAGCGCCTGGCGCATCAGCGTGGTGTTGCCGACGCACTCGAACGAGTAGTCGGCGCCGCCGCCGGTCAGCTCGACCAGGTGCGCGACCAGGTCGCCCGCGATCTCGCGCGGGTTGACGAAGTGGGTCATGCCGAAGCTGCGGCCCACCGCCTCGCGCGCCGGGTTGATGTCGACGCCGATGATCATGTCGGCGCCGACCAGCTTCGCGCCCTGGATGACGTTGAGGCCGATGCCGCCGAGCCCGAACACCACGACGTTGGCGCCGGGCTCGACCTTGGCGGTCCAGATCACCGCGCCGATGCCGGTGGTGACGCCGCAGCCGAGGTAGCAGATCGACTTGAACGGCGCGTCCTTGCGCACCTTGGCCAGCGCGATCTCCGGCAGCACGGTGTGGTTGGCGAAGGTCGAGCAGCCCATGTAGTGGTGGATGGGCGTGCCCTTGTACGAGAACCGGCTGGTGCCGTCGGGCATCATGCCCTTGCCCTGGGTCGCGCGGATCGCGGTGCACAGGTTGGTCTTGCGCGACAGGCACGACTTGCAGCCGCGGCACTCGGGCGTGTACAGCGGGATGACGTGGTCGCCGGGCGCGAGCGTCGTGACGCCGGCGCCGACCTCGAGCACCACGCCGGCGCCCTCGTGCCCGAAGATCACCGGGAACCGGCCCTCGGGGTCGGCGCCCGAGCGGGTGAACTCGTCGGTGTGGCACACGCCGGTGGCCTTGAGCTCCACCAGCACCTCGCCGGCCCTGGGGCCCTCGAGATCGACGAGATCGACCACCAGGGGCTTGCCGACCTCGAACGCGATCGCAGCGCGAGTCTTCATGGCGCTCGACCGTACCACCGCCCACGGCGCGATCGCGCTGGCCCGTCCTGTGCAATCGTCGCCGCGCTATGCATCGCTCCTCGATCCCCTCGCTCCTCGTGTGCGCCCTGGCCGCGTGCGGCGGCACGCCGCGGGCCCACGCGCCCGCCCCTGCGACGCCGACCCCGGTCGCGGCTGCGACACCCGCGGTCGCACCCGCGTCCCTGCCGGTCGCGCCCCCGAGCGCGCCCCCGGCGCACCCCCGCGGCGATCTGATCCCGCGCGCGGTCCTGTTCGGCAACCCCGAGCGCAGCGGTCCCGAGATCTCGCCCGACGGCAAGTGGCTGGCGTTCGGCGCGCCCGCCGACGGCGTGATGAACGTGTTCGTCGCGCCGATCGACGACCTCGCCAAGGCCGTCCAGGTCACGTTCGATCGCGCGCGGCCGGTCCGGCAGTACTACTGGTCGGCCGACAGCGCCTACGTGCTCTACGAGCAGGACGCGGCCGGCGACGAGAACTTCCACATCTTCCGGGTCGGTCGCGACGGCGCCGGCGCGCTCGATCTGTCGGCGCGGCCCAACACCCGCGCCGAGCTGGTGGCGATCTCGCACGCGCACCCCGATCGCGTCCTGATCGGCATGAACGACCGCGATCCGACCGTCCACGACGTCTACGAGGTGACCCTGGCCACCGGCGCGGCCACGCGGATCTTCGAGAACCCCGGCTACGTCGGGCCGATCGCCGATGACGACCTCAAGGTCCGGTTCGCGCAGCGGTTCGAGCCCGACGGCACCGTCAAGATCTTCGCCAACGGCCCGCGCGGCTGGGTCGAGCGCGACACGTTCCCGGCCGAGGATCAGCTCAGCACCCAGCTGGTCGCGCTCGAGGCCAGCGGCAAGCGCTACTACCAGATCGACTCGCGCGGCCGCGACACCGGCGCGCTGTTCCGGATCGACAGCGCCAGCGGTAAGCGCACGCTCCTGGCCGAGCACGCCCGGGCCGACGCCGGCGGCTTGCTGATGCACCCGACCACCGGCGTCGTGCGCGCGGTCGCGTTCACCGTCGCGCGGCCCGAGTGGAAGGTCCTCGACAAGGCCGTCGCCAAGGACCTGACCGCGCTGCGCGCGCTCGACGACGGCGACTTCCGCGTCGTGTCGATGAGCGCGGACGATCGGACCTGGATCGTCGCGTACAGCAGCGATCGGCAGCCAGCGCGGTACTGGCGCTGGGATCGCAAGGCCCGCAAGGGCGCGCTCCTGTACGCGGCCCGGCCGGCGCTGGCCGACCTGCCCCTGGCCCGCATGCACCCGGTCGAGATCCCCGCGCGCGACGGCCTGCCCCTGGTCAGCTACCTGACCCTGCCGGTGGCCGCGGATCCCGACGGCGCTGGCACCCCCGCCGCGCCGGTGCCGATGGTGCTCCTGGTCCACGGCGGCCCCTGGGCCCGCGACGGCTGGGGCTACAACCCGATCGTGCAGCTGCTCGCCAACCGCGGCTACGCGGTCCTGCGGGTGAACTTCCGCGGCTCGACCGGCTTCGGCAAGGCGTTCGTCAACGCCGCCGATCTCCAGTGGGGCAAGACCATGCACGACGACCTGCTCGACGCGGTGGCGTGGGCGGTCGACCACAAGATCACGACCGCGGCCGACGTGTGCATCATGGGCGGCAGCTACGGCGGCTACGCGACGCTCGCGGGCCTGACGCTGACGCCGACCACGTTCAAGTGCGGCGTCGACATCGTCGGCCCGTCCAACCTGATCACGCTGGCCGGCTCGGTGCCGCCGTACTGGAAGCCGATGATCTCGGTGTTCAAGCGCCGGATGGGCGACTGGGACACCGCCGAGGGCAAGGCCGCGATGCTGGCGGTGTCGCCGCTGACCCACGCCGGCGCGATCGAGCGACCGCTGCTGATCGGGCAGGGCGCCAACGACCCGCGGGTCAAGCAGGCCGAGTCGGATCAGATCGTCCAGGCGATGCAGGCCAAGGGGCTGCCGGTCACCTACGTGCTGTTCCCCGACGAGGGCCACGGCTTCGCGCGGCCCGAGAACCTGCTGGCGTTCATGGCGGTGACCGAGGCGTTCCTGTCGGCGCACCTCGGCGGCAGCTACCAGCCGATGACCGCCGACGACTTCGCGGGCTCGACCATCCAGATCCCGGCCGGCGCCGCTGGCATCCCCGGCTTGCCGCCCGGCGTCGGGCAGAAGTAGTCCGGGTCCGGCTCCGGGTCCGGTTCCGGTTCCGGCTCCGGTTCCGGTTCCGGGTCCGGCTCCGGGTCCGGCTCCGGTTGCGACTCCGGTTCCGGTTCCGACTCCGGGTCCGGCTCCGGTTCCGGCTCCGGCTCCGGTTCCGGTTCCGGCTCCGGTTCCGGCTCCGGTTCCGGTTCCGACTCCGGGTCCGACTCCGGGTCCGGCTCCGGCTCCGGCTCCGGCTCCGGCTCCGGCTCCGGTTCCGGCTCCGGCTCCGGCTCCGGCCGACTCCGGGTCCGGTTCCGGCTCCGGCTCCGGTTCCGGCTCCGGCTCCGGCTCCGGCTCCGGCTCAGCGGCCCAGGCGCGTGGTCATCACGTTCTTGCTCTTGAACGCGATCCACAGCGCCCGCAGCGCGTGCTTGGCGGTGGTCGCGAACCGGAAGTCGACCACGTCGGACAGGTCGGTGGCGCTGGGGTTGATCTCGACCGTCGGCACGCCCTCGCTCTTGGCCAGGAGCACCGGGCGCGCCACGTACGGGAACAGCGCCGACGTGCCGATCAGGAAGACGATGTCGAACCCGCGCGCGACCTCGGCCTCGAACGCCTGGAACGGGCCCTCGGGCAGCGGCTCGCCGAACAGGACCACGTCTGGGCGCACCACCGAGCCGCACTTGGGGCAGCTCGGCGGGAACGACAGCGTCGAGTAATCGGGCACCGTCTTGTGCCACGCGCAGGCGGTGCAGCGCAGATCGTGGAGGTCGCCGTGGATCGCGATCACCCGCTTCGAGCCGGCGGCGCGGTGGAAGCCGTCGACGTTCTGCGTGAACACGACCGTGCGGGCGATGCGCTCGCCGATCAGCGCCAGGATCTCGTGGCCGCGGTTGGGCGTGGCGTGCCGGCAGGCGAGCTCGACGTCGTGGATGTACTTCCAGACCAGCTCCGGCCGCGACGCCAGCATCGGCCCCGACAGCACCGCCTCGATCGGCAGGGCGTCGTCGGTGAGCTTGCGCTCGTACAGGCCGCCGATGCCGCGGTAGGTCGGCAGGCCCGAGTCGGCCGACATCCCCGCGCCGGTGATGAACAGCGCGCTCGACGCGTTGGCGAGCAACCCCGCCACCTGATCGACCACCTTCCGGTCGACCGTGTCGCGCCTGGGAGGGAGCCCCGCCATGGCGTGAGGATACCTTGTCGCGCCCGGCGCTGGCAAAACCTGGCGCGGCCCGCGACCGCGCGGCTACTTGGCGCGGCCGCCGTGGACCGGCTTCGCGTTCCAGATGCGCAGGGTCAGGAGGAAGCCGATCACCGCCACCGGGATCATCGCGTACGGCCACACGTGCCAGTTGTCGATGACCTTGGCGTCGGGGTTGGGCACCAGGCAGCCGCTGGCGTCGCGGATCTTCGCGGCCGGCAGGTAGGCGCCGTAGATGAACGACTGGATCATCGAGCCGACGTAGACGAACCCGTCGATCAGGCCGACCGCCATGCCGGTGTTCTTCTTGCCGGCGAAGTCGGCGCTGGCGGTCGCGGTCAGCATGCCGTGGACGCCGATGATCGCCATCGACATCACCGCCACCGACCAGCCGATCGCCCACGGGGCCGAGAACAGCGGCACGATCGAGATCGCGCCGACCAGCATGATCGCGTAGAGCACGGCGGCGACCGGGCTGCGCCGCGACTGGAACACGTGGTCGCTGATCGCGCCGGCGAACATGCCGCCGGTGATGCCGGCGATGCACGACACCAGGCCCCAGTTCTGGAACACGAAGGTGTTGCCCAGGCCGATGCCCTTGCCGAAGTCGGTGCCCCACTGGAGGATGGCCTGGCGCAGGAAGCCGGAGCACATCTCGATCAGCGCGATCGTGATCAGCACCGGGTTCGAGATCAGCTTCCAGAACACCCCGGCGGCGGTCAGCTTCTCGCCCTCGTTGGTGGCGTCGCCCAGGTCGAAGTTGGGGAAGCCGGTGTCGGACGGCTGGTTGCGGACCCAGATCGACGACAGCACGAAGAACAAGAGCAAGAGCCCGGCCGGGATGAAGAACAGCCACTCGACGTCGAGCGATCGGGTGATGCGCGGCCCGACGTCGTACGCGAAGTACAGGCCCAGCGAGATCAGGATCCCGAAGATGCCGCCGAAGGTGCCGCGCTCGCGCAGGTGGAACCAGGCGGCGTTGACCTTGACGATCGAGATCGCCCCGAACGACTGGAAGTACATGTTCACCGCGTAGGCGACCGTGAACGCGCGCACCGGCCCCATCCCGAAGTGGTCGCCGGTCGCGGCCATGTAGCCCATCCACAGGTTGGCGGCCGAGGCGCCGACCGCCGAGATCAAGATCGTCGCGCGCCCGCCGAGCCGATCGGTCAGCGGGCCGTTGACGATCAGCGACAGCCCGTAGGACATCGAGCCGACGCCGAACACCGTCGCGAACTCGGCCTCGGTCAGGCCGATGCCCTGGTACGCCTTGAGGTTGTAGCGGGCGAAGTACAGGAACGTGTAGGTCAGGCCCAGCGGCAGCCAGTTCAGCGTGCGCCGACGCTTGAACGCCGGCGAGTGACCGAGGTCGACCTTGGGCAACCGCCACAGCACGAACGCGATGAACCCGACCAGGATGCCGATCGGGATCAGGTCATCGAGCAGCGGCTTGCCCGGGCCCCGCGGCTTCTTGGCCGGGCACTTGCCGGGCGTGGCGTCGGGGACCGCCGCGACCGCCGCCGGGGCGATGGCGCCCGGCGCCGTCGGCGGAGGCGGGGTCAGGACCGGCTCGGCCGGTGCGATCGGCGCGGTCGGGGCGGCCGGTGCGGCCGGAGGCGAGCCCGGCTGCGCTTCGGAGCGGGACCCGGTGCCGAACCAGATCAAGGCGCCGATCGCGACCTCGACCACGAACAGCAGCGCCAGCGAGCGGCGACGCGACGGTGTTGACATGGGAGGCCCGCACCTTACTGGCGCCCGCGGCACCCGGGCAAGGCCTGTTCCCGACGGGTGCCGTGTCACCGTCCTGTCACCGGAACGCCACCTCGGCCGACGACAGCGTCCGCGGTTCCGGCTACTGTCTGGGCCCTATGGCGGAATCGCAGATCCTCACGCTCCTTCGTGCCTGGGCCGCGGTCGCGTGGGCCGACGACAAGATCGCCGACGCCGAGCGCCTCGCGCTCCGGCGGCTGATCGACGGCGCCGAGCTCACCGCCGCGGATCGCGAGATCGCCTCGGGCTTCCTCGAGACCCGGGTCGAGCTGGCCGACGTCGGCCTCGACGGGCTGTCGCCCGACGCCCGCCGCGGCATCTACAAGGCCGCGTGTCGGATGGCCGCGGTCGATCGCGAGGTCGCCGACAGCGAGCGCGCGATCCTGGTGCGGCTGCGCGACGGCCTCGGCATCGCCGTCGACGACGCCCGCGAGATCGAGGCCTCGATCCCCGGCGTGACCGCGAGCTGATGCGGCAGCGACGACACCCGCCCGGGCACCTGCTGTGGCGGGGCGTGGTGGCGGCGGCGTCCGATCTGCTGATGGTGAGCGGGGTGTACCCGTTCGTGCCCCACGCCGGCATGGCGTGGTCGCGCTGGCGCAAGGAGCGGCCGTCGCCGCCGGGCCAGGTGCGCGTGGCGGTGCGCGAGTGGGGCGCGGCGCTGGCGCTGTCAGCGGCGCGGCCGCTGGGCTTCCTGCCGCTGCCGGGGCGGTCGACCCAGGGCCCGCGCCCGATCATCCTGCTGCACGGCTACGCGATGAACCGCGCGAACTTCATCGTGCTGGCCCGCCGGCTCGCGGCCGCCGGCCTGGGGCCGGTGCTCGGCTTCGAGTACTGGACCCTGGGCAAGACCGGCAGCGCCGCGCGCCGGCTAGCCCGGTACGTCGACGAGGTCTGCGCCGCGACCGGCGCCGTCGAGGTCGATCTGATCGGTCACTCGATGGGCGGCGTGGTCGGGCGCTACTACGTCACCCTCGGGGGCGGCGACGCCCGGGTCGCCAACCTGATCACCCTCGGCTCGCCCCACAGCGGCACCGACGTCAGCGCGATCGGCCTGGGCGCGCCGACCAAGGAGCTGTTCCTCAACTCGACCTTGATCCAGCGGCTCGACGCCGCGCCCCGGCCCAGCCACAGCCGCATGACCGTCATCTGGTCGCGGTCCGACGCGCTCGTGCCCGGCGCTCGCCACGCGCGCATCGACGGCGTCGACGAGGTGCTCTACGACGACCTCGGCCACCTGTCGTTGCTCACCGACCGCCGGGTGGCGGACGAGGTGATCGCGCGGCTTGCTCGGTAGCGTCGACCACGCCGCGCCGGCGCGCCGCGACGGCGGGCCGCTCGGGTAGCGCTGCGCCAGCACCAGGTTGGCGGCGTTGAGCGCGGCGTCGAAGCGACCGAACAGGCGCTTGGCCGCGGCCACCAGCCCGGGCGCGCCGTGGCGCTTGAGGTACGAGGCCTCGACCGCGCTGCCGCCCAGGAGCCAGGTGCACAGCTCCTCGATCACCGTCGCCTGGGTCCAGCGCGGGCGGGCGTCGGAGGTCGTGCGGGGCGCGGCCGGCGTCGCGGCCGGGGGCGGGACCTCGACCTCGACCTCGACCGCCTCGTGCCCGGCCGCCTCGTGGTCGGCGGCCGCGGCGGCGGCCGCGTCGAAGGCCTCGCCCGCGGCGATGCGGCGGGCGACCTCCGCGGCCAGGGCCTGGGCGACCAGCGCGTGGGCCAGCGCGGTCAGCTCGGTCTCGAACCGCGCGAGCTCGTCGGCGAGGGCCTGGTGGGGCGAGCGCGGCGCGGTCACCGCGGCACACCGAACAGGGTGGCCTGGGTCGAGCGGGTGATCGTGACGTCGATCAGCTGGCCGGGCGCGCCGACCCCGGCCGGCAGGATCACCGTCTTCCACTCGTCGGTGCGGCCCATCAGCTCGGCCGGGTTGCGCTTGCTGGGGTGGTGCACCAGCACCCGGGCGGCGCGGCCGACCTGGGCGGCGAACACCTCGCTCGAGATCCGATCCTGGAGCGCGACGATCTCGGCCAGGCGGCGCTGCTTGATCGCGGGCGCCACGTCGTCGGGCAGCTTCTTGGCCGCGAAGGTCAGGTCGCGCTCGGAGTACGCGAACATGAACGCGCTGTCGAACCGGACCGCCCGCATCAGGTCGAGCGTGGCGGCGTGGTCGGCGTCGGTCTCGCCGGCGAAGCCCGACAGGACGTCGGTCGACAGCGCGATCGTCGGCACCGCCGCGCGCAGCCGCGCCACGATCGCCAGGTACTCGGCCACGGTGTAGCCGCGGCGCATCCGCGCCAGCACCGCGTCGGAGCCCGACTGCACCGGCAGGTGGACGTACTTGCCGATCTTGGGCTCCTCGGCGATGGCCGCGATCACGTCGTCGGTGAAGTCGACCGGGTAGGGCGAGGTGAAGCGGATCCGCTCGAGCCCGTCGATCCGCGCCACCGCCCGCAGGAGCTGGGCGAACGTCGTGTCCTCCCACGCGTACGAGTTCACCGTCTGCCCGAGCAGCGAGACCTCCTTGTAGCCGCGCTCGACCAGCGCCCGCACCTGGCGCAGGACCTCGCGCGGGGCGGTGCCGCGCTCGCGCCCGCGCGTGAACGGCACGACGCAGAAGGTGCAGAACTTGTCGCAGCCGCGCTGGATCGTCACGAACCCCGACACGCCGTCGCCGCCGTCGGCGCCGTCGAGGCCCTCGTAGGTCTCGTCCTTGTCGAGCCGGACGTCGACGACCGCGCCGGCGGCGCCGCCGCGCCGGGCTCGGGCCTCGGCCAGGAGCTCGGGCAGGCGCCGGTAGCTGTCGGGGCCGGCGATCACGTCGACCGGGGCCAGGTCGGCCAGGCCGTCCTTGAGGTGCTCGGCCATGCAGCCGACGATCGAGATCACCAGCTCGGGCCGCTTGCGCTGCAACGCGCCCAGCTCGTGGGCGCGGTTGACCACCTTGGTCTCGGCCTTCTCGCGCACCGCGCAGGTGTTGACCACGACCACGTCGGCGTCCTCGGGCCGGCCCACCGCCGCGTAGCCGGCGCCGGTCAGCACGCCGAGCAGGAGCTCGGAGTCCGCGACGTTCATCTGGCAGCCGTGGGTCTCGACGTAGACCCGCCGGTCGGCCGGCGCGGTCGACGGGTGCGCGGTCGGCGCCGCGGCCCCGGGCCGGGCCCGGATCTGGACCAGGGGGGTGGTCACGACCGTTGCTGGTACCACGGTCGGCGGCGGGACGCTACGCTGCGGCACGATGGTCCGCGCCGCCGCGTCGCTCGTGCTCGTCGCCGCGGTCGTGGCCGTCGGCGCCGCGGCCGGCGGCGACCTGGGCGGGGCCGTGGCGGCGGCGGCGGTGGTGCTGGTCGCGGTGACCGTCCGGTTCCTGTTCGCGCGCTTCGCCCACGCGATGTTCCGCGCCGGCCGGATGGTCGAGGCCCGCCGCTACTACCGCGTGCTGGCGGTCGCCGCGTGGCGCCGCCGGCGGCGCGCGGCCGCCCGGGTGTCGATCGCCGCCACCCACATCGGCGTCGGCGACTACCGGCGCGGCCTGGCGCTCCTGGCCGAGCTGGCGCCCGACGACCTCGATCCAGCGACCCGGGCCGGCTGGCTCAACAACCGCGCCTACGCCAACCTGCGCACCGGCGCGACCGGCGCCGCGGCCGAGGCGGCGCTGGCCGACGCCCGGGCGGCGCTGGCGCTCTACGTCGACGTCCCGGCCCTGCTCCACACCGAGGCGCTGGCCCTGTACGCGTGCGGGCGGGTCGACGACGCCATCGCCGCGTGGGAGGCGCTGTGGGAGCGGGCCGAGCTGACCCAGCGGCTCGACGCCGAGCGCTGCGACGACCTGGCCGCCGCGTGGGCCGGCCGCGGCGAGGGCGCCTACGCCGCCGACTACCGCCGCCGCGCGCTCGCGAGCGCCGCCGCCGCGCCCTGGCGTCCGGCCGACGTCGAGCTCGTGCTGGCGGCGCCGCCGGTGGAGTAGCCGCTGGTCAGCGCCAGTCGGGGCCGAGCTCCGCCACGAGGATGTCGGCGCACAGCGCCACGCACTCGTTGCAGATCGCGACCTGGGGCGTGCCGAGCAGCTTCTTGACCTGATCGCCCGGCCGTGCGCACCAGCTGCACGAGGCCACGGTCGGGGCCGAGGTCGTCGCCGTCGGCGCGTCGATCAGCTCGGTCGGCACGCGGAACTCACCGGTCGCGCGGACCGCGCCCACGCCGAGGCGCACGCGGCACGGGCCGCACACCAGGATCAGCTCGCCACCACCGAGGTCACCGGTGCAGACCGGACACGAGGACGACATCATCACTCCTGAGGTTCGGCGCGAGGGTACCGCAGGTCAGCCGGGGCGGGGCAGGCGCACGGTGAACGTCGCGCCCTGGCCGAGCTTGCTGGCGACGTCGATCGTGCCGCCGTGCTCGGCCACGATCGCGTGGCAGGTCGCGAGGCCCAGGCCGGTGCCCTTGCGCTTGGTCGTGTAGAACGGATCGAAGATGTGGGCGAGGTGATCGGCCGCGATGCCGGGGCCGTCGTCGGTGACGTCGAGCACGATCGCGGCGCCATCGACACGGGCCCGCAGCTGGACGTGGCCGCCGCCCGCCGCCGCGGCCTCGCAGGCGTTGCGCGCCAGGTTCCACACCACCTGGCGCAGCTGGGCGGCGTCGCCCTCGAGCGCCAGCGGGCCGGCGTCGTCGGCCGCGATCGCCACTGGGCCCCAGCTGCGGTCCTGGCGCAAAACCGCGATCACGTCGTCGAGCATGACCGCGAGGTCGAGCGGGGCGATCGCCCGCGGGCGCGGGTTGGCGTAGTCGAGCAGCTCGGTGATGAGCACGTTCAGGCGATCGATCTCGCGCAGCACGATCGCCATCAGCGCGCGGTCGTCCTCGGACGTCGGCGCTGACTGGCTGAGCAGCTCGATCGAGCCGGAGATCGACGCGAGCGGGTTGCGGATCTCGTGGGCGACGCCGGCGGCGAGCTGCCCGACCGTGGCCAGGCGCTCGTTGCGCCGGGCGATCCCCTCGAGGCGGCGCAGGTCGGTCAGGTCGGAGAAGTTGATGACCCGGCCGATGACCTGATCGGCGTCGTCGCGCAGCGGCGACACGGTGATGCCGATCGTCCGCGCCGGCTCGCCCGGCAGCGTCAGATCGGTGCGCCGCAGCGACGCGGTCGGCGCCAGCGCGGCCAGGCGCGCGCCCAGGCCCGGCATGACCGCGTCGAGCTCGCCGCCGACCGCGGTCGCCGCGTTGGCCCCGAGGACGTCGAGGCCGGTCTGGTTGATCGTCAGCACCCGGCCGTGGTCGTCGATCGTCAGCAGGCCGCTCGACAGCGACCGGACGATGTCGCGGTTGAGCGCGACGAGGTCGGCGGCGACCTGGCGCTGCGACACCAGCGACGCCTGGGTCCGCTGGAGCTCGCCGACGAACAGCACGGCGAGCACGCCGACCGCGACCAGCGCGCCGACCGTGCGCCCCAGCGCCACCGCCAGCTCGCGCGGGGACTGGGTCCACGGCTCGACCTGGGGGATCGTCGGCAGGGGCAGCGCCTGGGTCCAGGCCGCGAGCCCGACCGCGATCGCCAGGGCGATCGACACGACCGCGGTGACCGAGGCGCCGCGGCGGGTGGTCACCGCGCCGGCGCCGACCACCGACAGCGCGTAGAAGAACGTGTACGCGCTCTGGGCGCCGCCGGTGACGTAGACCAGCACGGTCGTGATCGCGAGGTCGGCGGCGAGCTGCGGCCACACCAGGCGCTCGGGCGCCACGCCGCGCCGCATGGCCACGGCGTAGACGATCGTGCTCAGGTACGTGACCACGACCACGCCGAGCAAGAGCCGCTCCGCCGGCGCGCGCATCGCCGCCGACCCGCCGCTGCCGAGCCACAGCGACAGCCCCAGCACCAGGCTGATGATGACCGTGCGGACCAGCATCAGCCGGGTCAGCCGCCGGGCCAGGGTCGGGCCGCCGGGGCCGACCGCGTCGACGGGCGCCGCGGTCGTCACTTGCTTTCGATGGCGCCCGCGAGCTCGAACACCGGCAGGTACATGGCGACGATCAGGCCGCCGACGACGATGCCGAGGAACGCCATCATCACCGGCTCGATCAGCGCGGTCATGCCGGCGACGGCGACGTCGACCTCGTCCTCGTAGAAGTCGGCGATCTTCTGGAGCATCTGGTCCATCGCGCCGGTCTGCTCGCCGACGCCGATCATCTGCGTGACCATCGACGGGAACACCCCGGTCTCGGCCAGCGGGCCGGCCATGTCCTGACCCTCGGAGATCTTGGCGCGGGTGTGGCTGATGGCGGCGGCCACGACGACGTTGCCGGCGGTCTTGGCGCAGATGTCGAGCGCGTCGAGGATGGGCACGCCCGAGGTCAGCAGCGTGCCGAGCGTGCGGGTGAAGCGCGCGACGATGATCTTGCGCAGCACGTTGCCGATGATCGGGGCCCGGAGCAGGAGCCGATCGAGGACCTGGCGGCCGCGGGCGGTGCGCACGCCGAGCACGATCAGCACCGCGATGCCGGCGGCGGCGCCGAAGTACAGGTACCAGTTCCCGATGAACGAGTTCGAGATGTTGATGACGACGACGGTCGGCTTCGGCAGCTTGGCGCCCTCGAAGTTCTTGTACATCGCCTCGAAGGTCGGGATGACCTTGCCGAGCATGACCGCGATCACGCCCAGCGCGATACACATGATCGAGGTCGGGTAGATCAACGCGCTCTTGAGCTGGCGCTTGAGCTTGACCGCCTTCTCGATGTAGATCGCCAGGCGGTTGAGGATCGTGTCGAGGATGCCGCCGACCTCGCCGGCGCCGACCAGGTTGACGTAGAGCTCGTCGAACAGCTTGGGGTGCTTGCGCAGGGCGTCGGAGAACGACGAGCCCTGCTCGACCGCGCTCTTGATCTGGTACAGCTTCTGCTGGAACGACTGGTTCTCGGTCTGGGTCGCGAGGATGTCGAGGCACTGCACCAGCGGCAGGCCGGCGTCGATCATCGTCGCGAGCTGGCGGGTGAAGACCTGCAGCTCCTTGGGCGTGACCGGGCTGCCGAGCGCCAGGTTGATCGAGGCCCGTTGCTTCTTGATCTTGCGCGGCGTCAGCTGATCGGCGCGCAGGCGGTTGCCGACCGCGTTCTCGTCGGCGGCCTCGACGACGCCGCGCCGGGTCTCGCCCGACCGCGTGGTCGCTTCCCACTGGAATTTCGGCATCAGCCCACCTCCGACCCGCGGCGCTGGCCCGGGTTCGAGCCGCTGCCGCCCCCGAGTTGACCGCCGCTGGCGATCAGGTTCTTGAGCTCCTCGACGTCAGACGATCGGGCCATCGCGTCCTCGAGCGTGATCAGCCGCCGGACGAACAGATCGCACAGCGACTGGTTGAGGGTCTGCATGCCGTGCTTGGACTGCCCGATCTGCATCTGCGAGTAGACCTGGTGCAGCTTGTCCTCGCGGATCAGGTTGCGGACGGCGGGGGTCGGGATCAGCACCTCGGCCGCGAGCACCTGGCCGGTGCCGGACGCGCGCGGGATCAGGGTCTGGCTGATGATCCCCTCGAGCACGAACGACAGCACCTGGCGGATCTGCGACTGCTGGTGGGCCGGGAAGACGTCGACGATGCGGTTGACGCTGCCGATCGCGCTGGTGGTGTGGAGCGTGGCCAGGCACAGGTGCCCGGTCTCGGCGATCGTCAGCGCCGCCTCGATCGTCTCGAGGTCGCGCATCTCGCCGATCAGCACGACGTCGGGGTCCTGGCGCAGGATGTGGCGCAGGGCCTTCTCGAAGTTCTTGGTGTCGGCCCCGACCTCGCGCTGGTTGACGAGGCTGTTCTTGTGCGGGTGCAAGAACTCGATCGGGTCCTCGATCGTGATGATGTGGGCGCGGTGGCGGGTGTTGATCCGGTCGAGCATCGACGCGAGCGTCGTCGACTTGCCCGAGCCGGTCGGCCCGGTCACGAGCACCAGCCCGCGCGGCCGCTCGCACATGTCGGACACGGTCTTGGGCAGGCCGAGCTCCTCGAGCGGCAGGATCGTGAACGGCACCAGGCGGAACGCGCCGGCCACGGCGCCGCGCTGCATGAACAGGTTGGCGCGGAACCGGGCCAGGCCCTTCACGCCGAACGAGAAGTCGAGCTCGAGGTTCTCCTCGAAGGCCATCTTCTGGGCGTCGGTCAGGACCGAGTAGCACAGCTGCTTGGTGTCGACCGGCGTCATCGCCTCGACCCGCAGCGGCACCAGGTCGCCGTCGATGCGCAGCTGGGGCGGCGACCCGGTCGTGATGTGCAGGTCGGACGCGCCCTTGTCGAGCATGACCTTCAGCAGCTGGTGCAGGCTGGGGGGCGGCATCAGGGGGATGATCGCAGAGGCGGGGGCAGAATACCAATTCGGTCTGGGGTAGCGGCGGCGCATTCGGCGACGCCCGCCGCCGTCGGCCACGGCGCCGACCCGGGCGCGCCCCGGCGCGGCCGTCGGGCGTCGCGCCGGACCCCGTCGTTCGGTCCCGCGGCGGGCAGCTCGCGGCGCGGCCTGTCGCGCCTCAATCGTCGACGGTGGTGCGCAGGATCTCCTCGGGGGTGGTGACGCCCTCGAGGATCTTGCCGATGCCGGCCATGCGCAGGCTGTGGTAGCCCTCCTTGATCATCTGGGCCTTGAGCTCGGCCGCCGACGCGCCCTGGAGCACGAGCTCCTTGAGCCCGTCGACGAACGGCATGACCTCGTAGAGCGCGACGCGGCCCTTGTAGCCGGTGTTGTTGCAGGTGCCGCAGCCGCGGCCCTGCATGATCGTGCCGCGCCGGACCTGCTCCTCGGTCATGCCCAGCTTGCCCAGGGCCTCGGTGTGCTTCTCGGCCGGCACCTTGCAGTCGTTGCAGATGCGTCGGGCCAGGCGCTGGGCGATGACCAGGTTGACCGAGGCGGTCACCAGGAACGGCTCGACGCCCATGTTCAGGAGGCGCATGACCGTCGACGGCGCGTCGTTGGTGTGGAGCGTCGACAAGACGAGGTGGCCGGTGAGCGCGGCCTTGACCGCGATCTCCGCGGTCTCGAAGTCGCGGATCTCGCCGACCATGATGATGTTGGGGTCCTGGCGCAGGAACGAGCGCAGGGCCGTGGCGAAGTTGAGGCCGATGTCGTCGTGCATCTGGACCTGGTTGATGCCGGCCAGGTTGAACTCGACCGGGTCCTCGGCGGTCGAGATGTTGCGGTCGATCGTGTTGAGCTCGGACAGGGCCGAGTACAGCGTCGTGGTCTTGCCCGATCCGGTCGGCCCGGTCACCAGCACCATCCCGTACGGCTTCTTGATCGCCTTCTTGAAGTCGTCGAGGGGCTTGATCTCGAACCCCAGCTTGGTCATGTCGAGCTGGAGGTTGCCCTTGTCGAGGAGACGCATGACGATCTTCTCGCCGAACAGCGTGGGCAGCACGCTGACGCGGAAGTCCATCTCGCGGTTGACGCCGATCTTCAGCTTGATGCGGCCGTCCTGCGGCAGCCGGCGCTCGGCGATGTCGAGCGACGCCATGATCTTGAGGCGGCTGGTCATGGCGTTCCGCAGCTTGAGCGGCGGCCGCATCTCCTCCTGGAGGATGCCGTCGATGCGGAACCGGACGCGGAAGTACTTCTCGTACGGCTCGACGTGGATGTCCGACGCCTTCTTCTTGATCGCCGACAGCAGGATCGCGTTGCAGAGCTTGACGACCGGGGCCTCGCCGGCCTGGTTCTCGAGGTCGACGACGTTGACCGCGTCGTCGGACGTCGACGCGAAGTCGACGTTCTCGACGTCGATGTCGCCGATCATCGCGTCGAGGTCGGGGCCCTTGTCGTAGAACCGCGCCAGCGCCGCCTCGATCGCGCCGTCGGACGCGACCACCGGATCGATGTTGTACTGGGTGAGGAACTTGAGCTCGTCGATCGCGTAGATGTTCGACGGGTCGGCCATCGCCACGATCAAGGTCGGGCCCTGGCGCCGCACCGGGATGACCTGGTGCTTCTCGCAGATGTCCTTGGGGATGAGCTTGAGGACGTTGGGATCGATCTCGAGCTCGGACAGGTTGATCGCCGGCAGGCTGTACTGCCGCGCCACCATCTGGGTGAGCACGTTGTCGGGGACCAGGCCCATCTTGGCCAGGGTCGCGCCCAGGCGCTTGCCGGTGCGCTTGGCCTCGTCCTGGGCCTGCTGAAGCTGCTGCAGCGACAGCATCTTCTCGCGGACCAGCAGCTCACCGATGCGACTCATGCGGGCGGGGACTCCTTGGGTCGCGGACGGTCCGAGACTCTGCTCAGCGTAGCTGGCCGGATCATCACACGTCAAACCGCGTGGGGGCGCGATCGGGTTCGTGGGGGGATGTAGGTTGGCGTGACCCAGGTCCGGTCCGTGCACGCGCGATCCATGCATTGGCCCTGCTCGTGCGTCGAATAGTTGCGACCCGCCCGGCACGGCGCGAGGGTCGAGCCCGACCAGCCCATCCACTTCCCCGAAGGAGCGAGCCATGAGCCACCGCGAAGCCAAAGAGCTAGCCTCCCTGCGTCACCAGCTGCGCGAGCACCTGCGGTCGCAGGACCCGGCCGCCGCGGCCGCGCCGCTCACGCGCCTCCACGAGGTCGCCGCCGGCGACACCGACCTCCGGGCCGAGTACCAGCGCTGGGCCTTCCGCTTCGAGCTGCTCGCCGCCTGACCGGGCACCCGGCCGCCGGGTGGGTGCCCCGGCGCATCGAGGCGCGTCTCCGGGCCGTCCGGGTGGGCGCCCCGGCGCATCGAGCCACCTCACGCACCCGCTCCAATCCCCGCCCGCGCCACCGCCCTCGCGCGCCACGCTCCGGGCCGTCCGGGTGGGCGCCCCGGCGCATCGAGCCACCTCACGCACCCGCTCCAATCCCCCCCGCCCGCCCTCGCGCGCCACGCTCCGGGCCGTCCGGGTGGGCGCCCCGCCCCACCGAGCAACCTCACGCACCCGCTCCAGTCCCCGCCCGCGCCACCGCCCTCGCGCGCCACGCTCCGGGCCGTCCGGGTGGGCGCGGGGCGCCCCGGCGCATCGAGCCACCTCACGCACCCGCTCCGGGTCCCGCTCCGAGTCCCGCCCTCGCGCGCCACGCTCCGGGCCGTCCGGGTGGGCGCCCCGGCGCATCGAGCCACCTCACGCACCCGCTCCGAGTCCCGCCCTCGCGCGCCACGCTCCGGGCCGTTTCGGGTGGGGGCCCCGGCGCATCGAGCCACCTCACGCACCCGCTCCGAGTCCCGCTCCGAGTCCCGCCCTCGCGCGCCACGCTCCGGGCCGTTTCGGGTGGGGGCCCCGGCGAATGCCGGGGGAGGGTCTTTTCGAAAGACCCTCGTAGAATTACGGACAGGGGAGCGGGTCGGTGCAGGTCTTGATCGTGATGTTGTAGTTGTTCTCGGTGTCGTCGGCCGACTTGACGCGCAGGAAGAAGTCGCCGACCGGCAGGCGGTTCGAGAGCTCGATCTTGACCTGCTGAGGCGAGCCGCCGACCGGGGCGCCCGAGGTGATCACGGTGCCGTTGGTGTTGAGCAGCTCGACGACCAGCGACGCGCGATCCGACATGCCGACGACGGACGCCTCGAGGTTGACGCCGGTCGTGTTGACGCCGAAGCGGAAGTGGTCGACGTCGCTCGCCGGGCAGATCGAGAGGCCGAACAGCGCGTAGTCGGGGCGCGCGTTGGGGATCGGCGTGATGTACGCCTGGTTCGGCATGTCGTTGGGCTCGAGCGACGTGTCATCGCCGCACGTGAACCCCGGCGCGTCGATCGTCGCGCCGGTGCCGGTCTTCTCGCAGACGTCGATGTCGGTGTTGCAGGTGTAGCCCACGGGGCAGACGTCGGTGTCGCCGCCGCACTCGAACGGGGTCGGGCCGAGGTCGGGGTCGTACGGATCACAGCCAGCGACCGCGAGCGCGAGGGCCGCGAGCGGGATGAACAGGGAAGGAGCAGAGCGGGTCATGGCGGGCCTCGAGCGAGCGAGATGACGCATCAGAAACGGACCATGGCGGCGCCACCGACGAAGTCGGAGTCGACCACCGGAGCGGCGATCAGCGAGCCGAGGCCGGCCTTGGCCGCGGCGGTGCGATCGGCGGGCCGCTCACCACGCGCGATCTCCTTGTACCAGAGGTAGCCGGCCAGGCCGGTGAAGGCCAGGCCGACGCCGAAGCTGATGCGGCTGACGAGCTCGTTGCGCTCGCCGGCGGTCTGGATCGCCTGGCGCTCGCTGTTGAACGAGCGGCACGGCTTGGGCTGGCCGCTGCAGCGGCTCGTGCTGTTGGACAGCGCGGCCTCGGACTCGAGGGTCGCGGACATGTCCGCGGCGAGCAGGTAGAACGTCAGCGACACGCCCAGCATGCCGACCGCGGTGCCGGTGGCGATCCACTTGGCCCGCTTGAACTTGGTCGAGCCGGCGTCGAAGTAGCCGCCGGGCACGTAGCTCGAACCGCCGCCGCCGCCACCACCACCACCACCGCCGCCGCCGCCGCCGGGATCGACCCAGTCGCGCTCGTCGGTGAGATCGGGGTAGTAGCGCGGCCGCGCCTTGGGATCGAGGTAGACGATGTTCGGGCTCGCGGGGCGACCGAGGCGGGTGATCATGTCGCCCTGGGCGTTGCGGACCTCGATGTAGTACTGCACCGAGCTGCCCGCCATGACGCCGGCCGGGATGCGCCCGACCAGCTCGTTGTAGCGGGGCTTCATCTGCACCGAGGTGAACTTGGCGTCACCGCCACCGCGGTAGAACATCGTCACGATCCAGCCGGCCTCCTCGGGCACGAACGCGGTCAGGTCGAGCGGGCGCCCGGGCGGGGCGTCCTCGACGATCTGGTGCTGGAACTCCTCGGCGGTGTACTCGCTCGGCGGCTTCTTGGGCCGCGGCGGCTTGGTGCCGCCGTCGGGCGGGGGCACGTCGGTGCCGCCACCACCATCGGGCGGGTTGGTATCGGGCGGCGGCTCCTTGCCGAGCTCCTTCTCGAGCACCTTGGCGCGGGCGGCGGCCTCGGGTCGCTGGGCCGCGTCGGCCGGGGCGTCGGCGAGGAACTTGGCGTAGTAGAAGTGCGCGAGGTCCTTCTGGCCGAGCTGATCGAACGTGAACGCCACGTTGTAGAGGAGCAGCGGGTTGCGCGACAGCCGGTACGACTCCTTGAACTTCTCGACCGCGAGGTCGAACTTCTTGGCGTCGAACAGCGTCTTGCCCTCGATGAAGGCCGCCTTGGCCTGCTCGAGCTGGGCCGGCGTGGGCGGCGCGGGCTCGGCCTTGTCGCCGGCGGGCGGCGTCGGCTGCGCGAGGACGTCGGGCGCGCCGCTGCCGATGAGCAGCAGGGCGAGCGCAGCGATGGAGAGAAGTCGACCGATGATCGTCACGGGGCCTCCGAGCCTACAGGCGCTCCGCTCTTAACACGGCGGAGCCCCTGAGCTACCAGCAGATGTAGGAGAAAATCGCGTGGCCGCCACGCGCCGCGGGCCGCTCAGCTCGCGAAGGGATCGACGATCCCAGACGCGGGCTTCTTCGGCTTCTTGGGAGCGGCAGGCTTGGTCGCCGGCTTCGTGGCGGGCTTCGCGGCGGCAGGTGCGCCGAACGGATCCACGATGCCCGCGGGCTTGGTCGCGGCGGGCTTGGTCGCGGCGGGCTTGGTCGCAGCGGGCTTGGTCGCGACCGGCTTGGTCGCGGCGGGTTTGGTCGCGGCGGGCTTGGTCGCGGCGGGCTTGGTCGCGACCGGCGGCGCGGGCTCGACGGCGGGCGGCGCGGGCTCGACGACGGGCGGCGCGGCGGTGCCGACCGGCGGCGCGGGCTCGACGGCGGGCGGCGCGGGCTCGACGACGGGCGGCGCGGGCTCGACGGCGGGCGGCGCGGGCTCGACGGCGGGGATCGGGGCGGGCGGCGGCGCCGCCGTCAGCTCGGTGTCGGGCGTCGGCGGGACCGGCGTGACCACCGGCGCGGCGGCGGGCGTCGGGGGCACCACGGCCGCCGCGCTCGGCGCGGTGACCGGCGCGGGCGCCGGCGGCTGGGCGGGCTTGGCGGCGCTGCCGCCGCCGAACAGCTTGAGGCCGATCAACACGGCCGCGATGCCACCGCCGAAGGCGCCGGCGACCGCCGCGATCGGCACGCCCTTGGCGGGCGCCGGGGCGACGTCGCGATCGACCGCGGCGACCGCGCGCGGCGGCGGCGCGACGCCGAGGCCGGCCTCGATCTTGTCGAGATCGGCGGTCGACACGGTCAGGCCGGCGGCCGCGGCGCGCGCGGCGGCGATGGCCTTGGTCGCCTTGCCCTCGGCGACGCGGGCGCGCTCCTCGGCGGCGGCGAGCTCGCGCGCGCTGGCGGCGGTGCTCGGGGCCGCGGCCGGGGTCGGCGCGACCGAGACCTTGGCCTCGGCGGCCTTGGCCTCGGCGGCCCGGGTCTTGTCCTCGGCCGTGCGGGCCTTGTCCTCGGCGGCCTTGGCCCGGGCCTCGGCGGCGGCCAGCTTGCCCTCGAGCTCGCTGACGGCGGCGGTCATCGCCTGGTTGGAGCCGAGCACGGCGACCTTGGCCTCGAGCTCGGCGCGCTTTGACGACACCTCGGTCAGCTCGGCCTCGAGGTCACCGATCCGGCGCTCGAGCTTGGCGCGCTGGGTCGCGGCCTCAGCGCGGAGCGACTCCTCGAGCTGGCGGACCTTGGTGTCCTCGACCGACTGGGCCTCCTTGGCGAGGCGCTCGCGCTCGGCCTGGGCCTGCGCCTCCCAGCCGTCGACGTCGAGCATGGTCGAGTTGGCGCGGGCGATGAAGTCCTCGAGCGACGACTCGACCGTCGGGAGCGCAACCGCCGCCTGCATCAGCGACGAGCGCCGCTTGCCGCGCGAGCCATTGCTGCTGTGTCCGTTCGATCCGTGCTTGTCGTCGCTGGTCGTGGCCATCGTTCCTCCGGGCCGGCGCTGAGCCGATACGTCTGGGGCGGGAGTCGGTCGCAGAACGAGGGAGCCCTCGTCCTATTAATTGTAGCGCGGTGTGTCGCTGAGATCAGGTGCGATCACGCGGTCGCGCGGGGACGCCGGGGCGCCCCCACCTCGATCACGTCGAGGCCGTCGTGGAACTCGGCCGCCGCGCGCTCGATGATCTCCGCCGACAGGAACCCGAGCGAGGCCACGGTGTCGCCGAACCGCTGGCGCGGCTCGGCGCTCCAGTGGCAGGCCAGCGCGGCCAGCCACTGCTCCTCCGAGAGCAGCATCTGGTCACGCAGGAACTCGCCGAACCGGACGGTCAGGAGGACGGCCATGCGCGGGGCCGTGGGACGCAGCGCGCGGGAAGGTGTATGGGTGACCATGTAGGCTCCGAAGGGCCCGACTCTACGCGATCGGGCCGTGGGTCTGTAAAGGCAAAAACGTCGGCCCGGGCCAGGCGATCTCATGACATCGCCTTTCGTGTCGCACCCCTGCGTTCCGCTGGGAGGGCCGCCCGTGCCATGGGCCAACGCACACGATTGGGTGGCCCTGCCGCGGACGTCCTGGGTTCCTGCTAGGATGCGCGCCCCATGGCCCGCTCCGATCAGCCTCCTCGCCGTCCGCGCCGTCCGATCGGCGCGCCGATCGTGCGCAGGAACACCATCCGCGTCCCGCACGACGTGGCGCGTTATCTTCGGCTCGGGCATCCGTGGGTGTACCGCGAGGCCGTCGGCGCGCGGCCGCTGCGCGAGGCGCCCGGCGAGGTGGTCGAGGTCGTCGATGGGGACGGCGAGCTGGTCGGCCGCGGCCTGTTCGAGGGCGACGGCACGATCGCCGTGCGGATGTGGACCCGCGACGATCGCGCGATCGACGCGACCCTGGCCGCGACCCGGGTCAAGCGCGCGATCGCGCTGCGCCGCCGGTTCTGCGACCTCGACAAGCTCGGCTGCCTCCGGATCGTCAACGGCGAGTCCGACGGCCTGCCCGGCGTCGCGATCGAGCGGTACGGCGACTACCTGGTGGCGCAGCTGTTCTCGGCCGCGATCCCGGCGGCGCCGGCGCTGCGCGACGCGATCTACGACACGCTCATGGCCGAGCTGGGCGCCAAGGCGATCTACGAGCAGCGCCGCTACCGATCGCTGGGCGGCGAGGCGCCGCGCCAGGCCGCGGCCGAGCTCGTGCGCGGCGCGGTGGCGCCGGTCGACTTCGAGGTCCCCGAGGACGATCTCCGGTTCTCGGTCGACGTGACCGCGCCGCTGTCGACCGGGCTGTTCGCCGATCTGCGCGAGGGCCGCCGGGCGGTCCGGGCCTACGCCGGCGATCGCCGGGTCCTCAACCTGTTCAGCTACACCGGGGCGATCTCGGTCTACGCCCAGGCCGGCGGCGCCCGCGAGGTGTGCGCGGTCGACGTCAACGCCAAGTCGCACGCGCGCGCGCGCAAGAACTTCGCCGCGTCGGGGTTCGACCCCGAGAAGGCCGAGCACATCGTCGGCGACGCGTTCAAGGTGCTGGCGCGGTTCGCCGAGCGCGGCCGGCAGTTCGACCTGATCGCGCTCGATCCGCCGGCGTTCGCGTCGGCGGCGGCCCGCGGCGGCAAGCCGTGGAGCGCGATCAAGGACTACGGTGAGCTGGTCGCGGCGAGCCTGACGGTGCTCGAGCCCGGCGGCCTGCTGGCGGCGGCGTCGTCGACGCACAAGATCTCGAGCGGCGAGTTCGACGCGGCGCTCGCCGACGGCGCGCTCAAGGCCGGCACCGCGCTGACGATCATCGATCGCCGGGGCCTGCCGGTCGACTTCCCGGTCGATCCGGGCTTCGCCGACGGCAACTACCTCAAGTTCGCCGTGGCCGTGCGCGCGTAGGCCGCGCGCGCCATAGTTGACGGCATGGGCGCGCGACCGATCCTGGCGCTGGCGGCGGTGCTCGCCGGTGGGTGCGAGCGGCCGACCGCGGCGCGCGCGATCGATCCGTCGCTCGTGGCGATCTCCCCGCGCGTGACGATCCGGACCGACGCGGTCGGCGTCGATCGGTTCGCGTCGCAGGCGACCTTCGCGCTGGTCGACGCCGAGAACCTCGGCGACGTCGACGCCGAGGTCACGCTCGGCGGCATCCTGGTCGACGGCGACGGCCGCGAGGTCGCGCCGCTGCGGCCCGAGTCGCTGCGGGTCCCGGCCCACGGCCGGCGGACGTTCGCGCTGGTCGATCGCGGCCGGGCCGCGCGGCCGACGGCCACCGCCGCGCGGGTCGAGCTGCGCGGCGCGCGCGCGGCCCAGTTCGCGGCCGCGGTCACGATCACCGAGCCCCACATCTACCGCGACGGCGATCGGGCGGTGGTCGCCGGCCAGGTCGCCAACACCAGCGACCGGCCGTGCATCGCGATGGTGCTGGCCGGCTTCCACGATCGCGACGGCCGGCCGATGACCCGCCCGTTCGCGGCGTTCGAGCTGGGCGGCAACGCCACGCGCCCGACCCGCTTCGTCGGGCCCGACGGCTCGAGCGCCGGCTACATCTTCGTCGGCGACGTCACCTACTGCCCGCGCTCGGGCTGCACCGTCGAGCGGGTCGCGCCGAAGCTCTGGTGACTCACCGCCTTCGAGCTCGGGCCACGGCGGCGGCCCCGATGGTCGTCGAGCGCAAGGCGCGACGCCGACGGAGGGCCCCGGTCAGTTGAACGTCGCGGTCACCGTGCGCGCGACGGTCATCGACACCACGCACATGAGCGCGGTGCCGCTGCACGAGCCGCCGCTCCAGCCGGCGAAGCTCGAGCCGGCCTGCGGCGCCGCGGTCAGCGTGACCGTCGTGCTGTAGTTGTAGGCCTCGGTGCAGTCGACGCCGCAGCTGATCCCGGGCGGGCTCGAGGTCACGGTGCCCGTGCCGGCGCCGGCCAGGGTCACGTCGAGCGCGTAGGTCAGGGTGTCGAACGTCGCGGTCACGGTCGTGGCCGCGCCCATCGTCACGACGCAGGTGCCGGCGCCGCTGCAGCCGCCGCCGGTCCAGCCCGTGAAGGTCGAGCCGACCGCCGGCGCGGCGCTGAGCGTGACGACCGTGTTGATGTTGTAGTCCTGGAGGCAGTCGGTGCTGCAGTTGATGCCGATCGGGCTCGACGTGACGGTGCCGGCGCCGGTGCCGTCCTTGAGGACGTTGAGCCGGACCAGCGCCAGGTTGAAGGTCGCGGTCACGGTCGCCGCCGTGCTGATCGTGACGTTGCACGTCAGCGCCGTCCCCGTGCAGCCGCCGCCGCTCCAGCCCGCGAACACCGCGTCGGGGCCGGGCGCCGCGGTCAGCGTGATGACGCTGCCGGCCAGGTAGTCCTCGGTGCAGTCGGCGCCGCAGGCGATGCCGGCCGGGCTCGACGACACCGTGCCGGTCGACGAGCCGTTCCGGGCCACGGTCAGCGTGTACGTGTTGAGCGTGAAGGTCGCGGTCACCGTGTCGGCCGCGGTCATCGTCGTCGTGCACGCGCCGACGCCGGCGCACCCGCCGCCGGCCCAGCCGGTGAACGTCGACGTCGCGCTGGGCGAGGCGGCGAGCGTCACCGTCGTGCCGTGGGCGAAGTTCGCGGTCTGGGTGGCGCAGGTGGTGACGCAGCTGATGCCGCCTGGCGTCGACGTCACCCCGCCGACGCCGGTGCCGGCCTTGGTCAGGGTCAGCGCGCGCGGCACCAGGTTGAACGTCGCGGTCACGGTCGCGGCCGCGGCGATCGTCACGGTGCAGGCGCCGGTGCCCGAGCACGAGCCCGACCAGCCGGCGAACACCGAGTTGGGGCCGGCCGCCTGGGTCAGCGTCACCGGCGTGGTCGCGACGTAGACCTCGTCGCAGTCGGCGCCGCAGTCGATGCCCGGCGGGTTCGAGGTCACGGCGCCGGTGCCGGTGCCGGCGGTCAGCACGGTCAGCGTGTACGAGTTGAGCGTGAACGTCGCGGTCACGGTCGTCGCCGCGGTCAGCGTGGTCGTGCACGGCGCGGTGCCGGTGCAGCCGCCGCCGCTCCAGCCGGCGAACGACGCGTTCGCGGCCGGGCTGGCGTTGAGCGTGACCGCGGTGCCGTGATCGTACTGCGCGGTCTGGGTGGCGCAGGTGGTGCCGCAGTTGAGGCCGGTCGGCGCCGACGAGACGGTGCCGGTGCCGGGGCCGGCCTTGGTCACGGTCAGGCCGTAGCGGTTGGTGTTGAACGTCGCGGTCACGGTCGCCGCCGTCGAGATCGTGATCGTGCAGGTCGGCGCCGCGCCCGAGCAGCCGCCGCCGCTCCAGCCGGCGAAGGTGGTGTTGGCGTCGGGCACCGCGGTCAGCACGACCGGCGTGGTCGCGACGTAGACCTCGGTGCAGTCGGCGCCGCAGGCGATGCCGGGCGGGTTCGAGGTCACGGTGCCGGTGCTGGTGCCGGCGGTGATCACGGTCAGCGTGTAGGAGTTGAGGGTGAAGGTCGCCGTCACCGCGGTGGCCGCGGTGAGCGTGGTCGTGCACGGCGCGGTGCCGGTGCAGCCGCCGCCGCTCCAGCCGGCGAACGACGCGTTCGCGGCCGGGCTGGCGTTGAGCGTGACCGCGGTGCCGTGATCGAACTGCGCGGTCTGGGTGGCGCAGGTGGCGACGCAGTTGAGGCCGGTCGGCAGCGACGAGACGGTGCCGGTGCCGGGGCCGGCCTTGGTCACGGTCAGGCCGTAGCGGTTGGTGTTGAACGTCGCGGTCACCGTGGCCGTGGTCGAGATCGTGACGGTGCAGGTCGGCAGCGTGCCCGAGCAGCCGCCGCCGCTCCAGCCGGCGAAGGTGGTGTTGGCGTCGGGCGCCGCGGTCAGCACCACCGGCGTGGTCGCGACGTAGACCTCGCTGCAGTCGACGCCGCAGTCGATGCCGGCCGGGCTCGAGGTCACGGTGCCGGTGCTGGTGCCGGCGGTGACGACGGTCAGGGTGTAGGAGTTGAGCGTGAAGGTCGCGGTGACCGAGGTGGCCGCGGTGACCGTGGTGGTGCAGGGCGCGGTGCCGGTGCAGCCGCCGCCCGACCAGCCGACGAACGTCGAGTTGGCGGCCGGCGTGGCGTTGAGGATCACCGCCTGGCCGAACGCGAACGACGCGGTCTGGCTGGCGCAGGTGGTGCCGCAGCTGAGGCCGGTCGGGTTCGACGCGACGGTGCCGGTGCCGGTGCCGGCCTTGTCGATGGTCAGGGTGTTGGTCACGAGGTTGAAGCGCGCGACCACGTCGCGGGCGGCGGTGACGGTGAGGTTGCACAGGGCGGTGCCGGTGCACGCGCCGGTCCAGCCGGCGAACACCGAGTTGGCGCCGGGGATCGCGGTCAGCACCATCGGCGTGCCGGCCAGGACGCTCTCGGTGCAGTCGGTGCCGCAGTCGATGCCGGCCGGCATCGAGGTCACGGTGCCGGTGCCGGTGCCGGCCGGGTTGAAGGTCACGTTGACCGGGTAGCTGTTGGCGTCGAACGTGGCCGTCACCGACGTGACCGCGTCCATCGTCACGGTGCACTGGCCCAGGCCGCTGCAGCCGCCGCCGGTCCAGCCGGCGAAGGTCGACGTGGCGTTGCCGACCGCGGTCAAGACGACGATCGCGCCCGCGTTGTAGTCCTCGGTGCAGTCGGTGCCGCAGTTGATCCCGGCCGGCGCCGACGTGACCGTCCCGACGCCGGTGCCGGCCTTGACCGTGGTCAGCCGGTAGCGCTGGGGCCCGAACGTGCCGGTGACCGTGAGGTTGTTGGACATCGTGACGGTGCACGGCCCGGTGCCGGTGCAGCCGCCGCCGCTCCAGCCGGTGAAGGTCGAGACCGCGTCGGGGACCGGCGTCAGCACGACGGCGGTGCCGGTGGCGAAGTCCTCGCTGCAGTCGGCGCCGCAGGTGATGCCGCCGGGCGCCGAGGTGATCGCGCCGGTGCCGCCGGTCGCGGTCACGATCGCGGTCAGCGTGTAGCTGGTGAGATCGAAGGTCGCGGTGACGGTCTGGGCCGTGGTCATCGTGACCGTGCAGGTCCCGGTGCCGAGGCAGCCGCCGCCGCTCCAGCCGGTGAACACCGAGCCGCCGGACGTGGCCGCGGTCAGCGTCACGACCGCGCCGCTGGCGTACGACTCCGAGCAGTCGACGCCGCAGGTGATCCCGGCCGGGCTCGACGTGACCGTGCCGGTGCCGCCGCCGGCGCGGAGCACGAACAGCGTCGTCGGCGTGGTCGCGAAGTTGGCGGTGACCGTGGTCGCGGCGCTGACCGTGACGATGCAGGTGCTGGTGCCGGCGCAGCCGCCGCCGCTCCAGCCGGCGAAGGTCGAGCCGGGATCGGCGGTGGCGGCCAGCGCCACCAGCGTCGTGGCCGGGTAGGTCTCGGTGCAGTCGGCGCCGCAGGCGATGCCGGCCGGGGTCGAGGTGACCGAGCCCGAGCCCGAGCCGCCGGTGACGATCGTCACCGGGTACGAGTTGATCGTGAACGTCGCCGTGACGCTGGCGGTGGTGTTCATCGTGACGACGCACGGGCCGGTGCCGGTGCAGGCGCCGCTCCAGCCGGTGAAGGTCGATAGGCCGATCGGGGTGGCGGTCAGCGTGACCGTCGTGCCGGCGGTGTAGGCCTGGCCGCAGTCGGCGCCGCAGTTGATGCCGGTCGGCAGCGACGACACGACGCCGGCGCCGGTGCCGGCGCGCTGGACCAGGAGCTGGTACTGGCGCGGGTCGAACTGGCCGTTGACCAGGATGGCGTTGTTGACGTTGACGGTGCACGGGCCGGTGCCGACGCAGCCGCCGCCGGTCCAGCCGGCGAAGATCGAGCTGGCGTCGGCGACCGCGGTCAGCGTGACGGTGGTGTTGCCGGCGTAGACCTCCATGCAGTCGGCGCCGCAGGCGATGCCGGCCGGGGTCGAGGTGATCGTGCCGGCGCCGAAGCCGCTGCGGGTGACGACCAGCGTCTGGTCGCGCGCGAACGCCGCGGTCAGGTTGACCGGCGCGGTGACGGTGAGCGTGCACGGGCCGGTGCCGCTGCAGCCGCCGCCGCTCCAGCCCAGGAAGCTCGAGCCGGCGCTGGTGGTCGGCGTCAGCGTGACCGTCGTGCCGTGGGTGAACGTGGTGGTGCAGGTGCCCGGGCACGACAGCCCGGCCGGCGTCGACGCGATCGTGCCGCTGCCGTTGCCGACCAGCGTGAGCTGGACCGGGTAGGTCGCGACGTCGAAGGTGGCGGTGACGGTGGTGTCGGCGGTGACGGTGAACGTGCACGGGCCGGTGCCGGTGCACGGCCCCGACCAGCCGGTGAAGCCGGAGTCCGAGGTCGGCGTGGCGATCAGCGCGACCAGCGACCCGATCGGGAAGCTGGCGGTGCAGGTGGCGCCGCAGTCGATCCCGGCCGGGCTCGAGCGCACGCCGCCGGTGCCGCTGCCGCTGGTGGCGATCGTGATCGCGGCGACCGGGCCCGCGGCGTCGGGCGCGGCGTCGGGGCCCGCGTCGGCGGTCGTGCCGTCGAGCCCGGGGGCGTCGACGGCGTCGTCGCCGCCGCCGCCGCAGGCGCTGACGACGACCGCGGCCGCGAGCGTGAGCGCCAGCGGGGCCCGGGCCGCCGCCGGCGCGCCGCGGCGCCGCCGGCGGCGCCACAGCAGCGCGAGCGGCAACAGCGCCAGGGCGGCCCCGGCGTCGTGGCCGCCGCCCGCGGCGCAGCCGCCGCCGGCGACGCCGTAGCGGTCGTTGTCGCAGCGGTCGCCGGCGCCGTCGTTGTCGAGGTCCTCCTGGTTGGGATCGGGGACGATCACGCAGGTGTCCTGGGTGTCGGGCACGCTGTCGTTGTCGCTGTCGCTGTCGAGGTAGTCGGGGACGCCGTCGCCGTCGCTGTCACGGGGATCGGCGGCGCCGCCGCCCTCCTGGCTGTCGGGCACGCCGTCGCCGTCGGAGTCGGGGTCCTGGAAGTCGGGGATGCCGTCGAGGTCCGAGTCGACCGGCGGGGTCTCGGCGGTGGCGTCGCCGGCCTCGTCGTCGTCGCTGATGCCGTCGTCGTCGCTGTCGAGGTCGCGGTAGTCGGGGGCGCCGTCGCCGTCGGTGTCGACCGGCAGCGTGCCGGGCGTGGTGTCGCCGGCCTCGTCGCTGTCGGAGATGCCGTCGCCGTCGCTGTCGAGGTCGCGGAAGTCGGGGGTGCCGTCGCCGTCGGTGTCGACCGGGCGCGGCACGACGCCGCTGTCGGGGCTGCTCTCGGCCGAGGCCGGGATGCCGTTGATCCCGGGGGCGCCGTCGGCGCGGCCGTCGCGATCGGCGTCGACGCCGTGGCCGCTCTCGTCGACGTCGGAGATGCCGTCGCCGTCGCTGTCGAGGTCGTGGTGGTTGGGGATGCCGTCGCCGTCGGTGTCCCACACCACCGGCAGCCGGTCGCAGACGCCGTCGCCGTCGGCGTCGCCGCAGTCGTTGGGGAGGCCGTCGCCGCGGTCGGTGGCGTCGGCGTAGTTGGGGAGGCCGTCGCCGTCGAGATCGCCGTCGGGGTCGACGCCGATCGTGGTCTCGTCGGTGTCGGGGATGCCGTCGTTGTCGCTGTCGAGGTCGCCGGCGTCGCAGACGCCGTCGGACTCGAAGTCGACGCCGTCGTCGCTGGGGTCGCCGCCGGAGCCGTCGGCGCCGGTGTTGACGCAGTCGTCGCAGCCGTCGCCGTCGAGGTCGCGGCAGACCGTCGGGTCGAGCGGGGCGGCGTCGGCCGCGTCGGCCACGCCGTCGTTGTCGTTGTCGTCGTCGCCGGCGTCGCAGGCGCCGTCGCCGTCGGCGTCGGGGCCGTCGTTGGTCGGCGACCCGCCGGAGCCGTCGGGGCCGGTGACCGCGCAGTCGTCGCAGCCGTCGCTGTCGAGGTCGTGGCAGCGGGTCGGATCGAGCGGGTTGGAGTCGGTGCCGTTGGGGACGCCGTCGTTGTCCTGATCGGGATCGCTGACGTCGCACTGGCCGTCGCCGTCGAAGTCGCTGCCGTCGCCGAACGGGTTGTCGAAGCCGCCCGCGCAGTCGTCGCAGGTGTCGGCGTCGACGTCGCGGCACACGTTGGGGTCGTCGGGCGCGGCGTCGTCGGTGTCGGGCACGCCGTCGCCGTCGGCGTCGAGCTCGACGCAGGTCAGCACGTCGTCGACGGTCTCCTCGAGGTTGTAGGCGAACCGGAACCCGACCGACTGCCCGGCCGGGATGTCGACCTTGAACGCGATCGAGATCGCGATGTCGTCGAACAGCTGGCCGGACTGGACGAACTCGCCGACGCCGTCCCAGATGTCGCTCGGGTCGCGGTTCGAGAAGCCGCCGTAGGTGACGCGGGCGCGGCTGTCGCGGGCCACCAGCGAGATCGCGCTGTCGACGCCGCCGACGCTCTGGCTGGCCCGCACCACCGCCAGATCGGTCAGGCCGTCGGGCTGGCTCAGGATGATGTTGTCGGTCGTGTAGTCGCTGTGGCGGGTCTCGTCGTTGTCGGGGTCGACGTTGCGCATGTAGATGACGTCGGTCAGGTCGTTGACCGTGACGTTGGTCAGGTACACGTCGATCAGGATGAAGACGCCGCCGTCGAGGATCGTGTAGTCCTGCTGGATGTCGACCTGGCCGGCGACCGGGGTCGCCGAGCGCCAGGTCACGCGGGCGCCGTCGCGGTTGCCGCACAGGTTGGTGACGCACTCGGGGGCGCCGAGCGCGCCAGGCATCTCGAAGATCGGGCCGTCCTCGCGGTTGTTGTTGTAGGCGACGCCGCCGATCTCCATGGCCCAGCCCTCCTCGGGCGAGCCGGGCGTGAAGAAGTCGCCGTGGTAGTCGGTCCAGTCGGTCCCGGCCGGGTCGGCGACGAAGCCGATCTCGCCCGGCCCCTGCTCCGAGCGCGGGTGCCAGCCGGCCGGGGCGTCGTCGGTGTAGGTGCCGAAGGCGCCGTTGCCGTTGAGGCCGATCTCGACGTAGTTGCCGCGCAGGAACGCCGAGGTGCCGACCGGCAGGGCCTCGCACACCGTGGCGACGCACGGCCCGCCCGGGAAGCGGCAGGTGTACCCGGCCTCGATCCGGCAGGCCGAGTTGCAGCCGTCGCCCGGGACGGTGTTGCCGTCGTCGCACGACTCCGGCGGGTTGATCGTGCCGTCGCCGCACGTCAGGCAGTACGGGTCGGCCGCGCACTCGGGGTCGGCGCAGTCGGCCAGGCCGTCGAGGTCCTGGTCGGCGCCGTCGCGGCAGTTGAGCTCCAGCGACGCGGGCGCGGTGGCGAGCGCCGGCGGGGTCGCCCGGTCGGAGCCACAGGCCCCGAGCAGCAGCGCCAGCGCGATCAAGACAGTCGAGCAAGTTCGAGTCACAAGGGCCTCATCGGGCAAAGGGCGCGCGAGCCGCCGCACGGTACGTCCCCCCGGACGCGGTCGTTCGCCCATGATGCGTCGGTGGCTGACCCGGCGTCAACCGCGCCCGGCCGGCGCCTCGGGACTCGCAGATCGGCGAGATCAGACACGGCTGGAGCCGGGAGCCGGAGCCGGAGCCGGAGCCGGAGCCGGAGCCGGAGCCGGAGCCGGAGCGGGAGCCGGAGCCGGAGCCGGAGCCGGAGCCGGAGCCGGAGCCGGAGCCGGAGCCGGAGCCGGAGCCGGAGCCGCACCGGAACCGGATCCGCAGGCGATCAGAACCGGTACAGGACGGTGCCGCAGGACTGGCCGCTCGGGCAGGTCACCGGCGCTGGCCCGTCGGTCAGCTCCATCACCACCGGCACGGCGATCCCGGCCGCGACCACCGCGCCGACCCCGGTCCAGAACCACCAGCGGGTGAAGATCGACGGACCCTTCTTGCCGGGGCGGCGGGCCTTCTTGGGCTTCGCCGCCACCTTGGCCGTGGCCACCTGCTTGTAGAGATCGGCGCCGGCCACCGCGAACGCCTCCTCGAGCTCGCGCTCGCCCACCTTGATGTCGGTCACGCCCAGCCGGGCGCCGCCGTCGATCGCGTAGACGTACCCGCGGTACTGGCCCTCGCCGGCCTGGACGTCCACGACCACGACGTGCTCGACCGCCAGCAGATCGCCCATCGTGGCGAGGCCGGCCTGGGCCTGGGCCCGGGCGATCGGCTCGCCGACGCCGCTGTCGAGCAGCTCGGTCGCCTCGGCGAGGTCGGTGGCGCCGTTGGACGGCTCGAGCACCGCCGCCAACGACGCCGGGGTCCGGGCCGAGATCCTCACCGGCTCGACCCGCCGGGTCGAGCCGCCGCGCCGCATCGTGACGTAGTGGACGCCCTCGGTGAGGCCGTCGACCGTCGTCGGCGTGAACCCGACCATCTTGCCGTCGACGTAGGCCAGCGCGCCGGGGGGCGAGGTCGCGATGTCGATCGAGCCCAGCGGCAGCTTCTTGGCCTGGGCCTGGGCCTTCTCCCACAGCGGCAGCACCGTCGTCGGCTCGATGTCCGGGTCGGGCAGCTGCTCGGGGCGCCAGGCCAGGAGCGCCACGAACGTGGCGATCGCGGCCTTGGGCTCGCCCGCGACGGCCTGGGCGCTGCCGAGGAACAGCTGGGCGCGCGCGAGATCTTGCTTCTGGGTCCAGGCGAGCACCGACGCGAGCTGGGTCGACGCGCCCTGGAGCTTGAGCACCGCCGCCTTGGCCTGGCCGCGGCGCAGCATCTCCTCGCCGGTCGAGAGCAGCGCCCGGGCCTCGGCCACGGCGTCGTCGGGGATCGCGTTCGAGCGCGCCGCCAGGCGATCGTCCTGATCCACGACCAGCAGCCGCCGATCCCGGCGCAGCGCGCGCTCCATCGACACCGCGACGGTCGCCTTGCGGGCGGCGCCGAGCTTGACGCCGTCGGCGGCGGTCACGACCACCGTCACCGCGACCTCGGGGCGGCTGCCCTCGACCGCGTCGCCGTCGTCAGCGCGAGCGGGCGCGCTGGCGATGATCGTCGCCAGCACCAGGAGCGACGCGAGCCCCCGGCCGATGCTCACTCGCTACCTCCGCCAGGATCCGGCGGCGCACCCAGATCCCGCGCGAGGCCGGCGAGGTACGGGTCGGCGGCGAGGGCCTCGGTCATCATCGCCCGCAGCTCGGCGGCCTCGTCGGGCGGCAGCCCGGCCACCGCGCTGTCGACGAGCTGGGCCAGCGCCTCGTGCGGCGGCACGGCGCCGCTGTCGATGGCGGCGGCCAGCGCCGCGGCGGGGTCGGGCTGGGCCGACCCGGTCGTGGCGACCGCGGCGGTGGCGGCGAGGTCGCCCGGATCGTCCGGCCCGGTGGGGCCGCCCGGCCCGGCGGGGCCGCCTGGGCGCTGGATGCTGGTCATCGACGGCTCCGCACGGTGCGCGTGGACGAAGATACTCGATGCGACATGGTTTTTCGACCTCCCGACATGGCGGACCTGGGGTTGTGCCCGGTGTATCGACCGCGCCCGCGCGCGGTTGCGTGCGATTCGACCCGGTCGTCGGGTCGCGTGGTCCCCGCCGACGCGGCATGCTCGGGCCCATGCCACGTCGCGCGCTCGCGCTGATCTCGTTGTGCTCGCTCGTCCTGGTCGCCTGCGGACCGCGCTCGTCCGGGTCGTCCACCACCTCGGTCCCCGTCGGTGAGCACGCCGGCCTGGCGTTCGTCCCGCCCGACGCGATCTACGTGGTCGCGACCACGCGCGTCGACCAGGTGGCGATCTTGCTGCGCGACGTCGCCGACGGGCTCGGGCCGCTGGTCAGCGAGGACGCCGCGACCATGGGCGCCGAGCTGGCCCGGGCGCTCGGGTTCGATCCCATGTCGCCCGACGGCCTGGCCGAGCAAGGCGTCGACCTGACCCGTGGCCTGGCGCTGTGGGCCCATGGCGGCGTCGGCCCGACCCTGGCGCTGCCCCTGGCCGACCCGGCGCGCATGGTCGCGCGCATCGAGCAGTACCGGGGCGCCGGCGGCGCGGTCGTGCAGGTCAGCCGGATCGGCGATCAAGAGGTGTCGACCTGGCGGCCCGATCGCGACCTCGCGTTCCACTGGGCGTTCGTCGGCGACTGGTTGCTGGTCCACCTCGAGCTGGCCGTCGACGCCGAGCCGGCCGACGCATGGTTGACCGCGGCCCTGGCCGCGCGCGGCCGCTTCGCCGCCGAGCCGGACTTCCTCGCGGCCCGGGCCGCCGCGGCCAAGCTCCTGGCCGCGCCCGCGGTGGTCGGGCTGGTGCGCATGCCCGCGATCCTCGCGCAGGTGCCCGCGGCCGAGCGGCTCAAGTGCGCCGGCACCCTCGGTCAGGCCCAGCGGCTGTTCCTGGCGGCGAGCTCCGACGCCACGGTCGCGCAGGCCGGCCTCGTGGTCGAGCTGCCGTCGACCGACGGCGTGCGCGCGATGCAGCTCGCGCCGCCGCCGGGCTGGGTCGCCACCCGGGGCGAGCCGCCGCTGGTGGTCGAGCTCGGCCTCGACCTCCGGGCGGTCCAGGCGGCGCTGGCGCCGTGCATCGGCACCGAGCTGACCCGCGACGCGATCTCCGGTGGCGTGTTCGGCGGCCGCGCGTTCGCGCGCCGCCTCGAGGTCGGCAAGCTCGAGCTCGAGGGCGCGATCGCGGCGCTGGTCGACCCCGCGGTGGTGGCCGACGCGCTCGACGAGATCCCGGGCTTCGACTTCCTCAAGCGCACGCGCACCGTCGCCGGCCAGGCGGTCGTCGACGTCGACGTGCCGATGATCCCGTCGTTCTCCTACGCGCAGCGCGGCGAGGCGGTGGTCGTCACCGTCGGCACCGCGATCGATCCGATCCTCGCTGGCGCCGCGGTCGCCGACCCGCCGGCCGAGCTCGCCCGCGTCGAGCTGCGGCCGCGGGCGTGGTCCGAGGACGCGTGGGACAGCCTGCTGCGCGGGATCATCGCCCGGTCCGGGGCCCGGGCCCGCACGATCGCTGGCCTGCGCCGCTGGCAGCTCGGGGTGATCGAGGCCCACCGCGACGGCGCTGCGATCGTGGTCACGGCCCGCGGCGAGCGCGCGCGTTAACGGCGGCCCGGGCGGCTTCCCTGGCGCGGCGGATGTGATATCGACCGGGGGTCCCGTGGCCAAACCCGTCATCTCACTACGCGATATCACCAAGAGCTACGGCCAAGGCGAGGCCAAGACCCAGGTGCTCCGCGGCGTCTCCCTCGACGTCGCGCCGGGCGAGCTGGTCGCCCTGGTCGGCCAGTCCGGATCGGGCAAGTCGACCTTGCTCAACATCATGGGCGGGCTCGACAAGGCCGACGGCGGCGAGGTCAAGGTCCTCGACCACGACTACCGGACGACCAGCGAGCGCGATCTGGCGCGGCTGCGCAACACGTCGATCGGCTTCGTCTTCCAGGCGTTCAACCTGCTCGACCACCTGACCTGCCTCGGCAACGTGACGCTGTCGTCGGCCTTCGCCGCGGGCGGCAAGGACGCCGACGTCCGCGGCCGCGAGGCCCTCGACCGGGTCGGCCTGACCCGGTACGCGACCCGGCTGCCGTCGGAGCTCTCGGGCGGCCAGAAGCAGCGGGTCGCGATCGCCCGGGCCCTGTTCGCCCGGCCCAAGCTGCTCCTGTGCGACGAGCCGACCGGCAACCTCGACTCGGCCACCGGCGCCGAGGTGATCGAGTTCTTCCAGAAGCTCAACCGCGACGACGGCGTCACCCTCGTCATCGTCACCCACGAGCGCCGGGTGTCCAACATCGCCCAGCGCGTCGTCGCGATGCGCGACGGCAACATCGTCGAGGGCGCCGGCACCGACGCCCACACCGCCGGCAGCGGCGACGACCTCGGAGGTCCGGCATGATGCCCGCCGACAAGCTCGCGCGCATGGTGGTCGCGAACGCCACCCGCAGCCCCAAGCACTTCGTCCTGTCCGCGTTCGGCATCGTCATCGGCATCGGCGCGTTCGTGTTCTTCCTGGCCGGCACGCTCGGGATCTCCGACGTGCTGCTCGGCAAGGTGTTCCCGCTCGATCAGGTCGAGGTCATCGCGCCGCACACGTCGATCGCCGGCAAGAACCTGTCGCAGAAGCTCACGGCCGAGACCGTCGCCACGATCAAGAGCCGGGCCGAGGTCAAGGAGGCGCTGCCGCGCATGACCTTGCAGTTCCCGGCCACGGGCTACGGCAAGTTCGAGGGCCAGGAGATCAAGTTCGAGGTCGGCGGCTTCACCGACGGCATCCCCGACGTCCACGTCGCCGACGATCCCAAGCTGGCGGGCGTGTTCAAGGACTGGTCCGGCGATCCGGCTGACAACGGGCCCGCGTGCGTGCCGCACACGCCCAACGCGTGCCCCGACACGGCCTGGCAGTACTGCGATGAGATGGACAAGATCTGCCGCCACCGCGTGCCGGTCATCATCTCGCCGACCGTGCTCGAGCTGTACAACACCCAGGTCGCCGACTCCCACGGCCTGCCGCACATCGGCGTGATGGAGCAGTTCATCGCCGAGCGCGGCCGCGATCGCATGCACTTCTGGATGGGCCTGGGCTCGACCATGATGGCCGGCTCCAACGTCGCGATCGACCCGAACAAGTACCGCGAGATCGGCGCGATCCTGGTCGGCGTGTCGCCCAAGGCCCGGCGGGTCGGCCTGACGATCCCGATCGGCTACGTCGAGCGCTGGAACCGCTCGTTCGTCGGCGACAAGGCCGCGGCCGAGTACTCGTCGATCATCGTGACCTTGCGCGACAAGGACAAGCTCGCGACGTTCGCGCAGTGGCTCCAGGACGAGCCCAAGCTCAAGCTCGAGGATCAGCTCGGGTCGAGCTTCGCCACGGTGATCTTCGTCATCCGCCTGGTGCTGCTCGGCATCGCGTTCGTGATCGTGATCATCAGCGCGATCAACATCGCCCACAACTTCTTCATGCAGGTGAGCGAACGCCGCCGCGAGATCGGCGTCTTGCGCGCGGTCGGCGCGACCCGGCAGGACGTCATGTGGATCATCCTGGGCGAGTCGGCGATCATAGGTGTGGTGAGCGGCGTGATCGGGAGCCTGATGGCCTACCTCGGCAGCCTCGCGGTCGACTGGATGCTCAACCACGTCGTCGGCAACTTCCCGTTCAAGCCCGACACGCTGTTCCGGTTCACGTGGTGGAACATCGGCTCGGCGATCGGCCTGTCGATCCTGTTCTGCGTGCTCGGCGGGCTGCTGCCGGCGCTGCGGGCGTCGCGGCTCGAGCCGGCGACCGCGCTCGCGCAGACCTGACCGCGGCTGCGGCGCGGCGACGCAGGCGCGGCGCGACGGCGCGCGTCGTTGTCATGGTCACTCGTGGCCGCGGGAGGTGCGCACGTTCTGCTGGCGCCGACGCGCCGTCCGCGCGGCGGGCGCAATCGGCGCGCCTTTGGCGGGCCGCCACCGGCAGGTGAGCGTGGATCATCGCTTGCACGCGATGAATCCCAGTATCTCGGGGGAACTCCGCACAAGGAGGCTTCGTGGCTCGCAGGGGGATCGCGGTCATCGCGCTGTGGCTCGTCGCGTTCACGCTGGTCATCGGCGTGAGCGCGATCCTTGCGCGCAGCCCGGGCCCCCGCGCGCAACCGGTCGCGCCGGTGCGCGTGCCGGCCAAGATCCGCGGCATCGGCGCGGCCGCCGGCAACATCGGCGAGACCACGCTGCACCACGCCCACGTCCGCGGCTCCGAGCCGGTGGCGTGCCGCGCGTGCCACGACGTGGCGGTCGACGGGTTCGCGCGCCCGGATCGCGAGCGGTGCCTGGGCTGTCACCCGGCCCGCAAGGCCGCGCTCCACGCGGCGGTCGAGGCCGCCGACGTGATCGACGACAAGGACCCGCGCCAGTGCACGCGCTGCCACGACTTCCTCGACACCCGGCCGACCGCGGATCGCGCGTGGGAGTGCCAGGAGTGCCACGCCCAGCCGCACAGCGACGACATGATGGTGTCCGGCACCACCGCCGAGACCTGCGGCCGCTGCCACAGCCCCCACGGCGACGAGGCGCTCGCGCCCAAGGCGTGCATCGGCTGCCACGAGACCCAGACCACCGCGCACCAGACCACCGACGATCCCGGCACCGGCTCGTGCCTGGCGTGCCACCGGCAGCACGACGCCAAGGAGAACGCGATCGGCCGCTGCGTCGAGTGTCACCTGACCAAGGCGCCGCGGGTGTCGGCGGCGGCGCTGTTCCCCGGCGGCCACGTCACCTGCATCGGCTGCCACACCCCGCACACGTTCTCGAAGCGCACGGTCAAGGCCTGCACGTCGTGTCACGCCAACCAGGTCGCGCTCGCGGCCGCGCGGGTCGGCGCGCACCGCGACTGCCGCAACTGCCACGACCAGCACGACGTGGCCACCAACGCGCAGCAGAGCTGCGTGCGCTGCCACGAGCGGGTGTCGCCGAAGCACCCGAAGAACGCCCACGGCGACGCGTGCCTGGGCTGTCACCCGCCGCACCCGCGTCGGGCCGAGACCGCGTCGGCGGCGGTGGCGTGCTCGACCTGCCACACCAAGGCCGCCTCCGACCGCGCGTTCCACAACGGCGCGCGCTGCAACGACTGCCACCACGAGCACGACTTCAAGCTGGTGCTGCAGCCGTCGCTGTGCCTGGGCTGCCACGCCGCGCGCGTCGGCCAGGCGGCGGCGGTCGCGGTCAGCACCGGCCACGGCGACTGCACCCGCTGTCACGGCGGCCAGCCCCACGCGCCGGCGGCGCCGCCGCGGTGCGCGACCTGTCACCAGCCGCAGGGCGCGACCGTGCCGAAGGGCCACGCCGACTGCACGAGCTGCCACGATCAGCACAGCGGCGAGCTCAAGCGCCGCGCCGCGACCTGCACGGCGTGCCACCCCGACCGCAAGCAAGGCCCGCACGTCGCGATCAAGGGCGGCTGCCAGAACTGCCATCGGCCGCACGCGCCGACGAACCCGGCGACGCCGGGCGCGCTGGGCCCGCCGAAGCCGCCGCCGTGCGCGACGTGCCACCGGGTCGCCGAGCTCGCGGGCCTGCACCAGCAGCCGCAGCACGCCACCTGCACCGACTGTCACCAGCCGCACGGGCCGCCGCCGACGACCCGCGCCGCGTGCCTGCGCTGCCACGCCGCGCAGCAGACCCACCAGCCCACCGCCGACTCGTGCGTCGGGTGCCACCCGTTCCGTCGAGGTGGGCCGTGAGCCGCGCGCTCGTCGTCGCGGTCGTCGCGGTCGTCGCGGTCGCGACCGGGTGCCGCGCGCCGCGGCAGGCGCCGCCGCAGCCGCTGCCGTTCAGCCACGCGCTCCACCTCCAGGTCGAGCTGGCCGATCGCAAGCTCACGTGCACCGACTGCCACGCGGGCGTCGAGCGCGGCGCCCACGCCGGGCTGCCGTCGCTGCAGACCTGCCTGCGCTGCCACATGCGGCCGCAGGGCGATCCGCCGACCGAGCGCGAGGGCCTGGTCCGGGCCGCGGCGGCCGCCGGCGGCGCGTTCCGGTGGATCCAGGTGACGCGCAACCCCGGCCACGTCTTCTTCTCGCACGCCGCCCACGTCAGCCTCGCCAAGCTGCCGTGCACCGAGTGCCACGGCGACGTCGCCCAGTGGCGCGAGCCGCCGCGGCTCCCGGTCGCGAAGCTGACCAGCATGCGCGCGTGCATGAGCTGCCACCGCACCCGCGGCGCGTCGAACTCCTGCGAGACCTGTCACCAGTGACCCGGTGAACCCATGACCCGACGCCGCACCCCACCTCCGATCTCGCGCCGCGCGGCGCTCAGCGCGCTCGGCGCGCTCGGCGCGGCCGGCGCGGCCGCCGGGTGCAAGCGCGGCTGGATCCCGCCCGAGGACCAGGCCACGTCGCGCGCGGTCGCCAAGCCGTACGTGCCCGGGGCCGAGGCCTACGGCACGTACGAGGAGCGGTGGTTCCAGTCGTCGTGCGGGCAGTGCTCGGCCGGCTGCGGCATCCGGGTGCGCGTCGTCGAGGGCCGCGCGGTCCGGGTCGAGGGCAACCCCGACAACCCCCTCAACCAGGGCGGCATCGGCCCGCGGGGCCTGGCGGCGGTCCAGGGGCTCTACGACGCCGATCGCCTGACCGGGCCGCTGGCGCGGGTCGGCGGGAAGCTGGTGCCGGTGAGCTGGGACGACGCGCTCGGCGAGCTGGGCGCGGCCCTGACCGACCTGCGCGGGCGCGGCGAGCCCGAGCGGCTGCTGGTGTGGTGCGGCCTCGAGCGCGGCATGATGCACGACCTGCTGGCGCGGTTCTGCCAGGCCTACGGCACGCCCAACTTCATCGACGGGCGGCCCGGGCGCACCGGCGTGCTGGCCCAGGCGATGGCGGCGACGATCGGCGTCGGCGAGAGCCCGGTCTACGGCTGGGAGGACGCGTCGACGATCCTCAGCCTCGAGGCCGGCCTGCTCGAGGACTCGTGCCAGTCGGTGTACTTCACGCGGGTCGCGGCCGATCGCCGGCGCAGCCAGCGGCGCGCGCGCCTGATCCACGCCGGCCCGGTGCTCGATCTGTCGGCCTACAACGCCGACGAGTGGATCCGGATCACGCCCGGCACCAGCGGCGCGCTGGCGCTGGGGATCGCGGCGGTGCTCCTGCGCGAGTTCCCGGCCGAGACCGCGCTGCCGCAGGACCTGACCGACGGCGGGGCCGCGTGGCAGGCGTTCGTCGCCGGGTTCACGCCGGCGCGGGTCGAGGCGGTGACCGGCGTCGAGCCGCGCACGCTCGAGCGGCTGGCGCGCGACCTGTGGGCCCAGCGCCCGGCGCTGGTCGTCGTCGACGAGCGCTCGGTGGCCTACGCCAACGGCCTCGACACCGCGCTCGCGGCCCTGGCGCTCAACGCGGTCCTGGGCGGGTTCTGGAGCCAGCGCGGCGGCGTGCGCGCGGCCCCGGTCGCGCCGCTCCGCGACTGGCCCGAGCTGGCGCTCGACGACGTCGCCCGGGCCGGGCTCGCGCGCGCGCGGCTCGACGGCGCCGGCGCCTACCGCTGGGCCGGCTCGGTCCACGAGACCTTGCCCGACGCGATCGAGCGCGCCGGCGCCGCGGCCCCGGCGATCGCGTTGCTCCACCACGCCAACCCGGCCTACGCCCGCCAGCAGCCGGCGCGGTGGCGCCAGGCGCTCGCGCGCATCCCGAAGATCGTCAGCTTCTCGCCGTACCGCGACGAGACCGTCGAGGAGCTCGCGCACCTGGTGCTGCCCGACCACACGTTCCTCGAGCGCTGGGAGCTGGTCGTGCCGGCGCCGGCGCTCGACCGCGCGCTGATCGGCGCCCGGGTCCCGGCGATCGTGCCGCTGCACGACACCCGGGCCAGCGGCGACGTCGTGCTCGACCTCGCGCGCCGGATCGGGGCGCCGGTCGCCGACGGGTTCGCGTGGAGCACGTACCGCGAGGCGCTCGAGGCCCGGCTGCACGGGCTGCGCGAGCGCAACCGCGGCAACGTCCGGGCGCTGTCCCACCGCGACTTCGTCCACCAGCTCCTCGAGGTCGGCTTCTGGGTCGACGAGCCGCCCGAGCCGACGCCGCCGCCGCGCGTGGCCGTCCACGCCAGCTACGCCGAGCCGACCTGGTTCGGCGATCCCGAGCGCTACCCGCTGGGGCTGATCGCCTACCGCCCGCTGGGCTACGCCGAGGGCGGCGGCGCCAACCTGCCCTGGCTGCGCAACCTGCGCCAGCGCCCCGGTGACAAGCCGTGGTCGTTCGTGGCGCGCGTCCACCCGACCTCGGCGCCCGGGCTCCACGACGGCGCGCGCGTGACGCTCGAGAGCGAGTGGGGCGCGCTCGCGATCGAGCTGCGCCTCGACCGCTGGACCGCGCCCGGCTACATCGCCGTGCCGATGGGCGGCGGCCACGACGGCTTCGGCCGCTGGGCCCGCGGCTACGGCGCCAACGTGCTCGGGCTGATGCGCCCGGGCCCCGCGCCGGTCAGCGGCGCCAACGTGCTGTGCGCGACCCGGGTGCGCATCGCCCCGCCGGGCGGAGGTGCCGCGTGAGCGATCGTCCCAAGTCACCGCCCGCGGACGCGCCCGGGCTCGGCCGCCGCTCGCTCTTGCGCCGGACCGCGGCCGCGGTCGGGGCCGCGGTGGTCGGCAAGGCCGCGACCGCGATGGCCGCCGCCCACGGCGCTGCCCAGAGCTCGGCCCACGCCGCCGAGACCGCGCACCACCGACGCTGGGGCATGGTGATCGATCTCGATCGCTGCACCGCGTGCGGCGCGTGCAGCGTCGCCTGTCGCCAGGAGAACAACATCCCCGCGTTCGGGCCCGACGACGCGCACAAGGGCACCCACATCGAGTGGATGAGCATGATCTGGCAGGACGCGCCCCAGGAGGACGGCCTGCCGACGGCGATGCCGTTCCCGTGCCAGCACTGCGCCTCGGCGCCGTGCGTGAAGGTGTGCCCGGTCGGCGCGACCTTCAAGACGCCCGAGGGCATCACGATGCAGATCTGGGAGCGCTGCATCGGCTGCCGCTACTGCATGGTGGCGTGCCCGTACGGCCGGCGGTCGTTCAACTGGGACGAGCCGCGCTGGGACGGCACGCTGACCCAGCTGCTCAACCCCGACGTCGCGACCCGCCCGCACGGCGTCGTCGAGAAGTGCACGTTCTGCTACCACCGGCTGCGCAAGGTCGTGACCGCGGCCGAGCTCGAGGATCGGCCGGTGCGCGACGAGGACTGCCAGCGCCTGCCGGCGTGCGCGGCCGCGTGCCCGGCCCAGGCCATCACGTTCGGCGATCTCCACGACCCCGAGGCCCGGGTCGCCGAGCTCGCGCGCGATCCGCGCCGGTTCCAGCTGCTCGACCACCTCGGCACCGATCCCAGCGTCATCTACCTCAAGCGAGATCAGCGGTAGCCATGACCACGCACGCTTCCCCCGAGCCCCACGGCCCGCCCGACGGCGCGGCGCCGGCCCCGACCGGCCCGCTGCTGCGCGGCGTGTCCAGGGCCTGGTACCTGCTGGGCGCGGCCTCGATCGCGGCGCTCGCGTTCGGCCTGTACGCGTACGTCGTCCAGCTCGAGCACGGCGACATCGTCACCGGCCTGCGCAACCCCGGCAACGGCGGCGCCGCCTGGGGCTTCTACATCGTCTTCTACATCTACTTCGTCGGCGTCAGCTTCGCCGGCATCACCGTCGCCGCGATGGCGCGGCTGTTCCACATCGAGGCGCTCAAGCCGGTGACGCGCCTGGCCGAGCTGCTCACGATCTCGGCGCTCGTCGTCGGCGCGCTGATGGTGCTGGCCGATCTGGGGCGCCCGCTCGACGGGCTGATGAAGCTGCCGGCGATGGCGCGGCCGTCGTCGCCGTTCTACGGCACGTTCACGCTGGTGGTGTCGGGCTACCTGTTCTCGAGCCTGGTGTTCTTCATCCTGGCCGGGCGCGCCGACGCGTCGGTGATGGCGCGGACCGGGCCGCGACCGCTGCGCTGGCTGTACCGGCTGTGGGCGTCGGGGTTCCGCGACGACGACGTCGTCCACGCCCGGCACTGGCGGTCGAGCTTCATCCTGGCGCTGACGATCCTGCCGCTCTTGATCATCGCGCACTCGACGCTCGGGTTCATCTTCGGCATCCAGGCCGGCCGGCCCGGCTGGTTCAGCGCGCTGCAGGCGCCGGCGTTCGTCGTGCTCGCCGGCGTGTCCGGCACCGGCATGCTGATCCTGCTGGCGCTGGCGTCGCGGCGGATGTTCAAGCTGGGCGATCGCATCCCGCTGCCGGCGATCCGCTGGCTCGGCAACTTCTTGTGGGTGCTGGCGCTGGTCTACATCTACTTCATCATCGTCGAGGAGCTGACCTCGACCTACGCCGCGCCCCGGGCCGACCGCGCGATCGCGCACCAGATCGTCGGCGGCCAGTTCGCGCTGTCGTTCTGGATCACGATCGGCAGCCTGTTCCTGGCGTTCCTGATCCCGTTCGTCATGTACCTGCGCGGCCGGGGCTCGATGGGCTGGCTGGCGGTGGCGGCGCTGCTCGCGAACGTCGCGGCCGTGCTCAAGCGGCTGCTGCTGGTGGTGCCGTCGCAGACCGACGGCGGCCTGATCCAGCTCCAGCGCGGCTTCTACAGCCCGACCTGGGTCGAGTTCGGGGTCGTGACCGGCGCGACCGGGCTCCTGTGCCTGGTGATCCTGGTGTTCGGCCGGTTCTTCCCGCTGGTCCCGACCGCGGTGGTGCCGGCGCGGCGCCACACGCCGATCCCGCGCGATCGCCTGCGGCTCCTGGCGACGCTGGCGTCGCTCGCGGTCGCGCTCGCGTTGATCGTGATCGGCCTGACCGACTCGTTCCGCCTGTGGAGCGGTGACGAGCTCGATCCGCGCATCCCGTTCGCGCCGGCGATCTTCGCGACCGGCGTGATCCTGCTGTTCTCGTCGGCGATCGTCTACGAGGCGTTCCCCACCCGTCGCCGCGCCACGTCCGCGCGCCCGGGCCGCACGGCGCCCAAGGCGCCCAAGGCCGCGGTCCGCCGCGCCGTCATCGTCCGGCGGGTCGACGCCCGCTCGCAGCTTCGATCCAGCCGGGACCTCAGCACCAGGAGAAGGCCATGAGTGACCAACGCGACTCGGAATTTCGCAGCGACACGACCCACCAGCTCGGCCTGAGCGTCGTGTCGGTGATCGTGTTCGCGGTGTTCGCTGGCGCGGGCGCGGCCGCGGCGATCGCCAGCAAGCTCCACGGCGAGCGCCTGCTCGGCGCGCTCGGCGCGACCGTGGCGGTCGCCGGCTACATGGCCCTGGCGCCGCGCGTGGCCGCGCAGTGGCAGAGCGCCGTGATCTTACGGCTCGGCAAGTTCGCCGGGCTGCGCGGGCCCGGCCTGTTCTGGATCATCCCGCTGATCGAGCGGCCGACGATCTGGATCGATCGCCGCGTCCGCACCACCGGGTTCGCGGCCGAGAAGACCTTGACCGCCGACACCGTGCCGGTCGACGTCGACGCGGTGCTGTTCTGGTCGGTCACCGACCCGATGAAGGCCGCGCTCGAGGTCGAGGACTTCGAGGAGGCGGTGGCGTGGGCCGCGCAGACCGCGCTGCGCGACATCATCGGCAAGACCGAGCTCGGGCCGATGCTGGTCGGGCGCGAGAACCTCGACGTCGAGATGCAGGCGCTGATCGGCGCCCGGACCCGGAGCTGGGGCATCTCGGTCCAGTCGGTCGAGATCCGCGACGTGATGATCCCGCCCAGCCTCGAGGACGCGATGTCGCGCCGGGCCCAGGCCGAGCGCGAGCGCCAGGCCCGGATCATCCTCAGCGGCGCCGAGGTCGAGATCGCCGACAAGTTCGCGCAGGCCGCGGCCCGCTACCACAACAATCCGATCGCGCTGCAGCTGCGCTCGCTCAACCTGCTCTACGAGGGCATGAAGGAGCGCGGCTCGATCATGGTCGTGCCGTCGTCGATGTCGGACTCGATGGGCGTCGGCTCCTTCGCGGGCCTGGCGGCGATGAACGGCCAGCTCACCGGCGTGCCGGCGCTGCCGGCGCTGCCGCCGAGCGGCAAGGGCGACGAGCCCGGCCGCTGACCGGCCGACCCGGGCGTCAGCCCGCCGCGGCGCAGGTGCCGCCGGCGCAGCGGGTGGCGCCGCAGTCGCCGTCGTCGACGCAGGCCTGGCCCGGCTGGCACGGCCCGCACGCGCCGCCGCAGTCGACGTCGCTCTCGAGCCCGTCGGTGACCCCGTCGTCGCAGCGGGGCGCGGCGCAGCGGCCGCCGACGCAGGCCGGGGCCTGGCAGTCGGCCGGCGCCAGGCACGCCAGGTCGGCGGCGCACGGCTGGCAGCTGCCGCCGCAGTCGACGTCGGTCTCGTCGCCGTCGCGCACGCGATCGCGGCACGGCGCGGCCGGGGCCGCGATCGTGCACCGGCCGGCCGCGCACGGCGTCAGGTGGAACGTGAACGCCAGCGACACCGAGTCGGGCGTGGCGTGGCTGGCGCGGGGCGCGTAGGTGGCGCCGTCCCAGAGCTGGACGTCGGCGGTCACGAGCACCGCGATCACCGAGGCGTCGAGCTCGGCGGTGGTGATGACCCCGTCGCGATCGGAGTCGACCCCGCGCGCGAACGCGACGTGGCGCGCCGGCTCGGTCGCGAACATCTGCAAGAGCCCGGCGTAGGCCGCGGCCCGGGCGTGGGCCTCGCGCAGGCCGCCGCGGGCGATCCCGTCGTAGCCGCCGGCGCCGTCGGGGGCGAGCTCGATCGCGAGGCCGTCGACGGTCAGCGCCAGCGGGTCGGCGTTGGTGTAGATCGGCAGGCGGGCCACGGCCTGGCCCGGCGCCCGGGTGGTCGCGGTCCGGTTGGGCACGAACCGCCCGGCGCGCAGCGCGCCGCCGACGATCGTCGCGGGCGCACCGTCGGCGCCCAGGTAGCGCAGCCCGACCGCGTCGTCGTCGCCGAGGTCGTCGGCGATCAGCTCGACGGTCGACGCCAGCGCGCCGCTGGCGATCATGTCGTCGCCGTCGCGCGACAGGTCGCCGATCGACGCCAGCACCGCGGTGATCGCGCCGAAGTGATCGTCGAGGTCGCCGTCGCCGTCGAGGTCGTCGGCGATCGCGTCGGCCGCGGGCGCGTCGGTGGGGACCGCGATCCGGTCGACCACGAACCGGTGGGTGGTGCCGGTGAACGGGCCGGTGACGTCGCCGCCGGCCCCGGGGTCGGCGGCGCAGGCCGCGAGCGTCAGCGCCAGGAGTCCGGACCGCACCCGCCGAGCATCGCCCGATCGGGCCCCGAAAGGGCGGTGGCGCCGACGGACCCGCTCGTCGAGCAACGCCGGCCACGCTCCAGGCCCGCCCCGCCTCGCCCGATCGGGCCCCGAGCGGGCGGCCGGGCTAGTGCTCCGACCGGATGATTCTGAACCCGCCACACCGCCGATCCATCCCCATGGGCTTCGTTCCAACTCCTCGAGTCACAGGCCGTAGCCCTTCGTCGTTGCGCCTCGCCCTTGGGGCGCCTCGACGCCGTGGACGGATCACGATCACCCGGTCGGAGCACTACAGGACCAGCTCGTCGAGCAGGGCGTTGACCACGTCGACCACGTGCTGGGGGCCGTGGCGCTTGGACAGGAACGCGTCGGCCCGGGCGGCGGCGGCGCGGCGCCCCAGCTCGAGCTCCGGCAGGTTCGACATCAGCACCACCGGCACCAGCCGCCCGGTCCGGGCCTTGAGGCGCGCGCACAGATCGTCGCCCTCGACGTCGGGCAGGCACACGTCGGTCAGCACCAGGTCGGGCTTGACCTTGCGCAGGACCGCCTCGGTCTCGGCGAAGCTGCCGACCGCGTGGACGCGGTAGCCGGCCGCGGCCAGGGCCTCGTCGACCACCGCCAGCACGACCGCGCTGTCGTCGATCAACAGGATCGTGGCGCGGTGGTCGCCGGCGGCCGCGGCCGCGGGCGGCGGGCTCGGGCGGATCGCGCGCGCCAGCTCGGCCCGCAGCCGGGTCAGCTCGTCGGGCACCGCCTCCGGCCGGAGCCCGAACACGACGTGCCGGACCAGCACGAACCAGTGCTCGACGAAGTCCTCGAACCGGTGCCACGCGACCACCTCCGCGGCGTCGTCACCGAGCTCGTCGAGCAGCCGGCGCAGCTCGGCCAGCGCGCGCGGCTCGACCTCGACCAGCGCGTCGAGCAGCGTGCGCATCGTGCCGACCACCACCGCGAACGCGGTCTCGTCGACCTCGCGATCGAGGCGGTGGCGATCGAGCACGGCGAGCACGTCGCGCAGCGCGGCCATGCAGGTGACGTCGTTGGCGCGGCGGCGATCGCGCGAGGTCGGGCTCACGGCAGCCAGGCCTCGCCGACGCAGTGGCCGTGGTCTCGGTCGTCGCCGTCGAGGACGCCGTCGTCGTCGCGGTCGAGCCCGATCCGCAGGCCCGAGCCCGGCGGCGCGCACGTGAAGGTCAGCGGCGCCCGCGCGAACGCGGCGCGCCACACCAGCTCGGCCTCGGTCACCGGCGGCCGGCCGGCGCGGTCGGGGGCGTAGCGGGCGCTGCCGACGTACAGGTAGCCGCGCTCGCGCGCGCCGCCGCCGGCGGCGATGACCAGGTCGCACTCGTCGGCGTCGGCCCGGCTGCGCATCAGCGCCACCCGGGCCAGCGCGGCGGTGTCGCCAGGGCCGCGCACGGTGATCTGCTGGCCGACGATCGGCGCCAGGTTCGAGTCGAACGCCAGCAGGAACGCCTCGACCGCGCGCCGCTCGCCGACGTCGGTGAAGCCCTCGGGGTTGGAGTTGAACGGATCGCTCTCGGAGAACGCCGAGGCCGACATGAAGTGCGCGATCGTGTCGAAGTCGCCGGCCGACAGGAACCCGAAGCCGCGGATCTGGTCGCCCATGAAGCCGTCGTAGCCGGGCAGCGGCAGGAAGATCGGCGGCGGCATGATCTGTCCGAACATCCCGACCTTCTGGTAGAGGTTGCGGAAGTGCGGGACCTTGACGACCTGCGGCCGACCCGGGACCCGGGACGAGCGCCCGTCGGTGCCGAAGAAGCCGGGGAAGCGCTCCTCGGGGAACTGGCGGTTGCCGTCGGGATCGAGCACGTGGCAGCCGTTGCAGGTCGAGAACGCGTCGGTGACGCGGTTGGTGAAGATGTCCTTGCCCTGGGCCTCGAGCGGCGTCAGCGAGTTGTCGAGCGCGCGGATCGGGTTGGGCGGGTACATGATCTGCAGCGCGAACTGGCCGAACGCGGCCATGTCGGCCGCGGGGATCATCTCGGCGCGCCCGAGCAGCCCCGGGAACGCGACGTCGAACTGCCGGAACGCCTCGACCTCGTCGTAGGCGCCGCCGTTGGGCTGGACGCTCGGGCCGAGGTCGGCGCCGGTGCGATCGCCGCGCCAGTGCTGGGGCCCGTGGTTGGCCATGCCGCGGAGGCTCTGGGTCGTGAGCGGGCCCTTCATGCCGTGGAACACCGCCGGGAACGGCGGCACCAGATCGACGGTGAGCGGGTTTCCGTCGGCCACCATCATCGCGTCGGGGTTGCCGAGGTCCCAGGCCAGCGCGTCGAGATCGCCGTCGACGTGGCAGGTCGCGCACGCCGAGTCGCCGTGGCTCGAGCTGAACGCCGCGTCGTAGAGGAACCGGCGCCCGGTGACCACGCTGGCCGGCTCCGGTGAGGGCAGGGTCACGTGCTGGGTCTCGCGCCAGTGGCGGGTGTCGATGACCGAGATGCCGTTGTCGAACCGGGTCGCGACCAGCAGCAGGTCGCGGCCGTCGTCGAGCAGGAGCCCGCTGGGGCCGCCGCCGGTGACCGCGAGCTGGTCGCCCGGATCCTGGGCGTAGCTGTCGGCCTCGAGCTGCGCCGTCGGGATGCGCGCGATCTTGCCCGAGCCGAGCGCCGCCATGAACAGCGTCTGGCCGTCGCGGCTCACCGCGAGCCCGGTCGGGATCGCCAGGCTGCGCGCGTTCTCGGGGTTGGGCAGCGGCGCGCAGCAGGTGCCGTAGTCGATGTGCTGGTTGAGCCGGCGCGGGCTGGCGACGCCGCCGTCGATGACGGTGATGCGGTTGTCGTTGTGGTGGCCGCGCACGGTCTGGCCGGCGAAGACGCCCTCGCCCTCGAAGCGGTGGACGTTGCGGGCCTCGGTGTTGGACACGTAGACCTTCCCCGACACCGGGTTGACCGCCATGTTGTAGAGGATCGTGCCGACGCCGGAGACCTCGGCGGTCGGCCCGGCCCGGGGCGCCGGCGGGTTGGCCATCGCGTCGATCGCGAACACGTCCTTGTCGGGCAGGTTGAAGAACACGCCGCCCGACAGATCGCGGCCCGACTCGTCGCGCCAGGCGGCGCCGTCGAACTGCGCGATCTGGCCGACCGACGGCGCCGGCGCGCCGTGGGCGTCGGTCGCGGGGCCCTGCTGCGTCAGCCCGAGCAGGCCGAAGTCGAAGACGAGGCTGAAGACCGTGGTGGTGCGGTTGCCGGTCCGGAAGCCGGCGGCGTAGACGGTGCGGCCGTCGGGCGTCACCGCCAGCGCGCGCGGCGTGTCGCTGAACAGGGTCAGGATCGTCAGCGGCGTGCCGCCCATGCCCGCGCCGAGGTGGTCGGCGTCGAACACCCAGACGTTGGCGCGGCCGAGGCCGGGCGTGGTCAGCGCCGGATCGACCGGCGAGTTCTGGCCGCGCCGCGCGGTCGTGATGAACGCGCGCCGTCGGCCGGGCCCGGCGAAGACGACGTCGCGGGGCTCGTCACCGACGAGCAGCGTCCGCACGACTTTCGGGGCCAGGGGATCGCTGACGTCGACGACGCTGATCGAGTCCGACAGGTGGTTGACGACCCAGACCTCGTCGTCCGACCGGGCCGCGACCGCGACCGGCTCGAGGCCGACCTTGACCGACGCCACCGGGATCAGGTGGCGGCCGATCAGGGCCAGCACCTCGAGCCGGTTGTCGGGCGTGTTGACCGCGAACACCAGCGGGCGGTGCGGGGCCCGCGCGATCGGGCGGACCTGGCCGCTCTCGAACAGCGCGTACGGGTCGCCGGCGCGGGCGGTGCCCGGCGCGTGGGCGACGACCGCGAATGCCAACACCGCCGGGACCAGGAGGGAGCGTAACTGCATGGCGACTCCTCGTTGGGTTGAACTATCCAGTATTGATATGTTGAGTCGAAGTCTGCAATCGCCAGGAAAGGATGACTGGAGTGGCCGCGAGGTGAGCATTGGCGCCCTGGGGCGCGGCGTGGTCGTCGGTGGCGGGTGATCGCCGATCTGGGGTGATGTTCCCGACGGAGAATTTGTGTACGATCGCTGACGCGCGGCGGCCGTGGCGCCGAGGTGAGCGGGTGTAGCGCTGTCGCGATGACTGACAAGCACGCTTGACTCGCGATTCGCCGCCGACGACAACTGGAAGTCATGCTCGCTATGGGTGCTGGAGACAGCCCGCGTCCGCGCGGTGACGGCGCGCGGCTGATCGTCGATTGCGACGCGCTGGCGGAGCTCGTGGGCGAGTGCACCGCCGCGCTCGCGCGCGGGCGCATCGTCGTGGCGGCCGGGCGCGCGCTGCCCGAGGCGACGCCGGTCAAGCTGCAGCTCGACACCGGCGCGCTGGTGGCGCCGATCGTCCTGACGACGACGGTGATGGACGGGTGCGGCGACGGCGGCGGCGAGGTCACGCTCGAGCTGGCGCCGGCCGAGCAGGAGCGCCTGGCCGCGCTGGTCGAGCGGATCACCGCCGGCGATCCGGCGCTCGTGGCGCCGGTCGCGCGGGTGCTGATCGCCGACGACAACCCCCACCTGGCCGAGCTGATCCGGGCCGGGCTGATCGGCTCGAGCCGGCGCCCGGTCGCGTCGGCGCCGGCGCTGCGCTTCGAGTTCGCGGTCGCGGCCGACGGCGCCAGCGCGCTGGCGGTGATCGCCGGCGCGCCGTTCGACGTCGCGATCGTCGGCGTCTACCTGGCGCCGCTGGGCGCGGCCCAGCTGATCGCCCGGGTCCGCGCCCACGCCGGGCCGCGCCTGCCGATCATCGCGATCGCCAGCGAGGCCCAGCCGGCCCAGCGCCTGGCGTTCGCGGCCGGCGCCGACGCGTTCATGGAGAAGCCGGTGCGCCTGCGCAGCATCTACGACGGGATCGTGACGCTCCTGGACGGCCGCGCCCGGAGCGTGCGGGCGTGAGCCCGACCGGGGCGCGCGGCCTGCTGCTGCGCGGCGAGGCCGCGGCGCTGGGCGTGATCGCGCCGGTGGTGGTCGCCGCCGACGGCACCGCCCGGCTCCTGACCGGCGCGCCGGCGCCGGTCGGCGCGCACCTGGCGCTCGCGCTGGGCTGGCCGCCGCTCCTGCCGCCGCTGGAGGTCACGGCCGACGTGGTCGGCGCCGAGGCCGCGGGCGCGCCCGGCGATCGCTCAGCCTGGCTCCTGGCGCTGACCCCGGGCGCCGGGACCGACGCGGTGCGCGCGCTGGTCGCCAGCGTCGGCGCCACGCCGCCGCCCGCGGCCCGGGCCCGGGTGCTGCTGGTCGAGGACAGCGCGCTGCTGTGCGACGCGTTCCGGTGGGGGCTGCGCCGGCACCTCGGGGCCCACGCCGACGCGGTGACCGTCGACGCGGTCGGCGACGTCGACGCGGCCTGGGCGCTGACGCGCGCGCACCGCTACGACCTGATCGTCGTCGACTACTTCTTGCCGGGTCAGCCCGGCGACGCGCTGATCGCGCGGCTGCGCGCCGCCGCGGCGCCGGCGCCGCCGGTGGTCGCGGTCAGCCTCGGCGGCGAGGTCGCGCGCGACGCGACGATGGCGGCCGGGGCCGATCTGTTCCTGGCCAAGCCGCTGGCGCTGGCCGAGCTGTACTCGACGCTTGATCTCTGCCTGGCCAAGGGAGTCCCGATCGTGCCGAAGCGCATCTTGCTGATGGACGACAGCGTCCTGTTCCTCGAGCTGGTCAGCGACGCGCTCCGCCGCGCCGGGTACCAGGTGACCACGGCCCGCGACCTCGGCGAGCTCGACGGTCGGCCCGACGACGTCGATCTGGTGCTGATGGACGTGCAGATGCCGGAGGCGTTCGGCGACGACCTGGGCATGGTGCTGCGGCACGTGCGCGGCTCGGCGGCCGCGATCTACCTGCTGTCGTCGCTCGACGGCGACGAGCTGGCCCGGCGCGCGGCCGAGGCCGGGCTCGACGGCTACATCTCGAAGCACGTCGGCGTCGACGCGGTCGTGGCGCGGGTCGGCGAGATCACCGCGGCGCTGCCGGAGCCGGCGTGAACGAGAGCCTGCGGTCGCGGTTCCTGCCGCGCCTGGTCGAGGTCGGCGGGCAGCGGTGCGCGCGCGCGCTCGCGGCGATCATGGCGGCCGAGCCCGGCGCGGCCGCGGCGGCGCGGGCCGAGCTGCACACGCTCGCCGGCGAGACCGGGATCCTCGGGCTGACCGAGCTGGCCGAGCTGGCCCAGCGCGGCGAGCGCGACTGCGCGGCGTGGGCCGACGCCGGCGAGGTCGCGGCCCGCGCCCGCGCCGCGATCGCGGTGCGCACGCTGGCGGCCCGCCTGCGCGCGCTGGCGCCGGTGGCCCCGCCGCGCCGGGTCGTCGTCGTCGACGACAGCCCGCTGGTCGCCGCCGAGGTCGGCGATCGCCTGCGCGCCGACGGCTGGGAGGTCGAGGCCGCCGACGACCTCGAGTCGACGCTGCGCCTGGTGCGCGACTGGCACCCGCAGGTGGTGTTGATGGACGTCAACATGCCGGGGCTGACGCTCGCTGATCTGTGCGCGCGCACGCGCGCCGCCGCCACTGGCGCGCTGGCGATCTGCCTGCTGTCGGGCGCCTCGGACGCCGAGCTCACCGCCCACGCCCGCGCCGTCGGCGCCGACGGCTGGGTGTCGAAGGTCGCCGGCCTCGGGGTCGTGGTCGAGCGGGTGCGCGCGATGGCGGGTCGCGCGTGAGCGACGATCTGGCCGAGCTGGTGCGTGGCGCCCAGCGCCCGGGCGCCGCGGCCGCCGCGCCCGCGACGCCGACCCAGCCCCACGTCGGGCTGCGCAGCGGCTCGCGCTGGTTCGCGCTGGCGGCGGCCGACGTGATCGAGGTGGTCGCGGTGCCGACCGTGACCCGGGTCCCGGCGGCGCCGGCCCACGTGCTCGGCGTCGCGATGATCCGGACCCGGCTGGTGCCGATGATCGATCTCGAGCTGCTCTTGACCGGTCGCCCGACGCCGCGGCTCGAGCGCGGCCGCGCGGTGGTCGCGCGCGCGGGCGCGGTCGAGCTCGGCGTCGTCGCGCTCGCGACCCGCGGCCTGGTGGCGCTGGCGGACGGCGATCGCGTCGACGGCTCGCCGGCCGAGCGGCCCGGCTGGGTCGCGCGCGAGGTGGCGCACGGCGACGAGCTGTACGCGGTGATCGACGTCGCGGCGCTGGCCGAGCAGGTGCTGCGGGGGCACGCGTGACCGACGCGATCGCGATCGTCTGCTTCGGGGCCGGCGGCGCGCGGTTCGCGGTCGCCAGCGCTGACGTGGTCCGCCTCGACGACCAGGCCGCGGCCGCCGACCACCTGGCGACAGTGCTGGCGCTGGCGGCGGCGCCGGCCGCGACCGTGCGGGTCATGACCCTGGCGGCCGGCGGCGCGGCGCGCGCGCTCGCCGTCGACGGGCCGCTCCGGGTCGCGACCGTGACCGCGGCCCAGATCGTGCCGAGCCCGCCCGGCCTGGCGCCGGGGCCGGTGCTCGGGTTCGCGGTCCTCGACGGCGAGCTGGTCCAGCTCCTCGACACGTCCCGGCTGGTCGCGGGCGCCGCCCCGACCGCCGCCGCCCCGGCCACGTCGGCGCCGACGCCCGCGCCCCTCGATCGGAGATCCCCATGGTGAAGTTCGGTGCTCGCATGTTCCTGCTCGTGGCCGCCACCCTGGTGTGCGGCTCGACGGGGCTCTTCCTGACGCTGTTCGTGCCGGCCCGGCAGGAGGCCGCCGCCGACTCCGCGCTGCACCTGCGGGCCCGCAGCATGGCGCTGCTCCTGGCCGACGCGATCGGCGACGCGGTCGCGACCAACAACGCGGCGGCCGGCCAGCGCCGGGTGGACTCGCTCGCCACCGATCGCGACTTCGGGTACGCGGTCGCGGTGCGCGCCGACGGCGCCACCTTCGTCGAGGCCCGGCGACCGGCGCTCGACCCGGGGCTGGTCCGGCTCGAGGTCGTCCGCGCGGTCACCGTCGACGAGCGCGGCGGCCTGGTCCACGCGCGCGCGCCGATCGTCGACGCCAGCGGCGTGGTCGTCGGCACGGTCCTCCTGGGCCTGTCGCGGTCGTGGGTGGTCGAGAACAAGGCCGACACCCGGCTCTGGGTCGGGGCCTGCAGCCTGGCGGTGCTGGTCCTGGCGATCGTGTCGATCCTCGGCGCGACCAAGCCGCTCAAGACCGCGGCCGGGCAGCTGCTCGATCTGTCCGACGATCTGGTCGCGCTGGCGCGCGAGCAGGAGGCGTCGTCGGCCGAGGAGAGCGCCGCGGTCGAGGAGACCCGCCGGTCGATGTCGACGCTCCTGTCGTCGGCCGAGGAGATCGCCGGGCGCTCGAGCGAGGTGCTGGGCAACTCCGAGCGCTCGGTGGCGCAGAGCCGGGAGATCGCCAGCAAGATCGATCGGCTCAGCGGCCTGTTGCACTCGATCGAGCAGATCGCCGATCGCACGGATCTGCTGGCGCTCAACGCCGCGCTCGAGGGCACCCGCGCCGGCGAGGCCGGGCGCGGCTTCGCGCTGGTCGCCGACGAGATGCGCCGCCTGGCCGAGAGCGTGCTCGAGACCGCGGCCGCGATCCGCGAGCTGATGAAGGAGATGCACCGCGCGTCCGAGGAGGCGGTCGGGGCCAGCCAGCTCGGCGCGACCTCGAGCGAGAAGATCGCGCTCCTGACCCAGCAGCAGCGCCAGGCCACCGAGGCGGTGGTCGCGAGCATGGACGAGATGCGCGCGGTGCTGGTGCAGACGCTGTCGGGCATCCAGCGCTCGACCCAGGCGGCCGAGAGCCTGTCGACCCTGTCGCGGACGCTGACCGGCCTGGTCGACGCGCGCGGCGGCGCCCGCCCGACGGCCAAGGGATGACCGACGACGATCTGCGCGGGCGGCGGCTCGAGGCGTTCCGGGCGATCGCCGCGGAGCGGCTCGGCAACATCAGCCTGGGCTGGATCGAGCTCGAGCACGATCCCGCGACCGCGGCCCGCACCGACGCGATGCTGCGCGAGCTGCACACGCTCAAGGGCGAGGCCGGCCTCCTGGGCCTGCTCGAGGTCGCCGACGCGGTCCACGCCCTCGAGGAGCTGGTCGGCGGCGCGGTCCGCGGCGCCGGGCCGGTCGCGCCCGAGGTCGGCGATCGGGTGCTGGGCGGGCTGCAGGCGGTCGGCGCCGCGATCGCCGGTGACGTCGGCGCGTCCGCCGCCGCGCTGGCCGCGTTCACCGCCGCGGCGTCGCGGACCGCGGTCGCGGCGGCGCCCGCGGGCCCGGCCGCGCCGACGCTGGCGGCCGGGCCCGGCACCGATCTGGCCCACGGCCTCGCCGCGGCCGCCGCCGGGTCGGTGCGCATCGACGTCGAGCAGCTCGATCGGATCCGCACCGTCGTCGGCGACCTCGTCGCGGTCCGGCACCGGCTGGCTGGCGTCACCGCCAGCGTCGCGCGGGCCCGCCAGCACCCCGGCGACATCGACGACACCCTGGCCGCGGTCCACGGCCACCTGCGCGACGACGTGCGCCGGCTGACGGCGATGGCGACCTCGCTCGATCTGGTCGTGCGCGACCTGCGGATGGTGCCGATCGCGCAGGTGCTGGCGCGGATCCCGTTGGTCGCGCGCGAGCTGGCGCGGGAGCTGGGCAAGGCGGTGCGGGTCGTGGTCCACGACGGCGGCGTCGAGGCCGACCGGGCGGTGCTCGAGGAGCTGCAGGCGCCGCTGATGCACCTGGTGCGCAACGCGCTCGATCACGGGATCGAGCCGGCGGCCGAGCGCGTGGCCGCGGGCAAGCCCGAGGTCGGGACGCTGACGATCACCGCCGACGTGCGCGGCAGCGTGCTGCGGCTGCAGCTCGCCGACGACGGCGGCGGCATCGACGTCGATCTGGTGCGACGGCGCGCGGTCGAGCAGGGGCTGATCGAGGCGCCGTCGGCGCGGATCCTGTCGGACGAGCAGGTCCTGGCCTACCTGTTCTCGTCGGGGTTCTCGACCCGCAAGGTCGTGACCCGGGTGTCGGGCCGGGGCGTCGGGCTCGACGTCGTGCGCGCCACCGCCGAGGCGCTGGGCGGCACGGTCCACACCGCCAGCGTGCGCGGCCGCGGCACGACCTTCACGCTGACCGCGCCGGTCAGCGCGCTCATCACGTCGCTCCTGCTGACCGAGATCGGCGCGACCCGGTACGCGCTGCCGCTGGCCGAGGTCGTGGCGCTGGTGCCCGCGGCGGATCACCCGGCGGTCGACAGCATCGACGGTCCGGCGGTGCGCTTCCGCGGCGCGCTGGTGCCGCTGGTGCCGCTGCCGGAGCTCCTGGGCGAGGCGGCGGCGCCGAGCGCCGACCCGCGGCTGGTGATCGCGCGCGCCGGCGACGTGCTGATGGCGCTGGCCGGGACCCGGCGCCACCGCGATCGCGACGCGGTCGTGCGCTCGGCCGGGCCGGTGCTCGACGACAACCCCTACGCGGTCGGCGGGATCGATCTCGAGGACGGCTCGGTGGCGCTGGTGCTCGGGCTCGGGCGCATGGTCACCGCGGCGCGCGCGCTCGCGGCGCGCAGCCGCCACCGCGCCGGCGACGTGGCGGTCACCGGCGCCGCCAAGGTGCTCGTGGTCGAGGACTCGGTGATCATGCGCGACATCATCGCCGAGGCGCTGCGCGCGCACGGCGTCACCGTGGTCGAGGCCGGCGACGGGCTCGAGGCGCTCGCCGCGCTCGAGGCCCACCCCGACGTCGGGCTGGTCGTGACCGATCTCGAGATGCCCGGCCTCGACGGCTTCGAGCTGATCCGCCGGATCCGCGGCCAGCCCCGGGCGACGCGGCTGCCGGCGGTCGTGATCTCGACCCGCGGCTCCGACGCCGACAAGCTGGCCGCGGTCGAGGTCGGGGCCGACGCGTACCTGGTCAAGACCGACTTCACGCGCGACAGCCTGTGGTCCCACGTCGGGCGGTTCCTGGCGTGACCGTGCGGGTGCTGATCGTCGACGACTCGGCGTTCTTCCGCGAGGTGCTGCGGGCGGAGCTGGCCGGCTGGCCCGAGGTCGAGGTCGTCGGCGAGGCCGGCGACGGCGCCCGCGCGATCGAGCTGGCCCGGGCGCTGCGGCCCGACGTGGTCACGATGGACGTGGTGCTGCCGCTGGTCGGCGGCCTCGAGGCGATCCGCGCGATCATGGCCGAGCGCCCGACCGCGATCGTCGTGCTGTCGCGGCTGGTCGGGCACGACGCGCGCCTCGCGCTCGACGCGATCGCCGCCGGCGCGCTCGAGCTGATCGAGAAGCCGACCGCGGGCTTCGACGCGAGCGCGGTGCGGCGCCTGGTCGAGCTCTTGACCACCGTCGCGGCGAGCCAGCGGATCGCGCCCGCGCGGCCGACGCCGGTCGCCGCGCCGCGGCTGCCGCGCGCGCCCGCGGCCCAGATCGTCGGCGTGGTCGCGTCGACCGGCGGGCCCCAGCTCCTGCGCGCGCTGCTGGCCGCGTTGCCGGCGACCTACCCGCTGCCGATCGCGATCGTCCAGCACACCACCGCCGGGTTCGTCGCGCCGCTGGTGAGCTGGCTCGGCGACACCTGCGCGCTGCCGGTGACGGTCGCCCAGGTCGGGCAGCGCGTGGCCGGTGGCCAGGTCGTGGTGGCGCCCGACGATCTGCACCTGACGATCGATCGCGACGGCCGGGTCCGGCTCGGCGACGGCCCGCGCGAGGCCGGGCACCGCCCGTCGGGCACGGCCCTGCTGCGCGCGCTGGCCCGCGGCCACGGCGCGGCGGTGGTCGGGCTGGTGCTGTCGGGCATGGGCAAGGACGGCGCCGACGGCCTGGCCGCGGTCGCGGCCGCGGGCGGTGTCGCGATCGTCCAGGACCCCGCCGACGCCGCGATCGACGCGATGCCGCGCGCGGCGCTGGCGGCGGTGCCGACCGCGACCGTCGCGACCGCGGCGGCGCTCCCGGGCCTGCTCCTGGCCGCGGCCCGGAGCCCGGCGTCGTGAGCGACGCGCTCTGGCGCACGATCAGCGAGCGCTACCGCGCCTGGGCCGGGATCGGCCTGGGCGATCGTCGGCGCGAGCCGGTGCTGGTCGCGCTGCGCACGCTGGCGGCCGAGCTCGGCCACGCCAGCCCCGAGGCGCTGCTGGCGGCGGCGGCGACGCCCGACGGCGACGTGCTGCGCGATCGCGTGATCGCCCGCATCAGCGTCGGGCTGACCTGGTTCGGGCGCGAGCTCGGGCTGCTCGAGCCGGCGCTCGATCGCGCCGCGGCCCACTGCGCGCGGGCCGGCGTCGATCAGGTGGCGGTGTGGTCGGCCGGGTGCTCGACCGGCGAGGAGCCGTACACGATCGCGATGGCGCTCGCGGCCCGCGGCGTGCGCCCGCGGGTGCTGGCGACCGACATCAGCGTCGACGCGCTCGCGATCGCCGCGCGCGGCCACTACCCGCGCGGCGCGCTCGACGCGCTGCCCGAGCGCTGGCGGACCACGTACCTCGACGCGGTCGATCGCGACACCGTGGCGATCGGCGCGCGGGTGCGCGCGTGCGTGAGCTTCGCGCGCCACAACCTCGCCGCCGATCCGGCGCCGCCCCTGGGGTGGCCGCGGTTCGATCTGGTGGTGTGTCGCAACGTGCTCATCTACTTCGAGCCCGGCGAGGCGCCGACGATCGCGGCCCGCCTGGCCGCGGCGGCGCGGTCGCCGACCGGGCTGGTGGTCGGCGCGGTCGAGCAGACGCTGGTCGGCGCGGTCGTGCCGCCAGCGCCGCTGGTGCGGTCCGGGGCCTACCCGGTGGTCGCCGCGGCCGCGCCGCCGTCGGACCGGTCGCGGTCCGAGGCCTACCCGGTCGCGCCGGTCGCCGCGCCGCCGTCGTCGGACCGGTCGCGGTCCGGGGCCTACCCGGTGGTCGCCGCGGCCGCGCCGCCGTCGTCGGACCGGTCGCGGTCCGGGGCCTACCCGGTGGTCGCCGCGGCCGCGCCGCCGTCGTCGGACCGGTCGCGGTCCGGGGCCTACCCGGTGGTCGCCGCGGCCGCGCCGCCGTCGTCGGACCGGTCGCGGGCTAGCGCCGATCCGGTGGTCGCGCCCGCGTCGGCGCTGACGGGCGAGCTCGACGCCGAGGCCTACCTGCGCCGCGGCATCGCGGCCCGACACGCCGATCAGCTCGAGGTCGCGATCGCAGAGCTGCGGCGGTCGCGGTTCCTGGCGGCCGACCGGTGGCTCGCACCTTATCTACTGGGCCTGTGCCTGGAGGCCTCGGCCCGGGCGGTCGAGGCGGTCGAGGCCTACCGTCACGCCGTCGTCGTGGTCGGGCGCGGCGGCCGTCCGGGCCTGCCCGAGGTCGATCGCGACGCGGCGACCCTGGCCGCCACCGTGGCCGAGGCCTGCCACGCCCGCCTGGCCGCCCTGGGGGACCGGGGCCGTCGATCGCGCTAACCCGGCGAAAATTCGATCAGCCGCCTCCGGGTGATCGCACGATCAGCTGACGCCCGTTTCACTTTGCCCAAGGATTTCAGTTGGTATACGGTCCCACGCTAGACGGGGTCGTTCCCGCTCAGGCTGGTCAAGCACCGTGAAAAAGCCCGTTCCATTCGGCAAGTACTACTTGCTCGAGCGCATCAATGTCGGCGGCATGGCCGAGGTCTTCCGTTCGAAGGCCTACGGGGTCGAGGGCTTCGAGCGCCTGGTCGCCGTGAAGCGGATCTTGCCGAACATCGCGGAGGACAAAGAGTTCATCAAGATGTTCATCGACGAGGCGAAGATCGCGGTTCAGCTGAACCACGCGAACATCGCCCAGATCTTCGATCTCGGCGTCGTCGATAGCAGCTACTACATCGCCCTCGAGCACGTCCACGGCCGCGACCTCCGCAACATCTTCGACCGCTGCCGCACGGCGAACGAGCCGATGCCCGTGGCCCAGGCCTGCTTCGTGATCATGAAGATCTGCGAGGGCCTGGACTACGCGCACAACAAGCGCGACCAGGGCGGCCGCGACCTCAACCTGGTCCACCGCGACGTCTCGCCGCAGAACATTCTGGTGTCGTTCGAGGGCGAGGTGAAGCTGATCGACTTCGGCATCGCCAAGGCGGCGGGCAAGGGGCAGAAGACCCAGGCCGGCATCCTCAAGGGCAAGTTCGGGTACATGTCGCCCGAGCAGGTCCGCGGCCTGCCGCTCGATCGCAAGAGCGACATCTTCTCGTGCGGCATCGTGCTGTACGAGCTGCTCACCGGCGAGCGGCTGTTCGTCGGCGAGAGCGACTTCTCGACGCTCGAGAAGGTCCGCAACGTCGAGATCCTCCCGCCCTCGACCTACAACCGCAAGATCCCCGACGAGCTCGAGCGGATCGTCCTCAAGGCGCTGGCCAAGGACACCGAGGATCGCTACCAGAACGCGATCGATCTCCACGACGAGCTGCAGGCCTTCGTCTACACCGCCGGCGAGTTCTACTCGCGCAAGGATCTGGCGGCGTGGATGAAGAAGACGTTCGGCAAGGAGATCGAGGAGGAGACCGCGAAGCTCGAGACCTACCGGCAGCTCAAGCCGCCGCCCGAGCTCCTCGCGGGCGGGCGCGGCCCGGCCGCGGCGCCAGCGCAGGTGAACAAGCCGCCGGCGGTGCCGCCGGGCGCGCGCCGGACCACGTCGATGCCGTCGGTGCCGCCGCCCACGCCGGGCACCGGGGGCGCGCCGGTGACGCGGCCGCCGCCGCCGCCGAGCGGGCTGCGCTCGACCCAGGGCATGCCGGTCGTGCCGCCGCCGCCGTCGATGACGATGCCGTCGATGTCGGCCGCCGCCAACGCCGCCGCTGGCGACTACGGTCCGCCCAAGGCCGATCTCAACTGGGACGACGACGAGCTCGAGACCCAGATCTACGACAACCCCGAGGAGGAGGCTGCGGCCAAGGCCGCGAAGGCCAACGCGGTCATGTCGAGCGCGGTCGCCGCGATGGCGGCCGCCACGCCTGGGATGCTGCCGCCGCCGCCGCCCGCGCCGCCGCCTCCGGTCGAGGAGCCGGATCTGTCGGCGCTGGTGCGCACCGCCAAGGGGTGGGGCGCGACCGGCGCCAAGGCCAACGGGCACCCGCCAGGCACCAACGGCCACGTCGCCGCGGCGCCGGCGTTCACCGCGGGCGCGGGCTCGGGCCCGATGTCCGCGGTCGGGCCGAACACCGGGGCCGGCCCGGCGACGCCGTACTTCGAGGATCGCCACGAGTCGGCGGCGTCGTTCCCGCACGCGCGGCCCGACTCGTTCGACCCGATGGCCACCTTCGGCGCCGGCATCGTCGCGCCGAAGAAGTCGCGGACCATGCTGTGGGCCGCGCTCGGCGGCGTCGCGCTGATCGCCGCCGCGGTCGCGATCGTGCTCATCACGTCGCGCTCGAACAAGAAGACGCCCGAGGCCACGGCCGGGACCGACACGCCCACCGCGGGCACCGCCGCGCCCGCGCCCGGCGACGCCAACACCGGCTTCGATCTGTTCGTGTCGCCGGCGTCGGTGACCGGCTGGCGGATCGACGACAAGCCCCAGTCGACCACGCTGCCGGCGCAGATCCGGCAGGTCGCGACCGGCCGGCACCGCGTGTCGATCGACGCGCCGCCCGGCTTCATGAGCGTGTCGCAGGACGTCGAGGTCACCGCCGGCCAGGTCGAGCGCGTGACGATCACGCTGCAGCCGCTGGAGATCGTCGCCAGCTTCGAGACCACGCCGCCCGGCGCCAAGGTGGTGTTGGTCGCCGACGGCAAGCGCACCGAGGTCGGCGTGACGCCGACCAACGCCAAGATCGATCCGCGCCAGCGCTACGACGTCGAGTTCGAGAAGGACGGCTACGTCAGCGTGACCAAGCCGCTGGTGATCTCGGGCGCGCCCGAGGAGAAGGTCGTCGTCAACCTCGAGCGCGGCGGCACCGTCGCCGTCGCGCCCGGCTCGGGCTCGTCCGGGCCCGCGACCATGCCCGGCGGCGGCAGCAGCAAGCCGAGCGGCGGCAGCGCCAAGCCGCCCGGCGGTGGCAGCAGCAAGCCGCCCGGCGGTGACGTCAAGCCGCCCGGTGGTGACGTCAAGCCGCCCGGTGGTGACGTCAAGCCGCCCGGTGGTGACGTCAAGCCGCCCGGCGGCGACGTCAAGCCGCCGCCCGTGGCCAAGGGCGACGGCACGCTGCTCCTCAGCGCCAAGCCGCCGTGCGAGATCTTCGTCGACGGTCGCAACACTGGCCTCAAGACGCCGCAGCGCGACCTCAAGCTCTCCGCCGGCAAGCACAAGATCACGCTGCTCAACAACGAGTTCGGCATCAAGGAGTCGTTCTCGGTCGACATCAAGGCCGACGAGCAGACCAAGGCCATCAAGGACTTCTCGGACCGCCTGCCGCAGTAACATTGATCCCTGCACCCAGTGCGTGGTGCAAGAGGTGCGTGGTTCCTACCGGGCGGGGTGACGAGGCGCGAGAGGTCGGGCGTGCCTGACCGCGATGGATGGGCACCCGGTGCGCGGTGCGCGAGGTGCGTGGTTCCAACCGGGCGGGGTGACGAGGCGCGAGAGGTCTGGCGTACCTGACCGCGATGGATGCACCCGGTGCGTGGCGCGCGAGCGGTGCGGTTTCTACCGGGCGGGGTGACGAGGCGCGGGAGGCACCGGCGTTGAACCCTGCACCCGGTGCGTGGCGCGCGAGGTGCGTGGTTCCGACCGGGCGACGAGGCGCGAGACGCGCGCCTCGTAGGCCGTCCGCGGGGTAACACCCTCCCAAAGGGGACACCCCCAAGGGGGAACGTTCTTCTGTGGCCACACCCGTATAAAATCACTTTTTTTTCGGGCCCTCCCGCGTTAGGATTTTGACGTGTGCGAACAAACGGCGCGAGGCGCTCGCCGGCGGTCGTGGCGCCCGCGAAGGGCGTGGACACGCCTTGAACGCCGAACGAGCGCACGTGGGTCACGACCAGCAGGCCGCCGTGGTGGATTCCGGACCTCGTGCTCGCCGAGATGAACCTCGACAGCGTCGCGCACCAGGCCGTGTCGACGTCGACGAAGGCGTCGTTAGCGACGCGAAGATCTGAACTTGACCGGCCATTGTTCGGTCGGGGGCGGGCGGGTCCGGGGGGGCCACCAAAAGGAAAAGCCCGGGCCGTCGGGGCAATCTTGGCAGCGGGGGGGGCTGTGTTGATGTCGATGATGTGGCACAGAGCCTGCGAAATCTGCGGGGGGATACGATGGCTGATCTTACCTTCCTGGCGGGGGGCGTGGCGCATGGGGACCACGCAGTTTTTCCCCACCTATGGAACCAACCCGGCCCGGCCCCCCCCCCCCCCCCCGGAAACAGGCCCGGCGGCCCGGCCAACCAAAACCGCTATTTTGGCCGCGCTGGTGCCTGGGCAACCGCCAATGCAGCGTGAGCCCGTGGCCCACCGGTGGGGTGGGGAACCCCTTCCCGTTCGGATCGGCGGACCCTGACCCGAACGAGGGAAAACATCACCACCGCCCCCCCCCGCCAGCGCTTGGCACCCGTTCCGTCCCGCACCACCCGGGCGCCGGAGGTTGTCTCACTAGCGCGCGTTGACAAACGTCAGTCGCGAATCGTCGGCCTGACGGGCTGGGCGCTTGGCCAGCCGCTGATGAGGAAACCGTTGAGCGTCAGGTGACGCTGACGGCGTCGCAGTCGTGCCAATGGGGGCAGGTTCCTGGGTTGCGACGGCCTAGAATTGCTAGTTTTTCGGGCGTTCCATGGGTCTGCGACTCAGGAGCCTGTCCCCGCTTTGCGCTGCGTCAGTCGCGGATAGTCGGTCTGACGAGCTGGGCGCTGGGCGAGCCGCTGATGAGGAAGCCGTTGAGCGTCCAGGTGACGCTGACGGCGTCGCAGTCGAGGTTGCCGGTGGCGGTGGCGGTGTAGGTCGTGCCGCTGCCGCCAGGGGTATAGGCGTACTGAAAGAAGAACGGCTTGGTCATCTCGAAGTCGAGCGCGTCCCAGGTCGGGTCGCCGATCCAGTCAGTGCTCACCGCGGCACAGCGCCTGGTGCTGGCGACGTTCTGCGTGCAGCAGTCGAGGACCGGCGTCGCCACGGCTGACGTGGTCACGTACCCGGCGTTCTCATGGAAGCCGCGCAGGTTCGCCTTTTCGATCGAGGCCAGGTTGAGCTGCGCCTCGCTCTGCTTGGACCGCTTCATGTAGTCGAGGAACTGCGGGATCGCGAGGGCCGCCAGAATCCCGATGATGGCCACCACGATCATCAGCTCGATGAGCGTGAAGCCCCGGAGCGGACGGACGTGAGAGCGGCGCACGTGTCGATCATGATCAACAGTCGTGCCAGTGTCCAAAAAACCCGAAACCGGGCCAAGGTCCTGAAAGCACATCGCGCGAAGGACGTAACGGCGGATACAGCCGGGGCCAATAGACCACTTTGTGCACGCCCGGGTGACGCGTTTCGTCACCCAACCCCGTCAGGGTGAACTTTCTTTAAGGATTTCTCCTACATCGTCGGCGAGCGGGGGCAGCGGCTCGATGGGCTCGAGGGTCGGGACCTCGGGCTCAGACAGGCCCGCCGGATCGAACCACGGTGCGATGGCCGGGCCCATCACCGCGTACATCGCCGCCGACATCTCCGGGCGATCGCGCCGCCAGGCGTCCTCGAACCGCTGGCGCTCGACGTCGAGCTCGTAGGCGATCGTGTCGGAGCTGGCCTGGGTCAGCTTGGCGAGCTTGGCGACCAGACGGTTCCGGATATTGGCGTCCGAGGTGTAGAGCACCAGCTCGCGCAGATCGCGGATGGCCTTGTCGCGCTGGCCCAGCTCGGTCTGCAGGTGCGCGACGTACGTGCCCAGGGTCTTGGGCGCGTTGGGCAGGCGCACCGCCTTGGCCAGGAGCGCCGCGCCCTTCTCCTTCCAGGCGCGCACCTGCGCGGGATCGTCGCTGGTCAGGCGCAGCGCGTAGATCTCGCCGGCGCGCTGCGGCAGGCGGTAGTTCTTGGGGAACCGCTGCATCCCCGCCTCGAGCAGCTCGATGATCCGCAGGTAGTCGGCCTGCGTCGGCTGCATCGTGATGCTCCACATCGCCAGCGAGCCCCAGGACATCGGCTCCTCGAACGCCGGGTCGAGCGCGGCGATCGACGCGATCAGGTGCTGGATGCCTGGGGAGGTCGCGCCGTCGTCGCTGCCGAAGTACGCCAGGCCGCGGATCCACAGGAGATCGGCGCCGAGCTCGCGGTAGCCGAGCGTGATGTACGGCGCCGCCGCGGGCGACGGCACGTACGGCTCGTCGACGCCCTTGGGCCAGTGCTTGCGCTCGCGGTTGGCGGCGGCGCCGAGCTCGCGCGCGCCCAGCACCAGGCTGATCGCGACGACCGGCGCAGCGAGCGACAGGATCCGCACGCCGTGATCCTACCCGATTCCGGCTCGATCGTTCGCCGAGGCCGAGGTCGATCCGTCCAGGTGCGGCGGCCGAAACACCGAGGCGCGCGCGGCGAAGTCGGCGGAAGCCCGTGACGGCCGCCAGTGCGGCGGCTGCAACACCGAGGGCGCGCCGGCGACGTTGACCGAAAACATCGACGGCCGCCTGGTGGCGGCCGTCGGTCGAGTGGCGAGCCTGGTGGCCCGCGCGCAGGTCAGCTGACGATCAGTCGCGGTTGGTCGGCTTGGTGTAGATCGCGTTGGCGGAGCCATCGTTGGTCGTGTCTGCGACGGTGTAGACGATCGGGATGCCGTCGCAGTCCATGTCGCCCGTGGCGGTGGCCGTGTAGGTCACGCCGGTGGCAACGCCGGTGTACGCGTACTGGAAGAAGAACGGCTTGGTCATCTCGAAGTCGAGGGCGACCCAGCCCGGGCCGGCCCAGTCGGCGGCGACCGCGGCGCAGCGCTTCGAGCCCTGGAAGTTCGTCGTGCAGCAGGTCGCGACCGGGGTGGCGACCTCGACGTTCGGCACGTAGCCCGCGTTCTCGGCGTACTCGCGGATGTTGGCCTTGTCGATCGCGTTCAGGTTGAGCTCGGCCTCGCCGCGCTTCGAGCGCTTCATGTAGTCGAGGAACTGCGGGATGGCGACCGCGGCGAGGATGCCGATGATCGCGACGACGATCATGAGCTCGATGAGGGTGAAGCCGCGGTTGATCTTGCGCATGGTGGTCTTCATGGTCGTAGTGCCTTTCGTTGCGTGTGGCCGTTGTGGCCGTTGTTGGCTGGCCGGGCCACACGCGTGGCTGCCGGTCGAACTTACTGGGCGCGGCGGCGCGCCCGAGAACCGTTAGAAGCCCTCGTTCTGCTTCTGCACCTTGGTGTCGCCGCTCCAGGTGAAGTAGTACCCGTCGCGGGTCGTGCTGCCGTCGAGGTTGCAGTGCGCGAGGAGGTAGTACCAGTCGGTCGCGGGCCCCGCGGTCAGGCCGAACTCGCCGGCCTTGGTGCCGAGGCCGACCGCGCTGCCGGCGGTGCCGGCGATCGCGACGTAGCCGCAGTAGAGCTTGTCGTTGGTGAGGCGCAGCTTGAGCGTGGTCCACGACGCGGGCGGCGAGGACGCGAGCTGCGCGGTCTTGGTCGGCGTCGTCGGATACGTGTCGGTCTCGCCGGTGCCGGTCGAGAAGTACGTGCCGTTGGCGAGGTGGTACTCCTCCTGCCGCTGGCGCATTTCGGCGAACACCGCGTTGACCTCGGAGCTCCGCGCCTTGCGGGTGGTGCGCGAGAACTGCGGGATGGCGATGGCGGCGAGGATGCCGACGATGGCCACGGCGACCATCAGCTCGACCAGCGTGAAGCCTCGCCGTTGCACGGTGAGGGACTTTGCAGCGCGTGTGCCACCGCGACCGTACGTCTCAACGACTCGAAATCACACTGTGCGGTCGCGCACCCATTCGATCGAGGGACGAAACGCGGCGCTCGTGGTCCCAAAAAATGTCACCCGAAACCCGAAACGTCACGAGGGGTTGTGGTCGCGAGGGTGTCGCGTGGGGTAGCCGCGCGCGATCACGGCGCGCCGGCGACGCGCAGCGCGCTGACGGGCGACAGGTGCGGCTGGGTATCACCCGGTCGGCGTAGGCGGCCGCCCTGGCCGTGATAGTCCGGGAAGGGCTGTGCGGGGTCGAGCACAGTCACGACCACATCGCCACGGCGGGTGAGGAACAGGACGGGCGCGGTGGCGGTGGCGCCGGTCGGCCGATCGAGCTTGAGCGTCATGCCGCTGGGGCCGACCGCCTCGATCGTGCGCCCGGGCGCGTCGAACGCCGGCACCAGCGTCGTGAGCCGCCAGGCGCGGCGCTCGGTGTCGACGAAGTCCGCCGGGATCGCCGCGAGGCGGGCCGCGTCGAGCGCCGGCGCGTCGGTGCCGTCGATCGTCACCGCGATCGACAGCTGCGGCGGGATCTCCACGGTGGGCGGCGGCGGCGCTGTCGGCGACCGCTTGGTGCGGCTCTCCTCACCGGCCTTCGAGCAGGCGGCCGCGAGCAGCAGCGCCAGGATCGGGCCGAGCGAGCGGGCGCGGACGCGGCGAGGCGGGCAGGCGGGTGCCATGGCTCGCCGTCAGTGTAGCGCGCTACTGGCAGACCGTGGCGTCGAGCGCGAGCGAGTCCCAGAAGAACGAGGACTCGAGCGACAGATCGTTGGTCGAGCGGAACCGCAACCGCACGGTCTGGCCGGCGTGGGGCGTGGCGAAGATGAACGAGAACGGCGTGAAGGCGGCCTGGACCGTGACGTTGGTGAGCGCCTGCGGGGTCTCGAGCACCGCGCCGCCGGTGGTCAGGAGCTCGATCGCGCCGGTGTCGTAGACGGTGGTGCCGGTCTCGCCGGTGGCCACCGCGTACTTGCCGCGCAGCACGAGCTGGGTGGTGCTGGCCGGGATCGTCACGGTCTGCTCGACCGCGTCCGACGCGCTGGTGAAGCCGCCCAGCCAGATCCGGTTGGGCGCGGTGTCGGCGGCGACGCCGCCGGTGTCGGCGGTGATCGGCGGGTACAGCGGATCGACCGGGGTCTCGACCCAGCCGGTCGCGCGCGGCGTGGCGTCGACGTTGGCGTTGACCAGGAGCTGCACCGTCGAGACCGTGCAGCCGCCGTCGATCGGCAGCGGCGCGTCGATCGGCAGCGGCGCGTCGATCGGCAGCGGCGCGTCGATCGGCAGCGGCGCGTCGATCGGCGGCGGCGCGTCGATGGTGATCGCGTCGACGGTCGCGGCGTCGACGGTCGCGACGTCGACGGTCGCGGCGTCGGTCGGCGTCGGCGCGTCGATCGGCGGCGCGGCGTCGGGATCAGCCGCGTCGACCCCAGGCGCCCCGTCGATCCGGCGCGCGTCGACCGGATCGTAGTCGGTGGTGCTGCCCGACGCACACGCACCCGTGCCCAGCGCCACGGCGATCACTGCCAGGTACTTCATCGGCGAAAATTGTCCCGCCGTTGGCGCGCGATCGCAACCGCGCGCCAACCGATGTGCGCTGGCGCACCCCACACCCCGCTCGTGCCGGGGGTCGGACTCGAACCGACACTCCCGCGAAGGAAGGGGCTTTTGAGACCCCCGAGTCTACCATTTCTCCACCCCGGCTCCGACGAGGCTTCGTCGGTGGCGGTCACGAGCGACCGCCGAGCGGAAGCGTCAGCTCCCGCAGGTGTGCGAGCCTACCGCGACCGGCGCGGCTCGCGCACGGCACTCACATGCCGCAGGGGTTGCCCTCGCACGGGTTGCCGTACGCGCCGCCGCCGTAGGCGTCGCCGCCCATGTCGCCGCCGCCACCGGTGGAGTCCGTGGTGTCCGTGGTGGTGTCGGTGTTGGCGGGGGTGGTGTCAGCCTTCTTCTTCGAGCAGGCGGTGGCACCGACGGCGAGGGCACAGGCAACAACGAGGATCGCGAGCTTCTTCATGGGATTCTCCTTACACAAGAAATGCGCGGTTGGCCGCGCGCTACGCCGGCGATTGCCGGAACTTTAGTACCCGCACGGGTCGCCCCCGTCGGGGTCTGGTCGCGGCTCGCCGGTGGGCTCGCTCGCGCCATAGGTATCGCCGCCATAGGCGGCGTCGCCGGCCGGATCGGCCGGCGTGGTCGTGGCGCGCTTGCTGCCACAGCCGGTGACGCCACCGGCGGCCAGCGCCCCGATCAGGGTCAGGGTCACGGTCACGCGCAGGGGGTCAAGGTCATGCCCTTCACGAGGCCTCCGCCATCGCCGAGGCCTCGGCCAGGGCCGACTGCAGCTCGCCCCGGGCGTGGGTGTCGCCGCGGGCGGTCGCCACCTCGATGCCGCGGGTGTAGAGCTCGATGGCCCGATCCGCCCGGCCCAGCTTCGCGGCGACGCCGCCCGCCATCAGGTAGCTGGGCACGTAGTCGGGGAACGCGGCGATCAGCTCGTCGAACGAGGTCGCGGCGGTCTCGAGCTCGCCCCGGCTCCGGAACTCCATGGCGAGGCCGTACCGAGGAAATGGATCCTGCGGAGCCTTGGCGATGAGCGCCCGGAAGCTAGCGATTCGGTCGAGGGCCATGGACAGCGGCGGACGAAGAACGCCGACCGCGGGCCGTGCTTACACCGGGATTGCGCACTTTGTCACGTGGTCGGGTGAACCTTGTGATCCCGCGGATCTCGACCGGCCCCTGGACGGTCGCGGGTGGTCAGGGACGTCCAAACGGGCTAGAAACGATCTCATGCCCCGGCGCTTCACGAGCTTCGTCGGCGTCGATCTGGGCGGGGCCCGGGGCAAGACGACGGCCGTGACGCACCTGGTCGCGGTCGAGGGGCGGGCCCGGGTCCAGGCGGTGTCGACCCGGCACCGTGGCGAGCCCTGGATCGACGCGAGCTTGCTCGACTTCGTGGGGTCGCTGGGCGAGGACCTGGTGGTGGCGATCAACGCCCCGCTGACCGGCCCGGCCTGCGGGCGGTGCGTGGTCCCGGCGTGCCCTGGGGTCGAGGCCTGCGTCGACCCGGCCGTGGTGTGGCTGCGCACCGAGGGCCGGGCCCTGGCCGAGGGCGCGACGATGTCGGCGGCGGTCCAGGGCGCGAGCCGCGAGCGCACGGTCCGGGAGCCGGTCCGGGGCCGCTGGCGGGCCCAGCCCTATGCCCACCGCGCCACCGAGGTGGTGCTCTGCTACGACCGCGGCCTCCTGCCGCCCAGCCAGCTCGGCCACGCGGTCGGGTTGGTCGCGGCCCGGGCCGCCCACCTGCGGCGGCGCCTGGTGCGGGCCGGCTTCGCGCTGCACCAGAACCTGCTCGAGGTGTCGCCGGCCGCGACGATCGCCGCGCTGTTCGATCGGCGCCGGGCCCGCGGCTACAAGCGCGACGCCGACCCCTGGGAGACCCGGGCGGGGCTGGTCGAGCAGCTCGGCGATCTCGAGTTCGCGCCGGTCAGCCGCCTGGCCCGCGAGGACGCGCTGTCCAACGATCACTGCTTCGACTCGTTGATCGCTGCGTACACGGCGTTCCTGTGGGCGCGGGACGACTGGGCCATGCCCGAGGCGGGCACGCCGTTCGCCGAGGACGGCTGGATCTGGGTGCCCCCGCCGCGCTGACCGTCCGCTGCGGGCGCCCGCTCTCGCGCCGCAGCGCTGAGCGCTCGCCTTCGATGAGCGCGCACGGGCGCCTGGGCCGCGACGCCCAGGGACCGAGCTCGAGGTGCCGGTGGCGTGGATGCCCGCGCGAGGTCCCGGCGGAGCGCCTGCTACTGGATGCGGACCAGGAGCGAGTACGGCCCGGCGACGCCGGGGTTGTACCCGTCGACGGCGATGAACACGGTCTGGGCCGCGGTCGCGGTGTAGCTCGCGGTCTCGGCGCCGCCGGCGAAGCCGCTGTCGTCGCCGGCGAGGCAGGTCGGCGTGTAGGTGCACGGCGTGACCAGCTCGAGCGAGATGTCCCATGACGTCGTCGGGGTGGCGGTCGCGGTGACGGTCTGCCCGGCGGTCAGGTTGACCACGTAGATGTGATCGGGGCCGTCGGGGGCGTAGCCGGTGCAGGCCGAGGACGGGCTGACGTCGTCGGCCGCGCCGGTGGTGTCGCCGGTCACCGTGACGCCGGCGCCGGTCGCGGCCGCCGTGAGGTTCTGGGCCTGGGCGCAGGTGTCGGGCACGGTCGTGGTCGGTGCGTCGATCGCCGGGGCGTCGACCAGGGGGGCGTCGATCAGCGGGGCGTCGATCAGCGGGGCGTCGACGATCGTCGCGTCGACCAGCGCGGCGTCGGTGGTCGCGGCGTCGGGGACGACGACCGGTCCGTCGATGACGACCGGTCCGTCGATGGCGACCGGTCCGTCGATCGGTGCGACCGGCGCGTCGATCGGGCCGGCGGGGGCGTCGACGTCGCCGTCGCCGGTGGGGCCCCCGGTGGCGCATGCGGTCAGCGCGAGGAGCACGGCGAGGCGACCAGCGGAGCGACCCATGGCGCGGACCGTACGATCCGCGCCGGGCGCGTGACAACGGCGAATGCACCTCGTCGTCCGCGGCGAGCGGCGCGCTTGTGCGTCGATGTGTGACGACGACCGGCCCTGGCGCGCTCACCGCGCGACGATCACGCCGCGCGCTGGGGATCGCCGGTGGCGTCGTCGTCGGCCTCGTCGTCGAGCCGATCGTCCCGATCGGCCCGGTCGGTGACGTCGCCGCCGCGCGCGCGCAGGAACTCGAGGAACGCGATCGCGCTGGGGAGATCGATGGCGGGGATGCCCTCGAGCAGCTCGCGCCCGCGGCGGCGCAGCGCCTCGCCCGGCGCCTCGGCGCCGTGGGTGACCGGCTTGCCCTCGACGACCGGCAGCTCGGCGGGCGGCCCCACCTCGCCCCACGGCGGCGGGTTGGTGCCGGTGATCTGGTGGGTCTCGAGCCAGTTGTGGATGTGCCAGTGCAGGAGCTCGGCGCGGTACGAGAACCAGCGCTCGCGCTCGGCCGGGAACGCCAGGAGCACGTCCTTGAACCGGCGGAACGCGCCCTTGCCGTCGATCGACATGATCAGGCGCTCGCGCAGGCCCTCGTCGGCGACCGAGCCGACGAACTTCTCCATCCACCGGTACTGCTCGCGCGACGACGCCGGCTCGACCCGGAGGTAGCCGCGCGGGTTGTCCGCGACCTGCTGGCGGCGCAGCGCGGCCTCGACCTCGCCGGCGGTGATCGTCACGACCTTGCCGGTCGTGAGGTCGAGGAAGCTCTCGGAGTCCGAGGCGTTCCGCTCGACGGCGATCTCGAGCGTGTCCCAGTCGAGATCGAGGGAGCGGGCGGGACGGTCGGACGGCTGGGTCGGGAGCCGGGCGTTCATGGGGCTGGTCACGCTACGCACTTTCGACGCCTGGCGACACGGGGTCCATCCACGTCCACCCACGTGCGGCGTCGATCCAAGCCTACCCTCGCGGCGCCGCGGTGTCGAGTCGCTTGACAGCGACGGTGTGGGCGCTAGTATCCGCCACCCCTATGGCCCGCGTTACCGTCGAAGATTGTCTCGAGAAGGTCCCCAACCGCTTCGCCCTGGTCGTACTCGCCGCTGAGCGCGCGCGCCAGCTGTCGCGGGGGGCCACCTCGCTGGTCGAGTGCGACAACAAGCCGGCGGTCACGTCGCTGCGCGAGATCGCCGACGGCTACGTCGCGTTCCGCGAGGACGTGAAGGCGACCGTGGTCGAGTTCATCAACGAGCGCCGCAAGACCGGCTACATGTGATCGGCGCGCCGGCGGCCTCGGACTGACCGGCGCAGGAGCACCCGCTGGGAGCTCCAGTTGGGATCGCCAGATGGGAGCTCCAGTTGGGATCTCCAGTTGGGAGCGCCCGCTGGGATTTCACGCTGGGCCTCGACCCGCAGATCCCCGGGATCGCGTCAGGCCTCGCCCCACTTCTCGACCAGCTCGATCCCGATCGTCCGCAGCAGCTCGGTCGGCGGGGTGCCCCCGATCTGGACGATGACGTCGTCGTTGTCGATCGTCTCGAGCGTGCGATCCCGGCGCAGCTCGACGTGGTGCTCGGTGATGCGCACGACCTCGGTGCTGAGGTAGGGCGTCACCGCGCCGCTGGCGAACGCCGCCTCGATGCGGTCGCGCACCGACGCCCGCATGCGCGCCAGCTCCGCGCGGCGGTACGACAGGCCGATCGAGGCGGCGACCTTGGCGTCGGCGAGGCCGAGCGCGCAGTCGGCGGCCGCGTTGCCGCCGCCGACCACCAGGACCCGCCGCCCGGTGAACGGGCCGGGCTCGATCATGCGGTAGCTGACCTTGTCCAGCTCCTCGCCCGGGACGCCGAGCTGGCGCGGCGCGCCGCGGCGGCCCAGGGCCAGGACCACGTTGGCGGCGGGCTCGTCGAGGCCCTCGCCGCGGATCCGCCAGCCCGCGCCCTCGCCGACCAGGGTCTCGACCCGGGCGCCCTCGCGCACCGGCAGCTGGGTGCGCAGGCGGATGTCGTCCCACAGCGCCAGCAGGTCCTCCTTGGACATGGTCTTCCGGCGGACGGTGCCGTAGCCGGGCAGCTCGAGCGTGCCGGTCATGACGACCTTGGCGCGCGGGTAGTGCGTGATGGTCCCGCCGAACGTGCCCTGCTCGAGCACCAGCACGCGCAGGCCGTGGGCCATGAGCGCCAGCGCGCTGCCGATGCCGGCCGGGCCGGCGCCGACGACGATCACGTCGTGCTCGCCGGCGCGCCCGCGGCGGCCCGAGCGGGCGATGTCGTCGCCGGCCTGGCGGGCCTGGGCGATCGCGTTGCGGATGAGGCCCATGCCGCCGAGCTCGCCGACCACGTAGACGCCGGCGTGGCTGGTCTCGAAGGTCGAGCTCACCTTGGGCAGCTCGACGCCGCGGGTCGCGGTGCCGAACACCAGCTTGATCGCGCCGACCGGGCACGCCGCCATGCACGCGCCGTGGCCGACGCACGCCAGCGGGTTGATCAGCCGGGCGCGGCCGTCGGTGATGCCGAGGATCTCCTTCTCGGGGCAGGCGCGCACGCACGCGCCCGAGCCGATGCAGTCGTCGAGATCGATCACCGGGTGGAGCGAGGTCGGCAGCGCGTCCTCGCCGAGCGCGGCGATGTCGTCGTGGACCTTGACCGCGCGCCGGTGCTTGCGGCGCTCGAGCCACGTCCACGCCAGGTACGGGACGCCGGCCAGGGCCACGAGCAGGGCGATCGCGACGTAGCCGCCCATCAGTGGCGTCCGTTCGGGTGGCAGGCCGCGTTGCGGCAGAACTGCGGATTGGTGTCGCTCCAGACGTAGTCGCGCACCTCCTGGTGATCGCGGTCGGCGCGGGCGCGCGTGTGCTCGCCGGTGTGGCAGCCGGTGCAGGTCACGTTCATGCCGCCGGAGTCGGGCAGCCCGGTCGAGCGGATGTGGCAGTCGGCGCACGGCAGCTGGTGCGGGCCGTTGGCGATCGGGAAGCGGTCCTCGGGGTGGCCGTGCTTGAGGCCGTCGGGGTGGCAGGTCAGGCACGGGGTGTGGGGCGTAGCCGGGATGTACTCGTAGGTCGGCTCGCCGGCGTGCGGCGCCACCAGGTCGGGCTCGAGGTGGCAGGTCAGGCAGTCGGTGTTGGCGCCGCCTTGGGGCGCGCCGAGCGCGGGCTTGTGGCACGCGCCGCAGTCGGCCTGGGCGTGGGGGCCGGTGCGGATCGGGAAGCGGTCGTTGGGGTGGAGCCCGGCCGGCCGCCAGGCGATCGTCGAGTGGCAGTCGCGGCACTCGGTCGGCTTGTCGCCCACGTGGATCGGATCGGTGGCCTGCTCGTAGTTGTTGCGGTGGCACGCGTAGCAGTCGTTGTCGGCGAACGAGTCGGTGTTGGCGTGGCGCTCGAGGCAGCCGGTCGCGGCCGCGAGCACGATCACCGTGAGCAGGTGCGCGGCGCGCATGGTCATCCGCCTCCGGTCTGGTGGCACGGCAAGCACGAGCTGGGGTTGTTGGGGTCGCGGTGGTGCGCGTCCTCGTGCTCGTGGCACAGCGCGCAGATCGTGTTGGCGCCGCCGGCGCTCGGCCCGCGATCGGGGTCGTGGCACTCGAGGCACGCGACGCCGCTGTGGTCGCCGCCGCGGCGGAAGCGCCCGGCGTGGGGCCCCTCGAGCGCCGGCTGCCAGGCGCTGGTCTTGTGGCAGTCGCTGCACGCGCGGTGGTAGCGCGCGGTGTCGGTGGTGTGCGGCGGCGTCGTGGTCGCGGTGTAGTCGCTGTGGTGGCAGGTGTAGCAGTCGTTGCCGCCGGTCTGGATCAGGCCGGGATCGTGATCGCGCAGGCACCCGGCGACGGTCAGCGCGAGCAGCGCGACGAGCGCGAGCTTCGACAGCGCGACGAGCGAGCGAGCGGTCATGGCGCGGGCCTCCAGGCCAGGGTGGTGAGCACGGCCAGGGCGTCCCGATCCTCGCCGGTGGTGGCGGCGAGCGCGAGCGCGGCGTCGAGCGTGGGGCCGACGCGCAGCCGGCCGTCGAGGGCGAGGGTGTGCGAGACGAAGCGATCGAGCGCGCCGGCGTAGGCGATCAGCTCGGGCCGGTAGCGGAGCCCCGCGTCCCAGCGCCGCCCGCGGTCGAGCGCGACGCCGGCCTCGACCGCGTACCAGTCGAGGAAGCCGGCGCGCCCGCCGGCGCCGCCCGCGACCAGCCGCAGGTGCGGCCGGAGGCGGTACTCGAGCCGCGCCAGCGCGGCGAGCTCGTCGACGGTCGCCGCGGTCATGGTGCGGCTGGCGCGGACGGTGGCGTCGACGGCCCACGGCCCGCGGGTCAGGCCGACCGCGGCCGACGCGTCGAGCGTGCGATCGTCGCCGGCGCAGGCCTCGGTCGCCGGGTCGGCGCCGACCGCGCCCTCGCTGCGCCAGCACAGCCAGTCGCGCGGCAGCGCCGCGGCCAGGCGCAGGCTGCGCTCGGGGCGCGCCAGGCCGAGCTCGATCGACGCGCGCTGGCCGCGCCGGTGCCAGTCGAGCGCGGCGCCGGCGCCGGTCACCTCGACCGCGCTGGCGCCCCACGGGTTGTCGGACGCGAACGCCTGGGCCTCGGCCCAGCCCGACGCCGTGAGCGCGCCGCGGCTGGCCTCGGCGGTCGCCGTGACGCGGCGCTCGTCGAGGGCGCCGCGCCAGGTCGAGCCGACCAGCGTCAGCGACAGCCGCGGCTGCCACGGCCCGGTCGCGTCGTCGTAGATCGCCTCGGCGCCGAAGCGCGCGGCGCCGGCGTCGGGGCGGCCGTCGATGGGATCGGGCACGACCCCGCCGAACCCGGCCAGCTCGACGCCGCCGACCACCGCCATCGCGCGCACGCCGTCGAGCAGGCCGACGCCGGTCGCGGCCCAGGCCAGGCGGCCGAGCGCGAGCCGCGGATCGTAGGCGTCGCCGTAGCGGAGCTGGGCCTTGTGCACCCACACCGGCGTGCGCGCGCCGCTCGTGCCGTCGAGGTAGCCCCGGCCGCTGACGTCGAGGTCGACCGCGAGCGGGCGGTCGCGCACGAGCTGGTACGACACCTGGGCCCGCAGATCGGCGCCGGCCGAGGGCGACGACGCCAGCGCGGCGGCGCCGTGGAGCGTCAGCGCGGCGTGGAGCCGGCCGACGGTGCCGCCGGCGCCGAGCGGGACCTCGGCCGGGTGCTGGGCGTCGGCCGGGCGGGTCGGCGTCGGCCACTGCTGGCGCCAGCCGTCGAGCGGACGCGGCGCCGCGAGGCGCGCCACCGCGGCGCTGGCCGCGCCGGGCGTCACGTCGGCCACGCCGGTCGCGCCGACGGCCAGCGGCGCGCCGTCGAGCCGCACCGCGGCGGTCGCGGCGGTGGCCTCGACCACGGTCAGCGTGCGCGCGCCGATCTGGATCGTCACGCCGGCGACCACGCCGGCGTCGCGCCCCGGCGAGACGAACGCGACGTCGCCGGCGGTGTCGACCACGGTGACCGCGATCGGGTCCGCGACCGCGATGGCGGGGACCGCGACGACCAGCAGCGCGAGGGCGGCCCTCATCGCGCGCTCCCGCGCGGGTGACACGCCAGGCAGCCGGCCGTGCGCCGGGTGATGAGCGCGGTCGTCGGGTGGGCGCCGCGCAGCGCCTCGACGGTGTGGCAGCCGTCGCAGCGGGTCCGCCGGAGGCGCCGACGGTCGGTGTGGCAGCTGGCGCAGTCGACGCCGGCGTGCGGGCCGCTCGACAGGAGGAAGTACGCGTCGTGGCGCACGGCGGCGGCGGCGGCGGTGCGCGCCGGCAGCATCGTCGGATCGAACACGGCCGGCTTCCAGCCGCTGGTGCGGTGGCACTGGCCGCACGTGCGCGGGAAGCGCGCCTGGGTCGGGTCGGCGGGATCGCCGTCGTGGTCGGGGTGGGTGCTCGGGTTGCGGTAGTCGGCGGCGTGGCACGCGTAGCAGTCGGTCGGCGCGCCGGTCCAGGTGCGCTCGCCGCGGGTGTGGCAGGCGACGCAGTCGATGGTCGCGTGGCGGCCGGTCAGCGGCATGCGCGTGCGGCGGTGGCGCGCGAGCGTGTCGGTGTCGCTCCACGCGGTCGCGGTGTGGCACTCCGCGCACGTGCCCTCGACCCGCTGCTGGTGCGGATCGCGGTGGCAGCCCGCGCACGTCGACGGCGGCTGGCCCTTGCCCTGGTGGCAGCTCGAGCACGGCCGCTGGGCGTGGGCGCCGCGCAGCGGGAAGCCGGTGCGGTCGTGATCGAAGCCGTGGCCGGCGGTGCCGCCGAGCGACCAGCCCGCCGGCGTGTGGCAGGCCGAGCAGTCGAGATCGTCGACGAGGCCGCCGTGGGCGCTGGCCGGCGCGGGCGCGGCCGGCGCGGGCGCGGGCGCGGCTGGCGTGGGCGCGGGCGGGGTCGCTGACGTGGGCGCCGCGGGCGGGGCCGCCGCGGGCGGGGTGGGCCGAGTCGCCGCGGGCGGGGTGGCCGCGGGCGGGGTGGGCCGAGTCGCCGCCGGCGGGGTCGCCGCGGGCGGGGTGGCTGCGGGCGGGGTCGCCGCCGGGGGCGCCGCCAGCGCGACCGCGGTCGCGAGCGCCAGGGCCAGCGCGATGATGACGCGGCCGATCACTTCGCGCCCTCCCGGTGCGGGTTGGCGTGGCAGTCCTTGCAGGTGCGGTAGCCGAGGCGGTATCGGACCGCGGTGGCGCCGTTGCGCAGCTCGCTGGTGACGTGGCAGTTGCCGCACGCCACCGCGGCGTGCTTGCCCTCGAGGCGGTAGGTCGTCTGCGCTGTGTGGTCGAAGCCGGGCAACGTGAACCGCGCGGTGGTGTGGCAGTCCTCGCACAGCGCGCACCGGCGGGCTCAGGCGGAACTGGCCGCCGTGGACGTCGTCGTGGCAACCGTCGCAGGTGCGCGGCACGCCGCGGAACGCCGCGGCCGCGGTGCCCTTGGTCTCGCCGTGGCAGCGCGCGCACGCGGTGGTCGCGTGCGCGCCGAGCAGCGGCCAGGTCGAGTGGTCGATGCGCGGCTGGTGCCAGTCGTTGGTGGCGTGGCAGCTCGCGCAGCCGCCCGCGGCCATCTCCTTCGCGAACTGATCGCCGTGGGGGTTGGCGTGGCACTCGACGCACGCGCGCTTGGGCTGCGTCCAGTCCAGGCGCGGGCGCGGGGCGGTGTGGCAGCCGGCGCAGGGCGTGCCGAGGTGGCGGCCGTCGAGGACGAACGCCGTGCCGGCGTGCTGGGTCGGGCCGAACGTCGTCGGCGCGAAGCCGCCGACGGTGTGGCAGGCCGCGCACTCGCCGGCCGCGCGCGCCGCGAACTCGCCGGCGTGGCGATCGGCGTGGCAGGCGGCGCAGCGATCGAACGTGAGCTGGCGGTAGCGGGCCGCGGCCGGCTTGTCCTTGGGGTGGCAGCGCGCGCACGCGGTCTGGGTGTGCATGCCCTCGAGCGGATAGGCGGTCTTGGCGTGGGCGTCGCGGCCGACCTGCTCGGGCAGGCCGATCCACTTGATGGCCTTGTGGCAGCCGCCGCAGGCGTTGCCAAACTTGGCCTTGTGCACGACCTTGTGGCAGTCGACGCAGTCGTTGCCCTTGCTCGGCGGCTTGCCGTTGCCCTTGTCGTGGCACTTCGCGCACCCGACCTTGCTGTGGCCGTTGCGCAGCGACAGCCACGGGTGCTGCGACCGCATCAGATCGGCCGCGCTCTCCCAGCCGCTGGTCTGGTGGCACGCGGTGCACGGCTTGGGCTTGAACTCGCCGGCGTGCGGGTCGTCGTGGCAGTCGTCGCAGGTCGCGAACGCGACGCCCTTCCACTTGCTCGGCGTGCCGTGGCACTTCTCGCACGCCACGGGGACGTGCTTGCCGGTGAGCGGGTAGCGCGCCTGATCGTGGTCGAACTTGTCCTTGGCGAACTCGCCCCAGGCGGTGTCGTTGTGGCACTTCTTGCAGTCGCCGCCGAACCGGTTGCTGTGAGGATCCTTGTGGCAGCTCGCGCACGCCGGCTTGGCGCCGACGTACTGGGTCTTGCCCAGCGGGCTCTGCTTGGTGTGGCACTTGGCGCACGCGACCGGCTGGTGCTTGCCGGTCAGCGTCCAGCCGGTGAGCGCGTGGTCGAGCTTCTCGGGCGCGCCGCCGGGCCAGCGCACCAGCTTGGCCTTGCGGCCGATGTGCTCGACGTGGCAGTTCTCGCACGCCTGGCCGCGGTACTGCTTGCCGTGCAGGCCGGCGCCGGCGTCGATGCGGGCGCGGAGATCCTGGTGGCAGTCCAGGCACCGGCTGGCGACCACCTGCCGGCCCGACTGGTGGCACTTGGCGCAGTTGCTGTCGCCGTCGATGTTGGCGTGGGCGGTGGTCAGCGGCCCCGGCGACAGGAGCTGCGCGGCGGCGCGGCGCGGCGCGGCCGCGACCACGACCAGCCCGACGATGAGCGCGACGACGAGGCGCCTCATCCGAAGATCCAGCGGTAGCCGTAGTGCCACGCGATGCCGGCGTGGATCCCGACGGCGATGAGCATCAGCAGCGCGAAGAAGCGGTGGAGGCCGCGCCAGCTGCGCAGGAGCGCGGCCATCCCGCTCGAGCGCGCCTCGGTCGCCGAGGCCTTGTACAGCTCGCGCCAGGCCGCGCGGACCTCGACGGTGGCGTCGGCCTTGGCCGGCTCGAGCAGGCGCAGCGCGCTGCGCCGCAGGGCGGTGACCTTGCGCCAGCGCGGGATCGCCAGGACGCTGCGCAGGAGCGACGCGTTGGCGGCGAGGCGGGGCGCGGGCAGGCCGTCGACGATCGTCGCGACCTGGGCCCGGGCGCCGGGCGCCGCGGCCTCGAGCCCGTCGAGCGCGACCCGCAGCCGGCTGGCGTCGGGCGGCGTCAGCGCGTACAGGAACCGGCCGATCAACCCGGTGACGAGCACGAACGCGAGGCTGGCCGCGCTGGTCTTCGCGATCGGCGTGCGCAGCTGGAACGCCGAGTGGAACGCCGCCAGGAGCGCGGCCAGCACGCCGGTGAACACGTGCAGGTCGAGCCAGACGCGCATCGAGCCGAGGCGCGTGCTCGCGATCCGTCGACGCAGCAGGTACGAGAGGTTCAAGAGCACCAGCGCCGCCGCGACGAAGCCGTAGCCGTTGCCGATGAAGCCGCTCGGGCGCAGCTTGCGGTAGTCGGGGTGGACGACGCGATCCTCGAGGGACAGCTTGTAGAAGCTCCAGCCGCGGTGCGCCATCACGACGGCGGCGGCGATCAGCAGCACACCGAGGACGTACGGGAGGATCCGGCGCGAACGTCTCGCCATCGAGCTCAAGGATGGGCCGGGATCGGCGCGAAGTCACCGCTTCGGTTGTGCAACTTTGGGACAGCGCCGTCGGGTGGCGTCGACGGTCGGCGCCCGAAAAGTTGCCCGGCGGTGGGCGTGGCTCCTAGATGTGGGGTGATGAGCGACGCTGGCGAGCGCATCGAGCGCGGCGACTTCGCCCGGCTGGTGTACCGGCTGGGGCGCAACGAGGCGACCGGCGTCCTGGCGATCGCCGACGAGCGCGATCGGGCCGAGGTGCTGGTGCTGCGGCGCGGCTCGCTGTGCGCCGACGACGCGCGCGCGGGGCTGCTCCGGCTGGCGCGGCTCGCCGGGATCGGGCCGGCGACGGCGCGCTTCGACGGTGGCGTCAGCGTCCACCCGCCGGTGCCGGCGGCGCGCACGGTGCCGTTGGCGGCGTGGGCGCGCCGCCACCTCGAGTCGCAGCTCGACGCCACCCGGGCCGAGGCGCTCACCGCGCAGCTCGCCGGCGCGCGCCTGTCGGTGCGGCCGGAGCTGACGCCACCGGCGGCGATGCTCGACGAGGCCGACCGCAGGATCCTCGCGGCGATGGCGCAGCCGCGGCGCCTCGATCAGCTGTGGCCGCTGGCGCGGACGCCGCGGTTCCGGCTGCTCGCGTTCCTGCACTTTCTGCGTCAGGTCGGCGGGCTGGTCGAGGCCGGGATCGGCGCCTACGACTCGGGGCCGCACCGGGCGCCGCTCGATCCGCGACGATCCGCCGCAGCGCGGCTCCTGGGCGTCGACGACGTGGCCGACCGGGAGGCGATCAAGCGCGCCTACCGCCGGCTCGCGCGGGCCTTGCACCCCGATCTGCAGCCCGAGGTCGTGGCCGAGCGTCGGCGCGAGCTCGAGGGGCGGCTGGCCGAGGTGACCGCGGCCGCGCAGACGCTGCTAGGGTAGTCCTCGGACGACATGGACCTCGCCGCGACCGCCCGCGCCATCGAAGTCGAGACCAGCGCGCTGATCGCGACGCTGCCGGACCTGCCCGCCGATCGGCTCGCCGCGGTCCGCGCCGAGGTCGAGGCCCTGGCCCGCGGCGCCACCGGCGCGATCGCGACGACCGCGACCACGCTGGCGGCGGTGGTCGCGGTGTACCAGGACGGCCGCGCGGTGCTCGAGGGCTGGGCGGTGGTCGCGTCGGCGGCGCACTCGCTGACCCGCGCGCTCGCGGCCCCGGCCGGCGCCGACGCGGCCCTGGCGGCGGTGCGGTTCGAGCTCGAGACGCTGCTGCCGCCGCGGGTCGCGCCGGCGCCGCGCCCGGGCGCGCCCGACGTGCCGCTGACGTCGCTGGTCCGACGCACGTAGCCGCGCGCCCGGGGCCCGTGCTAAGCACCGCACGCGATGGCCGCCCTCGACAACCGCACCTACTACGACGACTTCGCTGGCTGGTACGAGCGCGAGCGCGGCAAGGGCTACCACCGCATGCTCGACGACCTCGAGGTCGAGCTGGTCGAGCGCTACGGCCGCGGCCAGGACGTGCTCGAGGTCGGGTGCGGCACCGGGCTGATCCTGGGCCGGGTCGCCAGCTTCGCGCGCACCGCGACCGGCATCGACCTGTCGGGCGGCATGCTGGCCAAGGCCAGCGGCCGCGGCCTCGCCGTGGCCCAGGCCTCGGCCACGGTGCTGCCGATCGCGACCGCGTCGATCGACGTGGCCTACTCGTTCAAGGTCCTGGCCCACGTCGCCGACATCGGCACCGCGATGCGCGAGATGGCGCGGGTGGTGCGGCCGGGCGGCTGGGTGCTGGCCGAGTTCTACAACGCGCGCTCGATCCGCCGGCTGGTCAAGGCGCTCAAGCCGGCCACCGCGGTGTCGACGGCGACCAACGACGAGGCGGTCTACACCCGCTACGACACCAAGGCCGACATCGCCAGCTACCTGCCGCCCGAGCTCGAGTGGGTGACCACCCGCGGCATCCGGATCGTCACGCCGGTGTCGTACGTGCACCAGATCCCGATCGTCGGCGCGGTCGTGCGGCGGGCCGAGGGCTTCCTGGCCGACCGGCCGATCGCGCGCGACCTGGGCGGGTTCATGGTCGTGGTCGCGCGGCGGCGCTAGGCGGCCGGCGGGATTGCCTGACGCGCCGCCGGACGGGGGCGCGCGGGCTTGCTACAGTGACCGCATGGGACGCGTGCTCGTCGTCGACGACGAAGCCTCGATGCGCGACTTCCTGGCGATCTGCCTGCGGCGCGCCGGCCACGAGGTCGCGCTGGCCGACAGCGGCGTGGCGGCGCTGGCCGCGCTCAACGCCCGCCCGGCCGACGTGGTCGTCACCGACCTGCGCATGCCCGGCGACCTCGACGGCCTCGGCCTGCTCAAGGCCGCGCGCCTGCGCTACCCCGACACCGAGGTCATCCTGGTGACGGCGTTCGCGACCGCGGACACCGCGCTCGCGGCGATGAAGCAGGGCGCGTACGACTACCTGACCAAGCCGTTCAAGGTCGACGAGATCAACGCGGTGATCGGGCGGGCGCTCGAGAAGCGCGCGCTCGTGGCCGAGAACGCGGCGCTGCGCGATCAGGTGGCCGGGCGCGTGCGCATGGCCCAGCTGCTGGGCCGGTCCAAGGCCATGCAGCGGGTGTTCGAGATGATCAGCAAGATCCACTCGACCCGCACCAGCGTGCTGATCACCGGCGAGAGCGGCACCGGCAAGGAGCTGGTGGCGCGGGCGCTGCACACCGAGGGCAGCCGCGCGTCGGGCAAGTTCGTCGCCGTCAACTGCGGCGCGATCCCCGAGGAGCTGATGGAGTCGGAGCTGTTCGGGCACGTCCGCGGCGCGTTCACCGGCGCGGTCGGCGATCGGCCGGGGCTGGTGCGCGAGGCCGACGGCGGCACGCTGTTCCTCGACGAGATCGGCGAGCTGTCGCTGGGCCTGCAGGTCAAGCTCCTGCGGGTGCTGCAGGAGAAGAAGGTCAAGCCGGTCGGCGGCACCGCCGAGCTCGACGTCGACGTGCGCGTGGTCGCGGCCACCAACCGCGAGCTCGAGGACGAGGTCGCGCGCGGCGGGTTCCGGCAGGATCTGTACTACCGCCTGAACGTGATCGAGGTGCGGATCCCGCCGCTGCGGCAGCGGCGCGAGGACGTCGCGCTCCTGGTCGAGCACTTCGTCAAGCGTCAGACCAAGGAGGTCGGGCGCCCGATCACCGTCACCGCGGCCGCGCTCAAGCTGCTCGAGGACTACGACTTCCCCGGCAACGTCCGCGAGCTCGAGAACGTGATCGAGCGGGCGGTGGCGCTGGCGGCGTCCGACGAGATCGGCGTCGAGGATCTGCCGCGCCTGCGCACGACCGCGGTCCGGAGCGTGGTCGAGGCGGCGTCGGCGACGGTCGTGCTGCCCGACGACGGCGTCGACCTGGATCGGCTGGTGGCCGAGTACGAGCGGGCCTGGGTCGCGCGGGCGCTCGAGCGCACCGGCGGCGTGCGCAAGAAGGCGGCGACGCTGCTCGGCATCAGCTTCCGCTCGATGCGCTACCGCCTGGCCAAGCTCGGGTTCGACAAGGACGCGGCCACCGGCGACGGCAAGGACGACGACGAGCTGGCGTGAGCGTCGGCCGCGGCGCGCGCCGGGCGCGGCGATCGCCACGCGGGCCGCGCCGGTCCCGCGCGCGCGCGGCCCCGGGCCCTGGTTGGGGGCGCCGCCCCGGGGCTCCGCGGTCGGCTCGAGCCGCGCGCTACCATCGACGCCGACGATGACCGCGCCCCACGTCGACCCCGCGATCGCGCGCGCGCGCCGGCGCGCCGGGCTCCTGCTGTACGCCGCGATCCAGTTCGTGGTCCTGACCGCGATCGCGATGGTGGCCTACGCCGGGGGCTCGTTCGCCGATCCGTCGTCGCGTGGCTACCAGTTCACCCGCAACTTCCTCAGCGAGCTCGGCGCGACCCGGTCGTGGGGCGGGCGACCGAACCACGTCTCCGCCGGCCTGTTCGCGCTCGCGCTCGGCGGGCTCGGCCTCGCGTTCGCCGCGTTCGCGGGCACGTGGCGCGCGTTCGCGTTCGGCCGCGGGCGCGCGCGGCGCGCCGGCGTCGCGGCCCAGGCCTGCGGCACCGCCTCGGGGGCGGCGTTCCTGGCGGTCGCGGTCACCCCGATCAACGTCGCGCTCACGCTGCACAACGCGTTCGTGACCGCGGCGTTCGGGCTGCTGTTCGGCTACGCCGCGAGCATCACGGTCGTGTCGTGGCGAAACGGCGCGCCGCGCGCGCGGCTGGCGGCGAGCCTCGCCTACCTGCTGCTGGTCGGCGCCTACTTCGCGACCGTCGTGGTCGCGGTCCGGACCGGCGTCACCACGGCGCGAGGGTTCCAGATGATGGTGATCTCGCAGAAGCTCGTCGCCGGCGCGTCGATGCTGTTCATCGGCTACGTCACGCTCGCCACGCGCCGCGAGCTGGCGCCCGGCGCCGCGATCGCTGGGACCAGCGCTGGGGACGCGCCGCGACGCTCGGCTTCGTCGAGGGTCCGCCCGGCGTCGCACCGCGATCCTTGACGCCGCGATCCAAGGTCGGGTCGTGGCCGGGGGTGGCCTCGGCCCAGCGCGACACGCCCGCGCGCGCGCGCACCGGCACGCGCTCAGGCTGGCGCCCACCAGGCCGCGGCGCTGCCGTCGGCGGCGTGGACCAGCGCGGTCGCGGTCGGCGGCGGCGGGCCGCCCAGGCCGAGGGTGATCGGCCGACCCAGGCGCTCGGCCCAGGCCCGGGCGACCAGGCCGAAGGTCAGGCGCGCGTTGATCTCGCCGAGCGGGTGGAAGCCGTCGGCGTGGGCGAACGCGTCGACGACGAACGGGCCGCGGTAGCCGGCCGCGCCGAGCCGCGCCGCCACCGTCGCGACCACCGCCGCCAGGGTCGCCCGCTGATCGGTGGTCAGCGCGGCGCCGTCGTCGATGGCCAGCGCCCGGACCACGCCGCCGGCGTCGCAGATCCCGCGGTGCGGCGGCAGCACCAGCGCGCGGTCGCGGTCGAGCACGACGCCGCCCTGGCCGACGTCGACGGTGCGCGCCATCCACGGCTCGACCACCAGCGCGCCGTGGATCGCCAGCAGCCGCGCGATCCGGGTCGCGGTGGCGTCGTCGAGCGCGCGGCCGTGGCGGCGGACGCGGTCGCGGCCGGCGGCGGTGAGCGGGGCCTTGGCGACCCAGGCGCCGGTCGGGCTGGCGTCGGCGCCGCCCGCGGCGAGGTGGGCGCGCAGGGCCGCGACCGTGGCGATGACCCGCGCGCCCGGCAGCGCGACGCCGAGCTCGGTCGCGAGCGCCAGCGCGAACCGGCGATCGTTGACCTGCCGGGCGATCGGCACCGACGCCGGCGGCAGCGCGTGGAGCGCGTCGCGCCAGCCGACCTCGGGCCCGGGGGCGGTTGGGGCGGCGCCCGGCGCGTCCGCGTGCGCGCCCCAGGCGGTCGCCGGGCCGAGGTCGGCGCGCGGGCCGTGCAGCCACCGCGGCCGGGCCACGCCGTCGCGCGGCACCTGGTCGGCGGCGATCGGCGCCGGGAGCCACACGCGATCGTCGTCGTCGTCGGTCAGCACCCGCAGGGTCGTGGCCAGGAGCGCCAGCCGCGCGACCACCGCGGGCGGCAGCGCCGGGCCGCCGGCCCACGCGACCTCGCAGTCGAGGTTACCGACGATGAGCCGGCTCACGGGCGCCGGGGCCCGCGCGCCCGGGGGCCGCCGCCCGGCCGGGTCGGCGTGGCCGCGGCCAGCTCGGCGATGAACTCGTCGTCGAGGCCGGCCCGCCGGCGGGCGTCGACGTCGAGCTCGACCCCGCGGGCCCGGCTGGCGCCGAGCGGGAACGCGACCGTGCGCTGGTACGCCGCCAGCATCGACTCGCCCGGCGCCAGCTTGCCGACCCAGGTGGCCGCGAACCGGACGTGATCGACCTCGTCGTCGGCGACCTCGTCGAGGATCGCCGCGGTGGTGGCGTCGCCGACCGCGCGGGCGGCGTCGGCGTAGGCCCGGGCCAGGTCGAGGTTGGCGTTCTCGAACGTCAGCCCCATCGTGCACACGAACGCCAGCGGCGTGGTCAGCCGCGCCCGGTAGTTCCAGAAGTGTCCGGAAACCGGACAGTCGAAGGGGGCGCGCCCGAGCGCGGCGGCGCGCGCGAAGTAGGCGCGGGCGTGGCGCTGCTCGTCGCCGAGGATCTTCCACAGCCCGGTGCGGAACGGCCGCGGCGCGTCGGCGAACCCGCACAGCGCCCACGCGAACAGCTCGGCGGCCTGGAGCTCGTGGTTGGCCAGGGCGTGGAGGATCCGGGCCCGCTGATCGCGATCGCCCATGCCCTCGATCGGCGGCACCGTGACGTCGCGGCCGCGCCGCAGCTCCAGGCCGGGCGGGCGGCCGGGGCCGGGCAGCCACTCGGGCGCGCGCGGCTCGGCCTCGACCGCGACCTCGGGCGGCGCCGACGCCAGCTTGGCGTCGAGGTCGGTCGCCAGCACCAGCGCGCGCGCGAACGCGTGGGCCGTGGGCGCGGTCACGGGCGGGCCTCGGCGCGGCGGCGGCGGGTCAGCGCGGCCAGCACCAGGCCCGCGCCGAGCGCGCCGAGCGGGGCGTCGTCGTCGCCGCTCGCGCAGCCGCACCCGGCCGCGTCCTCGGGCCAGCACCGGCCCTGGTCGGCGCCGACGTCGACGCACGCGAAGTCTTCGCCGCAGCTGTCGGCGCGGGCGAGCGTGCACGGCTCGGTGCAGCGGCTGGCGTCGCCCCGGGTCGCGCACTGGCCCGACAGGCAGTCGTCGGGGCCACGGCAGGCCGCGCCCAGCCCGCCGTCGACGTCGCCGCCGGGCACGCAGCGGGCGTCGACGCAGCGGTAGCCGGCGCCGACCACCGCGCACGCGGCGTCGTCGGTGCACGGGTCACCGACGGTGACGACGCGGGTGGCCGTGGTCACGGCGCCGCCGCCGTCGACCGCGCGGACCGCGAGCGTGTGCGGCCCGCGCGCCAGGCTCACCGGCGCGATGAACACGTACGGGCCGCCGGTGAGCGTCTGCACCGGCGCGTCGTCGACCGCCAGCTCGGCGCCGGCGACGCCGTCGGCGTCGATGATCTCGGCGCGCACGGTGAAGCCGGGCACGACCGCGGCGCCGGCCGCGGGGGCGAGGATCGTCACCGCCGGCGGCGCGGCCGGGGCGGGGCCGAAGACCGCGCGCAGCGCGGCGACGGTGTTCTGCTCGGTCGCGCCGCACATGCACTCGGCGGCCGGCTGGCAGCAGCCCTGGGTGCCGATGCACGAGCGCTCGTCGACGAAGCGCTTGCGCGGCGGGTTGGGCGCGTAGGTCATCGCGTCGCCGGGCAGGAGCTCGTGCGACAGCCCGAAGCTGTGGGCCGACTCCTGCGAGATCGTCCAGCACGCGTCGTAGACGTCGGCCGGGCGACGGTTGAGGAACGAGAACGACATCGCGTTGGGGATGACGTCGCAGGTGAACGACGCCACGCCGGTGACCGCCGACGGGAAGCCCAGGTCGCCGGGCAGCCCGGCCGCCATCGCCTCGAAGTGCGGCACCGGGCCCGGATCCTCGGTGACGACCGTGACGTCGAACGGCGCGTAGTTCTCGCGCACGCACGCGACGATCGCCTGCCAGGTGGCGAGCGAGCCGCTGTACGGCCGCAGCGTGCGCGGGTTGGTGCCCGAGACGATCGCCGAGACGTCGGCGCGCGCGTCGTCGGGCGCGGTCAGGTTCCCGGGCGTGACCACGCAGCCCGCGGGCCAGCAGTTGTTCACGTACAGGATGTGCGAGGGCGTCGCCGCGGCCGGGCCGGGGCCGCGCGGCACCACGACGAACCCGCGGCCGCCGCCGTCGAGCACCGGGGGCGACGCGGCCACCTGGGCCGCGGCCGGCGTCGCGGCCGCGACCGCCAGCGCGATCGCGATCGTCACCGGAGCCGCGGGCGCCATGGCGTCACGGTAGCGCGGTCCGGCGGCGCCGCCGGCGCGCGGTGGGCGCGGCGCGCCCGGGGCTGTGATGGAGCCCACGGCCACAGCGCCTCAGGCGACGCCCACGCTCGCCGCCGGGAACCAGTGCGCCTGGCCGTCGCCGAGCTGGCAGTGGTACTGGTCCTGCGCGAAGGTCATCACCGTCGCCGGGTAGCGGCTGCCGTCGGGCGCGCTGATCACGACCCGGGTGCCCGGCGCGAACGGCCCCGCGGCCAGCGGCGGCGCCGGGGACGGGCCGCCGGCCATCGCCAGGTGCTGCAGCTGGCCGGAGTTGATCAGCGTGGGCACCTGCTCGAGGAAGGCGGCGGTCCCGGCGATCTTCTTGTTCCACGGCGAGATCCGCAGCGTGTCCTTGCGGCCGTCGTGCATCGCGAAGGTCATCGACTTGTTGTTGGCGATGCCGCTGGTGGTGCAGCCGCGCAGGCTGCGGATGTCCCAGTGCTCGACCCCGAGGTTCATGAGCTTGGGCCCGCCGCTCCAGAAGCTCATCTTGGTGCGGATCAGGATCACCCGCCGGTTGGTGAGCACGACGAAGTAGGCGCTCGTGATCAAGAACAGCAGCAGGCCGCCGATGAACAGCATCTGCACCAGCAGGCCGGGCTGGCGGCGCATGTAGGCCGTGTGCAGCACCTGCTCGCCGGGCTGGAGCATCGGCATCACCTGGCGCTGCAGGTACTGATCGGGGGTCATGGCCCGCAGCCTACGCCAACCCCGCGCGCGCCGGTCAGAACATCACCGCGGCGATCAGGAACCCGACGTAGGCGAGGATGAGCATCGCGCCCTCGGGGCGGGTGACGGTGCGGCGGCCGCGCAGGACCACGATGCCGAGCAGCGTGATCACGCCCAGGCCGATCGCGTCGACCGCGTGCATGCGCTCGCCGACCTGGATCGGGTTGAGGTACGCGACGGTGCCGAGGACCAGGAACACGTTGAGCAGGTTCGAGCCGACGACCGTGCCGACCGCGATCGCGCCCTGGCCGCGCATCGACATCACGACCACGGTCAGGAGCTCGGGCAGGGACGTGCCCAGCGCCACGATCGTCATGCCCAGCAGGCGATCGGACATGCCCCACGTGCCGGCGGCCGCGCGGGCGCCGCCGATGAACATCTCGCTGCCGAAGACCAGCATCAGCACGCCCAGGCCGCTGACGAGCAGCGCCGACACCCGCGACGGGCGGTCCTCGTCCGGCGGCGGCTCGAGCGCGGCGTCCTCGAGGTCGCGGCCGCTGACCGCCAGCGTCAGGATCGTGAACACCACCGCGCACGCGACCAGGATCCCCCCCTCGAGGCGGGTGATGACGCCGTCGGCGAGCGTGATCGGCACCGCCACGACCGAGCCGATCAGGATCGGGATCTCGCGGCGGATGAGCTGGCCGTCGATGCGGGGCGGGGCGATCAGGGCGGCCAGGCCCAGGATCAAGCTGATGTTGGCGACGCAGGACCCGATCACGACGCCGAGCGCGATCGGGGTGAGGTGGTCGGACGCGGCCTCGGTCGACACCGCCAGCTCCGGGGCCGAGGTGCCGTAGGCGGCGACGGTCAGGCCGATCACCAGCGGCGGCACGCCCAGCGTGCGCGCCAGGGTCTCGGAGCCGCGGCCCAGCCACAGCGCCCCGACGAACAGGAGCAGGATCCCGAGCCCGAGCCGCGCGAGCGCGAGGACGGTTTCGAGCGCCACGGCGTCAGTGTCGGCCCCCGGGCGCCCGAGGGTCAACAGGCCGGCTCGCCGATATCACCGGCGGTGGTGCTGGAGCCAGCGGGCGTGGCGCAAGAGCGTCTCGACCCGGCCCCAGTCGTCGGAGTCGTAGTAGCCGCGCAGGTGGCCGCGGGCGTCGATCAGCACGAAGTGGCCGCTGTGCGTGATGTTGGGGGCGCCCGACGGCAGCTGGCCGACGGTGTCGAAGCCGATCGTCATCGCCCGCTCGACCAGCGCCCGGACCGCGCCGATGTCGCCGCGCACGAACCGCCAGCGGCGAGGATCGGCCCCGGCCTTGTCGGCGTAGGCGGCCAGCACCGGGACCGTGTCGTGGACGGGGTCGACGGTGATCGACACCAGCTTGATGTCGGGCTCGTCGCCGGTACGGTCCATGACCGTGCGCATCTTCATCGTGGTCACCGGGCACACGGTGTCGCAGCGCGTGAAGATGAAGTTGACGATCGTGACGTGGCCGGTCAGCCCGGCCAGCGTGAACGGCGCGCCGGTGTGGTCGGTCAGCGCGAACTCGGGCAGGGCCAGGTCGTCGGAGAACTTCGGCGGCGACGGCGGGAAGAACACCGTCGGCACGACCACGGTCGGCACGATCAACAGGATGACCACGCCGGCGGCGAGGAGGAGCAGGGTGCGTCCGCGGAGGCGGGAACGCGCGGGCACGGCCGGGGTCGCCATGGCCGACGTGTAGCACTGCCGGCCGCGGGAGCGAAGTCGGTCGCGGGGCGCCGGCGGCGCGTGGTAGCGTGGTGGTCGTGCCTGGCATGATGCGCGCGGGGACGTTGGCCGGGCTGGCGGTGCTGGCCGCCGCCGGCTGCTACACGCCCGACTTCCCGGTCGGGCTGCCGTGCTCGGCCGACCACCGGTGCCCCGAGGGGCAGACCTGCGATCCGGTGACCGACGTGTGCACGCGGCCGACCAGCGGGCTGGTGTGGCGCGACGATCTGGCGGCCGACTTCGCGCGGCCCGGGGCCAGCTTCGACGACACGGTCATCGAGGAGCCGGGCGCGATCGCGCCGACGCCGTACCTGACCGGCGGCCTGCGCATGACCGGGATCAACGGCGCGCGCTTCACCACCCCGGGCGCGGCCAGCTGGGCCGCCGTCGCCGACGCGGTGCCGGCCGGCCGCGGCTTCCTGCGCTACGTCGGGTTCGACGTCGGCTACGACCGCCCGCTGGGCGTCGCCCTGACCGACGGCGACGACGTCACCGTCGCGTTCGAGGGCGAGATCTACCTCGAGGCCGGGTCGTGGCAGTTCGCCCTCGACGCCAGCGACGTCGGCTTCGTCGAGCTGGCCAGCGACGGCGACTTCGCGCCGCTGATCGCCACCGACGACACCGACACCGGCCACGGCCAGCGCGACATCCCCGTTGACGGCTGGTACCCGATCCGCGGCGCGGTCGCCGACGTGGCGGGCCTGATGTACCTGTACCTCGAGGCCGGCGGCCCCGATCCCGGCGACAGCCCCGGGTGGATCGATCCCGAGCGGCTGCGGGCCCGGGTCGACGACCTGTCCGGCGTCGCCCTCGACGGCTTCGACGACCCGCACGCGCTGTCCCCGACCGCGACCGGCCTGCGCACCAGCCCGCTCGCGGCGACCACCTTCGACGACGATCTCGCGGTCGGCGACGGCTCGTGGAGCCTGCGCTACGCCGGCCAGGTCCGGATCGACGTGACCGGCACCTACGTGCTGCACGTCGACAGCTTCGCCGGCCACCGGGTCTGGATCGACGGCGCCGAGCAGATCGACGACCTCGGCTACGACGGCGCCGTCAACGACACGCCGCCGCTGGCGCTCGAGGCGGGCTGGCACGATCTGGTGATCGAGCAGCAGTGGGGCGGCCCCGAGCCCGCGTCGCTGTCGGTGACCGTCGCCAGCGGGCCCGAGCTGGTCGGCCAGGGCTTCCCGGTCGAGCGCACCCGCCCGGTGATCGGCCGCGGCGTGCGCTGGTCCAACGAGGGCTGCTGGTGGGAGGACGTCCCCGACGACGGCGCCGTGAGCTGCAGCGCGTGGCTGGGCTACCCCGACGGCGCGCAGCCGTTCGATCTGCAGAGCTCGTGGGAGGTGACCCACCCGGTGCTGACCTCGGTCGGGGTCGAGCTCTTGAGCCCCAACGATGACGTGCTGTCGTTCGCGTCGCCGGGCGATCTGACCGGCGCGGGCGACGCGTCGGACCACGTCGACCTCGGCCTCAGCCACGGCGTCGCCGGCGAGTGGCGCCTGACGGTCCGCGACACGGTCGCCGACGGCGAGATCGGCACGCTCGACAGCTTGAACCTGACGGTGAGCTACGCCGACGGCGGCGTCGCGCCGTTCCCGAAGGTGGCGCGGTTCACCTCGGGCGTGCGCGACCTGGGCGCGGTCGTGTCGTACGGCCCGATGCGCTGGCAGCTGCGCCAGGCCGCGCGCGGCGGCGCGGTCGTGTGGCTGCGCACCTGCGCCACCGCGGCCGCGTGCGACGCCGAGCCGTGGACCGAGGTCGACGCCGACACGGTGCCGGCGGTCACGCCGCGGCAGTTCGCGCAGTACCAGGTCGAGCTGTCCGGCGACGGCGACGTGCCGACCGCGCTCGACTGGATCGAGCTGCCCTACCGCGCCGAGTGACGCGGCGCGCGTCCCCCGGGGGCGATCAATCCAGGCCGCGGGCGGCGGCGACCGCGCGCGCGGTCTTCGACGCGAGGTAGGCGGCCTTGAGCGCGGGGTCGCGCAGGCGCGCGGCCTTGGCGGTGATCTCGGTGGCCGCGCGCGCGAGCGCGGCCTGGGCCTGGGCGCGCTGGCCGCCGCCGGCGAGGGTCAGCGCGTGCCAGTACCAGATGTGCTCGGCGCCCTCGGGCCGGGCCTGCCGATCGAGCAGCGCCACCGCCTCGGACGTGGCCGCGATCGCCGCGGCGTGATCGCCGAGCCGCAGCTGGGCGAGGCCCGAGATCGCCAGGCCGTGGATGACGCCGACCATCATCGGCATCTTGCGCGCGAGCTCGGTCGCCGACCGCGCCAGCTCGAGCGCGCCGGCCGGCGCCTGGCCGGCCTCGAGCTGGGCCAGCGCGATGTACTCGAGGCCGCGGATCTCCTGGAAGCGCTCGCGGTTCTCGCTCGCGAGGTCCTTGCCGCGCTCGAGCAGCTCGAGCGCGCCGGCGACGTCGCCCTGGTTGAGCTTGGCCTGGCCCCAGGAGATCGCGGCGTCGGCCATGCTCGACGGATCGCCGGTCTGCTCGCCCAGCTTCCAGGCCTTGGCCAGGTAGCTCTCGGCGCGATCGAGATCGCCGAGGTCGCCGTAGGCCTGGCCGATGTTGCCGAGCTTGAGCGCGACCCCCGAGCGATCGCCGAGCTGCTGATCGATCTTCAGGCTCGACTTGTAGTGGGCCAGGGCCTCCTCGTACTCGCCCAGCGACGAGAACACGATGCCCATGTTGTTGAGCGCGCGCGCCTCCTGGCGCGGCAGCTTGAGCGCGCGGTAGATGACCAGCGCCTCGGCGTAGGCCTCGATCGCCTGCTCGAGCCGGCCCATGTTCCACAGGGTCGTGCCCTGGTCGTTGAGGATCAGCGCGCGCGCCAGCAGCGCCGTGGTGCCGTCGCCGGTCTCGCTGGCCAGCGCCAGCGCCTGCTCGCACAGCTTGAGCGAGTCGTCGTTGTTGCCGACCAGGCGCGCGATCGCCGAGCGCAGGCGCAGCGCGTCGGCCTCGGCCAGCTTGTCGCCGGCGTCGCGCGCGAACTGCAGCGCCGGCGCCACCGCGCGCTGGGCGGCCGGGGCCTTGCCGACGTCGATGTAGAACTGGGCCAGGAGCGCGTGGGCCAGCGCCTGCTTCTGGGGATCGCCGATGGCCTCGGCCTCCTTGCGCATCGCCGAGAGCTCGCGCAGCTGCTGCGGCCGGCGGGCGAGGCGCCGGAGGATCTCCTCGCGCTGGCGCCGGGCCTGGAACCGGCGCGCGTGATCACCGGGCGGCAGGAGCTTGAGCGCGCGGGTGAGCTGGCGGAACGCGTCGGCGTTGCCGCCGACGTCGATCGCGTGGGTCGCGGCGCGCAGGTAGCGCTCGGCCGAGGGGATGGCGTCCCCGGCCAGCTCGAGGTGGCGCGCGACGTGGGCGTCGTCGGCGCCGGGCCGGTAGCTGGGCCCGGTCGCGATCCGGTCGGCGATGCGCCGGTGCACGCGGGTCTTGTCCTCGCTCGGCACGAGGCCGTAGGCGACGGTCATGATCGTGTCGTTCTTGAACCGGTACTCGCCCTCGTGCGGGAGGAGCAGCCCGCGCCGGACCAGCTCGTCGAGCTCGCCGGTGACCTGGCGCCCGAGCAGCGCGGCCAGGGCCGGCGGCGCCACGAAGCGCCCGTGCACCGCCGCGATCAGCAGGGTCTGCTTCTCGCGCTCGGGCAGGCGGTCGATGCGCGTGATCAGCAGGTCCTCGACCGACGTCGGCACCTGGAGGGCGGCGTCGCGCTTGGTCCAGCGGTACCGGCCCGGGTGATCGACGGCGGGCGTGATGATCTCGCGCTCGGCCAGCGCGTCGAGCTGCTCGAGGATGAAGAACGGGTTGCCGCCCGAGCGGGCCAGGATCTGCTCGGCCAGCTCGTCGACGTCGTCGTCGGGCGCGAACCGGCTCGCGAGCAGGCGCCGCCGGGCCTCGAGGTCGAGCTCGTCGACGTGGATCACGTCGGCGCCCGCGCTGGTGGCGGCGTCGAGGATGCGCTTGTCGGGCCGGGTCGTGACGATGCCGAGCACCGCGCGCGCGGTCGGCACCTTGAGCAGCGCCGCGAAGATCTCGAGGCTCTCCTGATCGCACCAGTGGACGTCCTCGCCGACGATGATCAGCGGCCGGTCCGGCTCGAGCCGGTGCTCGACCCGGGCCACCAGCCCCAGCAAGCGCTGGCGGCGCTCGTCGGGATCGCCGTCGCTGGCGTCGGGCGTGCGCACGCCCAGCAGCACCGCCACCGCGGCCAGCGCCGCCCGGGCCTCGCGGCCGTCGTGCTCGCCCGGGAACACCAGCGGCATGGCCAGGGCCAGCCGGCGCAGCACCTCGTGCGGCTCGGCGCCGTCGGCGAGGCCCAGGACCTCGCGCGCCAGATCGGCCAGCACGCCGTACGGCGTCATCGCGGTGCCGACCCGGGTGGTCGTGCGCAGGAGGTAGGCCTCGCCCGGCGCGATCGTGGCCAGGAACCCGGCGACGAGCGAGCGCTTGCCGACGCCGTGGTCGCCGGCGATCACGAGGTGGCGCTTGCGGCGGCTGACGAGCGCGTCGCGGTAGGCGTCGCGCAGGCGCTTCTGCTCGAGCTCGCGGCCGTAGAGCGCGTCGGGCCGGATGCGATCGCGCAGGCGCGCGGCCCGCTCCTTGGCGCCGCGCAGCCGGTAGACCCGCGCGCGCTTGATGCCGGGCTCGGTGTCCTCGTCGACCTTGTGCGCGCCGACGTCGGTGTTGGCCGGGATGTCGATCGCGGCCAGCGCCTCGAAGTTCCACTCGCTGCGCGCGCTGCGGAAGACCCGGCCGCCGACCAGGATCTCGGCCGGGCCGGCGAACCGCGCCAGGTGCGACGCGAAGCCGGCGGTGGTGGCCTCGACCTCGAAGCTCTGCGACGCGCCGCGGCGGATCACCGTGGCGGCGCCGCGCTGGATGCCGATCGCCAGCCGCAGCTCGGGCTCGACGTCGGAGCCGATGCCGTCGAGCGCGTCGACCAGCGCCAGCGCCAGGCGGATCGTGCGGCCGGCGTCGTCCTCGCTGGCCAGCGGCAGCCCGACCACCAGCCGGAGCGAGTCGAGATCGCGCTCGCCGCGATCCTCGAGCGCGTCGTGCTTGAACGCGATGTCGCGGGCGACGCGGCGGAACTCGTCGACGACCTTGGTGGCGCCGGCCGCGCCCAGCCGCCGCTCGAGCGCCGCGACGCCGCGGATCACGCCCTCGACCACGTAGACGTACTTGCGCTCGCGCAGCTCGCGGGTGCTGGCCGCGCGGCGGTCGCTGGGGCCGCCGTCGCCGACGTGGCCGAGCGAGCCGAGCGAGCCGAGCGAGCCGGTGGTGGGGCTGGCCGGCGTGCCGGTGCCGCTGGCCTTGCCGCCGATCGGGCGCATGCGCGGGGCCCGGCGCTCGGCCGGGATGACCGTGGCCAGGAACGTCGCGAGCGCGGTCGAGTCGACCAGCTCGCCCGAGGCGTGGCCCCACTCGAGCTGGAACCGGCCCAGCTCGGCGACCAGATCGCGCGCGCTCGGGTAGCGATCGTCCCGGTGGTAGGCCAGCGCGCGGCCGACGATGCGCTCGAGCGCGGCCGGCACGTCGGGCGCGACGTCGCGCAGCGGCGTGATCGCGCCGGACTTGATGTGCTCGAGCGCCTCCTTGCCGCGGCCGCCGAACAGCGGGCGGCCGGTGATCAGCTCGTGCAGGACGATGCCGGCGCTCCACACGTCCGAGCGACAGTCGACCGGCTCGCCCCGGGCCTGCTCGGGCGACATGTACGCGAACTTGCCCTTGATGACGCCCTCGTCCTCGGTGACGTGGCGCGCGCGGGCGATGCCGAAGTCGACGATCTTGACGCCGCCGTCCCACGACACCAGCACGTTCTGCGGCGAGATGTCGCGGTGGACGATCGCCAGCGCCTCGCCGAACTCGTCGGTCTTCTTGTGGGCGTAGTCGAGGCCCTTGCCGAGCTGCTGGACGATGTAGGCCGCGAGCCCGTACGGGATCCGTCGCCGATCCTTGGCGCAGTCTTGCAGCAGCCGCAGCAGATCCATCCCCTCGACGTTCTCCATCGCGAGGAAGTAGGTGTCGCCGACGGCGCCGAAGTCGAAGACCTGGACGATGTTGGGGTGGTTGAGCCCGAGCGCGATCTTGGCCTCGTCGACGAACATCGCGACGAACTGCCGGCTCTTGGCGTAGGCCGGGTGGATCTTCTTGATCACCAGGATCTTGGCGAGGCCCTGGGCGACGGTGGTGCGCGCGAGATAGACCTCGGCCATCCCTCCGGTGCCGATCTTCGACACGAGCGCGTATTTACCGAACTGCTCCATCGCCAGTGAGCGGTGAGGATAGCGGATCTGAGGCGTCGGCGTCGCGGGCGCAGAACCGGCTTCGCGGGGCGCGCTGGCGTGCGCGGCGAGGCGATCGCGGGGTGATCGCGGTGGTCGGCGGCGCGGGCCCGGCTCACCCGGCGCGGGTGGCGGTCACCGGCGCTTGATGATCAGGTTGTCGAAGTACGTGTCGGTCTCCCAGTTGCCGAACCCGAAGTACTCGTGGCCGGGGCCGGTCAGCGGCTGGGGATCGTCCATGCGCAGGAACGGCGTCGCGAGATCGTCGAGGAACCACTCGATCACGGTGCCGGTGCGGACCAGGCGCCAGTGGTAGCGCTGCCCGGGCACGACCTTCTTGTCGGTGCGCGCGACGATGTCCTTCCCGTGCTCGTCCATGCGGGCGATGATCGAGCGCGAGTTCTTCCACGCGCCGAAGACGATCACGTAGCTGGTGGCGAGGTAGCGGTTGCCGTCGGGGTCGAACGAGCGGCCGTCGCCGAACACCTCGACCTTGATGTCGCCGTCCGGCGAGGTCGACCACGCGTCGAAGTCGATCTGGACGTTGCCGGCGGGGAGCTTGCGCGCCAGCCACAGCGGCCGGTTGTGCGCGCCGCGGGCGTTGAGGGCGCCGTCGGTGATGCGGTAGCCGGTGCCGGTCTGGTTGTAGTCGGCGCCGATGCCCGCGCGATCGAAGGTGTCGCCGTAGCTCTGCTCGATGGGCGGGAGCTCGCGGACCTTGCACGCGCCGAGGGCGAGGGCGGCGGAGGCGAGGGCGAGGGCGGCCAGGCGCATGGGCGCGGACTATCGCCGGACCGGCCGCCGGTGGCAATTCGCAGGCGCCGCGCGGTTGATCCACACGATCGAAACTGTTGGGCATTTTCGGAATTCGACCGCAAGTCCGCGCAATCGCTGTCAGAGGTGGCAGGTAGGGTGTCGCCTGTCGATGCGCAGCGAGACCTTGCCCCTGTTCGGCGCCGCCTGGGCCACGCCGGTCCCTCAGGCTGAGCCCGTGCGGGTCGAGCCGCCGGCACCGACGCCGACCTCGGGCCGCGCGGCCAAGAAGACCACTCCGGCTCGGTCCAGCGGCCGCAAGCGCGCGGCCGCGCCGGCAGGGGTCGAGCGGGCGGCGGCGGCGATCGCGGCGGTGATGCCGCCGGACGTGGAGCGGGCCGTCGCGTCGTCCGCGCCGGCGGTGGCCGCGGCGCCGGTCGCGCCCGCGGTCGTGGCGCCGGCGGCGCTCGCGCTGGTGCCCGCGGCCGAGATCGCAGCGCCGGTCGCGCCCGCGGTCCTGCCGCCGGCGCTCGCGCTGGTGGCGCCGGCGCCCGCGATCGCGCCGCTGGTGGTGCCGGCGCCCGCGGTGGCGGTCGCGCCGGTGACGGCCGCCGAGGTGCGCCCCGAGCGCGGCGTGATCGTGTTCGACGTCGAGACCACCGGCACCGACCGCCGGCGCGATCAGGTCATCGAGCTGTGCGTGCAGTTCGGCCTGGCCGAGGGCGCGATCCACCGCACCTGGCGGATCAAGCCCGACGTGGCGATCTCGCCCGGCGCGCAGGCGGTCCACGGCATCTCGATGGACGAGCTCGCCGCGTGCCCCCGGTTCGTCGACGTGATCGACGACATCGCCGCGGTGTTCGCCGCGGCCGAGGTCGTGGTCGGCTACAACCTCATCTTCGACATCGACATGATCTCGGCCGAGTTCGAGCGGGTCGGCCGGCCGCTGCCTGACTGGAGCAGCAAGACCGTGGTCGATCCGTTCCGGCTGTGGCAGCAGTGCGAGCCGCGCAGCCTGTCGCACGCGCACCTGCGCTTCGTCGGCACCGGGTTCGAGGCCGCGCACTCGGCCGTCGCCGACGTCGCCGCCACCGGCCGGGTCCTGACCGGCATGCTGCGCACGTTCGGCCTCGACGAGCACGACTGGCGCGGCGTCGCCGGCGTGTGCGATCCGGCCCGGCCCAGCTGGGTCGGCCCGTCGCGGCACCTGCAGTGGCAGGGCGAGCGGGTGGTCATGGCGTTCGGCAAGCACAGCGGCACGCCGCTGTCGCAGATCGAGAAGAGCTACCTGCGGTGGATGGCCGAGAAGGACTTCCCGACCCACGTCGGCGAGATCTGCCGCAAGGCCGGCGAGCTGCCCGAGCCCGAGTTCCTGGCCTGGGTCCGCGGCGCCTACGGCGCACCGCCGACGGCGTAGGCCGGCCGCGGCCACGCGCGCGCTGACGGCGCGGGCGTCCGTGATATGTCAGCGGCGTGATCGATCCGGGCGGCGTCTACTTCACCTGGCCTGATCGGGGGCTGTCGTACGCGTGCGCCGGGTGCGGCGCGTGCTGCAAGGGCCTGGGCATCGGCCTCGACGTGGCCGGCGGTCAGCTGACCGCGCTGGCGGCGCGGCGGCCGGAGATCGTGCCGTTCCTGCGCCGGCGCGGCGACGCGACGACGCTGTGGAACCCGCGCGATCGGTGCTGGTTCCTCGAGGGTGACGGCCTGTGCCGGATCGAGGTCGAGGACGGGCGCGCGGCCAAGCCGGCGTCGTGTCGGTTGTTCCCGTTCAACCGGGTGTTCACGCTCGGGGCGATCACCGTCGTCGACTACAACAGCGTGATCTGCCCGCTCCGCGTCGGCGGCGCCGCGCCGGTGGCCCACGCCGACATCCTGGCCGAGCTAGCGACGATCGTCGATCCGGCGATCGTCGGGGTCACGCTGCCGGCCGACGTCGACGGCGCGGCGATCCTCGCGGGCGAGCGCGCGCTCGCCGATCAGGTGTTCGCGATCGCGGCCGCGCCCGGCGACGACTGGGAGGCCCGGCTGGTGGCGGCGCTCGGCGCCGACGGGGACGCGGCGGCGAGCGTGCGCGGGTTGCTGGCGGCGCTCGGCATGGCGGCGCCCCGGCCGCTGCCGCCGGCGACCCGGGCCGCGGCGCTGACGCTGATCCCGTCGCTGCGCTTCAACGAGCTGTGGGGCCCGCGCCAGTACGCGCCGCGCGCGGTGATGCGCGGCAAGCTGGCCGGCATGACCCTGGCGTGGCTCGAGCTGGCCGGCGTCGGCGCGGCGATCGCCGGTCGCGAGCTGGGCATGCAGGAGCTGACGACGCTCTGGTCCGAGCAGGCGGCGGTGATGTACGCGGCGGCGCGCTGGGGCGACGTGCCGCGGCTGCGGCCCGGGCCGCTCGAGCTGCCGAGCAGCGATCCCGGCGGCCTCGTGCGCGCGCTCGGGCAGGCCTGCGTCGACAACCGCAAGGCCGGGCGCACGCTCGCGGCGATCGCCGGGCCGATCCTCGCCGCGGCGTCGGCGATCGAGCGCGTCACCGCGCTCAAGCTGGCCGAGCCGGTGCTGCGCGCGGCGTTCGCGTCGGCGCGCGCCTGAGCGGCGCGGCGGTCGCCGGCGCGATCAGCGGACGTGATCGGGCGGCAGCGGCACGCACGCGCGCTGGATGCAGTCGAGCGGCCAGCCGTGCTCGGCCAGGTCGGCGGGGCCGCGGCTGCCGGCGCAGTCGTCGCGGGTCGCGCACGCGGTCCGGCACGGGCCGTCGCCGCGCGCCAGGTACGGGTAGCAGCGTGACGGCGCGGCGGCGGTGGTCGGCGGCGCGGCGCTCGGCGGCGTGGTGCTCGGCGGCGCGGTGCTCGGCGGCGCGAGCGCGAGGGCGACGCCGACCCGCAGCTCGTCGTCGACGAGCTCGACCCGGGTCGCGCGGGTCGTGAGCGGCTCGCCGGCGACCGCGAGCTCGACCTGGGCCGCGCGCCGGCGGCTGCGATCGAGCGAGCCGACGACGACGTACTTGGCCCAGGCCGCGACCTGGATCACCGGCGACGCGATCGCGCGCTCGAGCTCGCGATCGAGCGCGGTCGCGCGCAGCTGGTCGCCCTCGAGGGCGATCGCGACCCGCACGCCGACCCGGAAGTACGAGCAGCCGCCGCGCTCCTGGAGCACGTGCACCTTCCACGGGTGGGCGGCGTCGTCGGCGACGTAGTCGAACCGCGGCCGGAAGTCCCCGGTCGGCGTCGGCGTCAGGCTGCGATCGTACCAGCGCGGCGCCGGCCCCGACGCGATCGCCCAGTTGGCGAGCTCGGCGACCGCGCTCGCGGCGATCGCGACGTCGACGTCGACGTCGGCGGCGACGGTCGGCGCGCCGATCGGCGCCAGGCCGCGCCGGATCGGCAGGCCGGTGTGCAGCTCGACCACCAGCGCCGCCGGCGCGTCGATCGAGCGCAGCTGCACGTCGGCGATCGGCACGTCGGGCAGGCGCAGCCGCAGGCGCGTGGCCTCGCCCAGCCGGACCAGCAGCGTCGCGCGCAGCGCCTGGTACGCGGCGCCGGTCAGGTACGTGGCCAGCTTGCCGGCGGCGGCGTCGACGAGCAGCCGCGGCGCCCGGCCGCGCACCGACGGCGGCAGCCAGCGCACGATCGCGGCGCCGAGCGCGGCGGTGGCGTCGGGGCCCAGGGTCGGCGTCAGGGCCAGCAGATCGGCCGGGCGGACGCCGAGCTCGAGCGTGACGGCGCCGTCGGCGCGCACCACCTCGGGCGCGACCTCGGCCACGAGCGCCAGCGTCGCGAGCGGCGCGGCGTCGTCGACGATCTCCAGCTCGAACGCGATCCGGACCCGCCCGAGCGGGCCCGGGCGCAGCTCGACGGCGCGGGCGCGCGCGCGGAGCCCGCCCGGCACCTCGAGCGCGATCGGCCCGAGGTCGGGCAGGTCCAGCGGCACCACCAGCGGCGTGCGCGCGAGCAGCTCGGCCACGAGCGCGTTGGCGCGCGCCAGCGGCACCGTCACCCGGACGTCGGGGCCGGGCGCGGTCGCCACCGGCCGCGCGGCCAGGGTCGCGCGCGCCGCCTTGACCTCGGCGCAGCGCGAGCCGCAGCCGGCCGCGAGCGCCGCCGTGAGGGCCATCACCGCGATCGTTCGCATCGGCGCCAGTGTAGTCGATCGGCCCGGCGTCCGAACCGCGGCGCGCGAGCTGGTAGCATCGATCGCCCATGACCGCTGCACGCCAGGTCGCGCGTGGCTGATCGCACGAGCAAGGTCACGGCCTGGGCGCTCGAGCGGGCCCTGCCGTCGGGCGCGCACACGGTCGCGCCGGTGGTGTCGCCCGAGCTGTGCGCGTTCGGCGACGACGACGCGCCCCTCGACGAGCTGCGGGTGTTCCTGGCCGAGCACCTGGCGACCGCGCCGGTGGCGGCGGTGGCGCGCCTGTTCGTGCCGGACGGCCTCGAGGTGCGGTCGGTGGTGGTGCCGCTGGCGCCGGGCGCGTCCACGCGCGCGCGCGGCCCGCGCCCGGTCGAGGTGGTGTGCGTGCTGGTGCCGTACGGGCCCGAGGGCCGCGATCGCCTGGCGCTGGTGCCGGCGCTCGCCGCCGGGTTCTTCGTCGACCGCAAGGAGGACGTGGCCGAGGTGGCCGCGCGCGAGATCGCGCGGCTGTGCGCGGCCAGCGGCCTCGACGGCGCGGCCTGGCGGCGGTTGCTGCCGCCGCTCGACGCCCAGCTGGTCGAGCTCGACGTGCTGGTCCGGTTCGCGCCGGCCGAGATCGTCGGCGCCGATCGGGTCGCGGCCGAGGAGCGGCGCCGGGCCCGGGCGCTGCTCGACGCCAGCGCGACGCCGCTCGGCGAGCGGGTGCGCGGCGGCGGCGCCGCGGTGGTCGGCCGCGATCGCGAGCTGGCGTCGTTGACCGCGCTCCTGGGCGGGCGCGAGCGGCTGGCGGTGCTGGTGTGCGGCGACGAGGGCGTCGGCAAGACCGCGATCATCGAGACCTGGGCCCGGGATCAGCCGCAGCGGCCGGCGTGGGCGACCTCGGTGGCGCAGCTCGTGGCCGGCGCGTCGGGCTTCGGCGAGGCCGAGCAGCGCGTGACCAACCTCTTCGGCGCGGCCGAGCGCCTCGACGCGGTGCTGTACTTCGAGGACTTCGGCAGCCTGTTCCGCGAGCGGGTCGAGGACGGCGGCCTGGCGCTGACGGCGATCGTGCGGCGGTTCGTGGTCGAGGGCGCGTGCGCGTGGTCGCGGAGATCACGCCGACCGCCCTCGAGCGCGCCGAGCGCCGCGAGATCGCGCTGGTCGGCGCGATGACCCGGGTCGCCGTGGCGCCGATGGACGCGGCCGCGACCCTGGCGGTGGTGACCGCCCGCGCCGCGCACTGGCGCCGGGCCGAGCCGCGGCGGCCCCAGGTGGCGACGGCGGCGCTGGCGATCGCGGTCGAGCTGGCGCGGCGCTACCTGCCGTACCGCTGGTTCCCCGGCAAGGCGGTGGCGCTGCTCGACGAGCTGCGCGCCGCCGCCGACGGCGAGGTCGGCCCCGACGGCGCGCCGCGCGAGCTCGGCGCCGACGCGGTCTACGACGGCTTCGCGTCGGCGACCGGGGTGCCGGCGTTCCTGCTGCGCGACGATCGCGCGCTGCTGGTCGCCGACGTGATCGCGCAGCTCGGCCGCCGCATGATCGGCCAGGAGCGCGCGGTCGCGCGCGTCGCCGAGACCCTGTGCACGGTCAAGGCCCAGCTGCAGCCGGCCGACAAGCCGCTGGCGACGTTCCTGTTCGTCGGCCCGACCGGCGTCGGCAAGACCGAGCTGGCCAAGAGCCTGGCCCACCTGCTGTTCGGCTCCGAGGGTCGGCTGGTGCGGTTCGACATGAGCGAGTACGCCGATCCGTGGGCCGCCGAGCGGCTGATCCGCGGCAGCGACGCCGGCGAGGGCCTGCTGACCGCGCGCATCCGGCAGCAGCCGTTCGCGGTCGTGCTGCTCGACGAGATCGAGAAGGCCCACCCGGCCGTGCACGACCTGCTGCTGCAGGTCGCCGGCGAGGGCCGCCTGACCGACGCCCGCGGGCGCACCGCGTTCTTCCACAACGCGATCGTGATCCTGACCTCGAACCTCGGCGCCCACGGCCGCGGCGGCGCGATGGGCCTGGCGCTGGGCGGCGTCGTCGACGAGCGCGACCGCGAGCTGGCGCGCTACCGGGCCGCGGTGACCGAGGCGTTCCGGCCCGAGATGCTCAACCGCCTCGACGCGATCATCCCGTTCCATCGCCTCGACGCCGCGCAGATCGCGGCGGTGACCCGGCTGGCGCTGGCGCAGCTGGCCGAGCGGCGCGGCCTGGTGCAGGCGCAGCTCACGCTCGACGTCAGCGACGCCGCGACCGCGGCCCTGGCCGAGGGCGGGTACGCGCCGGCCTACGGCGTGCGCGCGCTGCGGCGGCACCTCGATCAGGCGGTGATCGCGCCGGCGGCCCGGCTGGTGGCGCGGCTCGGGCGCGACGCCCACGGCGCGCTCCTGGCGGTGCGCACCGTCGACGAGCCGATCGGCGTCGAGCTGCCGGCCGGGGCCCACCTGGGCACGACCCCGCCCGAGGCCGGCGTCACGGTGTCGGCGTGGCGCCGCGGCGGCGCCGGCGGTCGGCGCAACGCCCGCGGCGCGCTGGCGGTGGCGGCGGCGCGGCGCGCGGCCGACGGCTGGATGCGGCGCGACCTCGCGACCGAGGTCAAGGCCCAGCTCGACTGGCTCAAGGCCCAGCTCGCGCGCGGTGAGGCCCAGCCCGGCGGCAAGCGCCGCGGCAAGGCGGTGCTGTCGAGCGCGCAGGTGCAGCAGATGGCGATCGAGCTGGCGCGGCTCGAGCGCGCCTGGGACGACGCCGGGCGCGCGCGCGACGATCTGGCGGCGGCCGAGGAGCTGGCGATCGCGGCGGCGCTGGCCGGCGACGACGTCGAGCCCGCGGTGGCGATGGTGGCGCCGCTCGAGCGCACGTTCGCGCGCGCGATGTTCTGGCTGGCGGTGGCGCGGCGCGAGCAGCGCGACGAGATCACGCTGGGCCTGTCGGCGACCGATCACCCGCGCGCGCTGGGCCACTGGGTGACCGCGCTCCTGGCCGAGGCCGAGCGCCGGGGCTGGACGATCACCGCGCACTCGACCGTGGCCCGCGACCCGGCGCCGAACTGGCCGATCGCGCGGGTGTGGGGGCCGCCGCGGACCCGGGCCTGGCTGGCCGGGCAGACCGGCCCCGACGGCGGGCTGCGCAACGCGCTGGTGCGCGTGCGCGGGCCGGGCGCGGCGTGCCTGCTCGGGCTCGAGGCCGGCGCCCACCGGTACTTCGGGATCGCCAAGGAGTCGCCGTGCCACCTGGTGGTGCGCCGGCTGGCGCTGGCGACCGAGTTCACCGACGCCGAGTGGCTCAAGCTGGCGACGCTGGCGCCGCCCGCGGCGACCCCGCGCGGGCCGGTCGAGCGCGAGCACCCCGACGACGCGAGCGTGATCGTGCGCGGCACCAAGCTGGCGCTGCCGTGGGTCGAGCAGTGGGCGCGGCTCGAGGAGGTGGCGCTGACGGTGATCGCGGCCGAGCTGGCGGCCGGGCGCACCGCCGACGAGCTCTACCCGGTCGAGCTGGTCGACGACGACGACGCGGGCGACGACGACGGCGGTGACGCGTGAAGCGCAGCTACGCGATCACGGTCTACGAGCGGCGCACCAGCGCCGGGCTGGTGTGGACGCCGGTGGTGCCGGTCGGCCCGCAGCCGGCGCTGACCGGCAAGAGCGAGGTGCGGCTGCGCGAGGGCCTGGCCAAGGCGCTGGCCGAGCTGGTGCGGACCCGCGAGCCCGAGGACCAGGAGCTGCTCGAGACCGCGCCCGGGACCCGGCTGCACCACGTCTCGCTCGATCTGAACCTGCGCGGCCACGGCCGGGTCGGCGGTCGGTTCCCGCTGGTGCTCGAGCCGCGCTGGTTCACCGACACCAGCCAGCGGCTGCTGGCCTACCACCCGAGCGATCCGTCGGTGTGGTTCGACGCCGACGACGTCGCCGAGGTCGAGCGGCTGGCGCCGCACTTCGCGCGCCACGCCTGGCACGACGCGTCGGCGGCCGACCTCGAGGGGCGCAAGAGCGCCGCCAAGGAGCGCCTGTTGACGGTGTCGTTCGATCTGACGCCGCGGACGCTGCTCGATCGCGCCCGGGCCGCCGAGGTCGGGCGCCAGCGCGCCGGGCTGGCGCGCGTGGTCCACCAGAAGCTCGGCCAGCTCGGCGTCGATCAGACCGCGCGCGCGATCGACGGCACCTTGCCGCTGGGCGTGCCGCGCCCGACCTACCGCGCGCAGCTGGCGCGCCTGCTCGGCGGCGCCCGGCCGCGCTCGACCGTCGTCGTCGGTCGTCCGGGATCCGGACGCGCGACGGTGGTGGCGCGGTGGGTGGCCGATCGGCTCGAGCAGGACGGCTGGCTCCTGCACCGCAACAGCGACCGGATCCACCGCGTGTGGCGCCTGTCGGGCAAGCGCCTGATCGCCGGCATGCAGTACTTCGGCGACTGGGAGGATCGCCTGCTCGATCTGGTCACCGACGCCCGGGCCCACCGCGGCCTCCTGTGGTTCGACGATCTGCACCTGTTCGGGCGGCTCGGCATGACCCGGCAGTCCGAGCGCTCGTTCGCCGACTTCTTCCGCGGGCCGGTCCAGCGCGGCGAGCTGACGATCGTCGCGACCGCGACCCGGGCCCAGCTGGCGCGGCTCGAGGACGAGGCGCCGTCGTTCGCGAACCTGTTCGCGCGGGTCGCGATCGAGCCGACCGGCGCGGCCGAGACCGCGACCTTGATGCTGGCCGAGGTCCGGCGGCTCGAGGCCGAGCACCCGATCGAGGTCCACCCGTTCACGCCGCGCACGATCACCGAGCTGGCCACCAGCCTGTTCCCGTGGACCGCCAGCCCCGGCGGGCCGATCGAGCTCTTGCGCAAGCTGGTGGTGAGCGCCGGCGCGGCGCCCGACGGCGGCCGGCGCCCGCTCACGCCCGAGGCCGCGGTCGCGCTGGCCGCGCGCGAGACCGGCCTGCCCGAGCACCTGATCACCCTCGACGCGCCGCTGGATCCGGCCGAGGTGACCGCGCACTTCGCGGCCCGGGTGGTCGGGCAGGACGAGGCGGTCGCGGTCGCCACCGACGTCGTCGTCAAGGTCCGCGCCGGGCTCGCTGATCCCGGTCGCCCGCTCGGCGTCTACCTGTTCACCGGCCCCACCGGCACCGGCAAGACCGAGCTGGCGACCGCGCTGGCCGAGTACCTGTACGGCGATCGCCGCCGGCTCCTGCGGTTCGACATGAGCGAGCTGGCCGGCCCCGACGCGGTGGCGCGGCTGATCGGCGATCGGTTCAACCCCGACGGCCTGCTGACGACGCGCATCCGCGAGCAGCCGTTCGCGGTGGTGCTGCTCGACGAGATCGAGAAGGCCCACCCGGCGGTGCTCGGGCTCTTGCTGCAGCTGTTCGACGAGGGCCGCCTGACCGACGCCGCCGGCGAGGTCGCCAGCTTCCACCACGCGGTCGTGGTCATGACCTCGAACCTGGGCGCGCGGGTCCAGGCGCCGATCGGCTTCGGCGACGGCGCCGACCTCGTGCTCGGGCAGATCGCCAAGGCCGTGCGCGAGTTCTTCCCGCCCGAGCTGTGGAACCGGATCGATCGCGTCGTCCGGTTCCGGCCGCTGACCGAGGAGGTCGCCGCCCGCGTCGTCGACAAGGAGCTGGCCAAGCTCCTGGGCCGGCGCGGCCTGCGCGAGCGCGACGTGTTCGTCTACGCCGGGCGCGCGGTGCGCGCGCGCGCGGTGGCGCAGGCGTTCGACGCCCGGTTCGGCGCGCGCACGGTCAAGCGCTGGCTCGAGGACCACGTCGCCGGCGCGCTGGTCGACGCGCTCGCCACCGCGCCGCCGGCGCGCATGACCGTGGCCCGGCTGCGCGAGCACGCCGGCGCGATCGCGGTCGAGCTCGAGCTGGTGCCCGAGGCGGCGCCGTGGCCGGGCACGTTCGCGCTGGTCGCGGCCCGCGACCTGTCGGCGGCCGCGCTCGCGCCGGACGCGGAGGCCATGGCCGATCGCATCGATCGCGCGCTCGCCGGCGATCCGGTCGGGCGGGCGCTGGCGGCGCTGCGCGATCACCCCGACGCCGACCGCGGCCGCTACTTCGTCGAGCGCTACGCCGACGAGCTCGAGGAGCTGCGCACGACCCTGGTCGGCCGGCGGCCGCGGGCGCGGCGGGCCGAGTACGACGAGCACGATCTCGAGGCGTGGCCGCGGTCCGAGCTGCGCGAGCGTGAGCACGGCGCGTCGGGCAAGCGCGAGCCGCGCCGCTACGATCCGCGCAGCGGTGACCGCGCGCCCCGGGCCCAGGCGAGCCAGCCGGCGCTGGTGGCGGCGCTGGCCCGGGCCGAGCTGCTCTTGCGGCACGCCGGCGACCTGGCTGATCCCGACGCCCACGTCGTGACGCTCCTGGTGACGCCGGTGGGCGTGGTCGGCAGCGGCGCGCGGCCGCTGGGCTGGGGCCTGCTCGAGGCGCTGCGCGCGGTCGCCGATCAGGCGATGGTCCGCGGCAAGGACGGGCGCATCGACGACTACCGGGCGCCGGCGATCGGTCACGTCCAGCGCGCGTTCGTCGTCCGCGAGGTGTTCGCGCGCGCGGCGTTCACGCCCGAGCACGGCACCCACTTCTTCCAGTCGCTCACCGACGAGCCCGAGGTCTACCGGGTCGAGGTGCGGCCGGGCGCGCACGAGCTGGTGCCGCTGCTGCGCGCGCACGCGGCCGCGCTGGCGGCGTTCGAGGAGGCCCAGGCCGCCGGCGTCGCCGGGCCGCCGAACCCGGAGGCGCTCTTGCCGGCGGTCCGGACCCTGACCTACGCCGCCGGCGCGCGGCCGGGCGAGGCGTTCGTGGCCGACGTCGAGGACTTCGTGCTGGGCCTGGCCACGCGCGTCACCGCGCCGAGCCTGGCCGAGGTCGTGCGCGCGCTGTGGCACGTGCGCTGGAGCCACCGATGACCCGGCCGACGTTCCGGGTGTTCCTGACCGAGCACGACGGCGGCAAGCTCGTGGGCGTGCTGATGCGGCGGCGCGAGCGCCTGTTCGATCGGCCGGCGCCGACGGCGTGGGGCGACACGGTCGCCGACGTGCTGGCCGCGCTCGAGCCGGCGGTGATCGCGGCCGCGGCCGACGGCGACCTCGCCCGCTACCGCTTCACCGAGGACGTCGAGCTGCGCCGGGTGGCGATCGAGATGCGCCCCCGCGCGCCCGCGGCGACGGTCTGGGTGCTCGGCTCCCGCACCGTGCCGATCCGCGTCGCCTACGGCGCGTTCGCCGAGGGCGAGGTCTGGCGCGCGCTGGTGCCGCGGTTCGGCTGGTCGCTGGCGCTCGAGTCGCTCGACGACGCCGCCGAGGTGATCCGCGCCGCGGTGTCGGCGGCGACGCTCGGCTCGAGCGCGGCCGACGCGCTCGACGTGCGCGCCGGCGTGCGCGAGTGGATCGAGCCGTGGGCGCTGGCGCGGTTCGACGCCGACGATGACGACGCGCGCGCCGAGGTCGAGCCGCCGCCGCCGACCGTGGCCGCGGTGGCCGAGGACTGGACCGGCAAGCTGGCGCGCAAGCACCTGGCGGCGCCGGTCGGCGAGCTGCCGCAGGCGCTGGCGCTCCAGGCGATGGTCGACGCCGAGCCCGCGCGCTCGATCGTGCTGGTCGGCGAGCCCGGCGTCGGCAAGACCGCGCTGGTCCGGCGGCTGGCGCGCCACCTCGGCGAGCGCGGCGCTGGCGACGAGCGCCGGCGGCTGTGGGCGACCTCGGCCAGCCACATCACCGCGGGCATGACCTACCTGGGCATGTGGCAGGAGCGGTGCCTCGCGGTCGCCCGCGAGCTGGCCGGGACCCGCGACTGGCTCTACGCCGATCGCCTGGTCGAGCTGTGCGCGGCCCAGGCCGACGGCGCCACGATCGGCGAGCTGTGGCTGCCGGCGCTGGTCGCCGGCGAGCTGCGGGTCGTGGTCGAGGCGTCGCCGTCGGAGCTGGCCCAGTGCCGGCGCCGCTACCCGGCGCTGGTCGACGCGCTGACGGTCGTGCGCGTCGACGAGCCCGGGCCGGCCCAGGTCGGGCCGCTGGTGCTCGCGTACCAGCGGCGCAAGAACCCGGCGTGCGAGCTGCACCCGGCCGGGCTGCGCCGGCTGCTGTCGCTGAGCGCCGCGTTCCGGCGCGATCTGCGGTTCCCGGGCAAGGCGCTGGCGTTCCTCGACTGGTGGAACGCCGACGCGGTGCCGCCGCCGAGCCTGGCGATGCCGCGCGACGTCGCGGCGGCGTTCGGGCGCTGGTCGGGGCTGCCGGTCGAGCTGATCACCGACGAGCACCCGACCGGCCGCGCCGAGATCACCGCGGCGCTGACCGCCGGCGTGATCGGCCAGGACCACGCGTGCGAGGTGGTCGCGCGGGCGCTGGCGCGGTTCAAGGTCGGGCTCGACGATCCCGAGCGGCCGGTCGCCTCGCTCCTGTTCGCGGGGCCGACCGGGGTCGGCAAGACCGAGCTGGCCAAGCAGATCGCGCGCTACCTGTTCGGGGCCGACGATCGCCTGGTGCGGGTCGATCTGTCGGAGTACATGACGCCGGGCTCGGCCGCGCGGCTGCTCGAGGTCGGCGGCGGCGCCGGCTCGCTGGCCGAGGCGGTGCGCCGGCAGCCGCTGTCGGTGGTGCTGCTCGACGAGCTCGAGAAGGCCCACCCCGAGGTGTTCGACCTCCTGCTGGCGGTGATCGGCGAGGGCCGGCTGACCGACTCGCTCGGCCGGCTGCTCGACCTGCGCATGTGCGTCATCGTGATGACCTCGAACCTGGGCGTCGGCGCCCGGGGCGCGGTCGGGTTCGGCGGCGACGACGTGCCCGACTACGGCCACGCGATCCGGGCCCACTTCCGGCCCGAGTTCTCGGCGCGCCTCGACCACATCGTGTCGTTCCGGCGCCTGGGCGCCGCCGCGATCGAGCGCATCGTCGAGCTCGAGCTGGCCAAGGTCCGCAAGCGCCCGGGCGTGGTCAGCCGCGGCCTGAGCCTGTGGTCGTCGCCGGCGGCCCGGGCGCTGCTCGCGGCGCGCGGCGTCGATCCGACGCTCGGCGCCCGGCCGCTGCGCCGGCTGATCGAGGAGGTGGTCGTGGCGCCGCTGGCGGTGCGGATGGCGGCCGATCCGGCCCTGCGCGACCGCGCGATCGGCGTCGTGACCGCGGCCGAGGCCGCGCGCGCCGACGCCACCACCGACGTGATCGCGCTGCCGAGCGAGTAAGCTAGCGACCGTGCGCGACGACGAACCCACGCGATCGCTCGGCCCGCTGGCCGCGCTCGAGAGCGGCGAGACCCTCCCGGCCGACGAGCCGTCGATGGGCGGCACGTCGTCGCCGGCGCTGCGCGTCGGCACCCGGGTCGGGCGCTACCTGCTCGAGGACGAGCTCGGCCGCGGCGGCATGGGCGTGGTCTACGCCGCCCACGATCCCGAGCTCGATCGGCGGGTCGCGATCAAGCTGCTGCGCAGCCGCGCCGCCGACGGCACCGAGGGCAAGGCCCGCTTGCAGCGGGAGGCCCAGGCCCTGGCCAAGCTGGCGCACCCCAACGTCGTCTCGGTGTTCGACGTCGGCACGGTCGGGGCCGACGTGTTCATCGCGATGGAGCTGACCACGGGCGGCAACCTGCGCGCCTACCAGCGGGATCGGGCCTGGGCCGACATCGTGCGCGCGTACGTGCAGGCCGGGCGCGGCCTGGCCGCCGCCCACGCCGCCGATCTCGTCCACCGCGACTTCAAGCCCGACAACGTGCTGGTCGGCGGCGACGGGCGGATGCGGGTCACCGACTTCGGGCTGGTGCGCGTGGCCGATCGCCCCGAGCTCGTCGCCGCGGCGACGCCGGTGCGGGCGAGCGCGAGCGGCGCGATGTCGTCGTCGCTGACCGAGGCCGGCTCGGTGATGGGCACGCCGCTGTACATGGCGCCCGAGCAGATGAGCGCGGGCGAGATCGGCCCGGCCGCCGATCAGTTCGCGTTCGCGGTGGCGCTGTGGCAAGCGCTGCACGGCGAGACGCCGTTCACGGCCTTCGAGCTGCCCGCCCGTCGCCAGGAGATCGTCGACGGCGCGCGCCGGCCGCCGCGCAACCGCGGGGTGCCGGCGCGGATCCAGCGCGCGCTCGAGCGCGCGCTCGCGGCCGAGCCGGCGCAGCGGTGGCCGACGATGGCGGCGCTGCTCGACGAGCTCGAGCGCGGGCTGCGCCGGCCGCGGCCCTACGTCGCGGTGGCGGCGGCGGCGGTCGTGGCCGCCGCGGTCGTCGTGGCGCTGGTGGTCGGGCGCGGCGCGGCGCCTTCGCCGTGCGCCCAGGCCGACGCCAGCGGCGCGGGCCTCTGGAGCGGCGCGCGGGCCCGGGTCGCCGACGCGTTCGGGATCAGCGGCGCGCCCTACGCCGACGCCAGCTTCAAGGTGGTCGACGCGCGCCTGACCAAGCTCGAGCGCGACTGGCGCGCGGCGTCGGTCGAGGCCTGCCGCGACACCCGCGTGCGCCACGCCCAGCCCGAGGGCGTCTACGCCCAGCGCGCGGCGTGCCTGGCGGTGCGGCGGCAACAGACCGCGGCGTTCATCGAGACGCTGGTCGGGGTCGACCGCGATCGCATCGCCGACGTGCCCGCGCTGATCACGACGCTGCCGCGGCTCGAGGAATGCGCCGACCCGCAGATCCTCGCCGGCCTGGTGCCGCGCCCGACCCAGCCCGAGGCGGCCGCGGGCCTGGTCGAGCTCGAGACCCGGCTCGCCACCCTCGCGGGCCGCGCCGACGACGCCGACGACGCGACGTACGACGCCGTGGTCGCCGCGGCGCGCCAGCTCGGCTATCCGCCGATCGAGGCCGAGGCCCTGATCGTGCGCGCGGGCCACGCGATCGGCGTCGGTCGGTTCGATCCGGCCCGCGCCGATCTGGTCGACGCCGCCGCCGCGGCCACCCGGGGCGGCGATCGCGGGCACCTGGCCACCGCGTACCTCGAGCTGCTCGCGCTCGACGCCGACGAGCGCGGCGATCTCGACGGCGCGGCGTCCTGGGGCGAGCTGGGGGCGGCCGCGGTCGACGCGCTCGGGCGGCCGCTCGGCAAGCGCCTGGATCTGGCGCTGGGGCTGGCCGACCTGGCGCGAGCCCAGGGGCAGCCGGCCCGGGCCGCGGCGGCGCTGGCGCCGATCCTCGAGGAGCGCGACCTCGACCCGATGGCGCGGTTCCAGGTCGACGGCCTGCTGGCGCTGGTGTTGACCGATCAGGGCGAGTACGACCAGGCCGAGGCGGTGTTCGCGCGGCTCGAGCCGGCGGTGGTCGCGGCGCTGGGCGCCGAGCACCCGTACGCGCTGACGATCGCGACCAACCGCGCGATGCTGCTCTACCAGCGCGGCGAGCTTGCCCAGTGTCGCGCGGCGCTGACGCCGATCCTGGCGACGCGCGAGCGCGTGCTCGGGCCCGCCCACGTGCAGATCGCGCAGAGCCTCGAGGCCCTCGCGGCGTGCGAGAACAAGTCGGGGCACAGCGGGGCGGCGCTGACCAAGCTCGAGCGCGCGGTCGCGATCTACCGCGCGGCGCGCGGCCCCGAGCACCCGCGCACGCTGTCGGCCATGTCGGATCTCGGCGGGGCCTACTCGCACCTGAACCAGCACGCCGAGGCGCTCGCGCTCAACCAGGAGCTCCTGGCGATCCGCGAGCGCACGCTCGGCCCCGATCACCTCGACGTCGCGACCTCGCTGGTCAACACCGCGATCGAGGCCAAGAACACCGGCGCGGTGGCGCTGGCGATCGGCTACGACGAGCGCGCCCTGGCGATCTTCGAGCAGGCGCTCGGGCCCGAGCACCCGAACGTCGCGGTCGCGCTGATCAACTACGGCGAGGCCCTCCGCGCTGGCGGTCGCGCCGCCGACGCGATCGCGGCGTTCACCCGCGCCGGCACGATCATCACCGCCGCGCTCGGGCCCGCCCACCCGCTCCTGGCCCACGTCGAGTACGGGCGCGGCATGGCCGAGCTGGCCCGGGGCCGCGCGCGCGACGCGGTCGCGTGGCTCGAGCGCGCGGTCGCGCGCCGCGCCGGCCCCGATCAGGATCCCAACGAGCAGGCCGAGGCCGAGCTCGGCCTGGCCCAGGCGCTGGTCGCCGCCGGTGGCGATCGCCGGCGCGCGCGCGCGCTGGCCGAGCACGCGATCGCGACCTGGACCGCCGCCGGCGACGAGTTCGCCGACAAGCGCGCGGCCGCGACCGCGTGGCTGCCCCGCGCGCGCTGACGGGCCGCGGTCAGCGCTTGCCAGGGGTTCGGTCGCGCACCGGTCGACGCGTCTCGCGCCTCGGAGGGGCGGCTCGTCGGGACCTGGCGACGGACCCGCTGCAACTCAGATCAGGCTTGTAAGTTTTTCGGTCGAGCACCGGTCCACGCGCCGGGAGTCTCGCGTCGTGGGTGGGGGCCCCGTCGGGGCTTGCCCCCGACGGGGGAGGGCCTGGCGACAGGCCCTCTGGAAACTCAGCGCGCGTCGACGGCGATCGCCTGGGCCCGGAGCGCGATCGCCTCGGCCAGCGCGACGTCGGTGGTCGGGCGCGCGGCGGTGACCGGGTCGCCCAGCCGATCGAGGTGCGCGACCAGCGCCGCCGCCAGCTCCGGCGGCGCGGTCGCGGTGACCGCGTCGGGCAGGTGGAAGTCGTGGCGCGTCCGCGTGCCGGCCAGGATCTGCTCGCGCGACCACGGGTGGTGGCCGATCAGCATCTCGTAGAGCACCACCGCGGTCGCGTACAGGTCATCGGCCGGCACCGGCTCGGCGCCGCGGCGCTGGTCCGGACTCATGTACGCGAGCGTGCCGACGGCCTCGGCGGCGCGGCGGCCGTGGGCCACGTCGGCGCCGGTGCTGCCGTGCGCGTCGGGCAGCTGCGCGACGCCGAAGTCGCCCAGCATGATCTCGACCCCGGCCTGATCAGGATCGCGCCGGAACATCAGGTTGCCGGGCTTGACGTCGCGGTGGACGACGCCGCGTCGGTGGGCCGCGGCCAGCGCCGCGAGCAGCTGCACGTGCCGCTCGATCGCGCGGCGGATCGAGCGCGGGCCGCGCTCGCGCAGCAGATCGCGCAGCGTGCCGCCGGCCGCGAGCTCGAGCACCAGCCGGCGCGACTTCTCCTCGAGGTCGAGCACCGCGACGACGTTGGGGTGGCGCAGCGACGCCATCAGCCGGGCCTCGCCGAAGAACCGCTCGACCGCGCTGGCCTGGCCGGCCGTGGCCAGGTGCGGGTGCAGGAGCTTGACCGCGACGTCGCGCTCGAACTCGGCGTCGCGGGCCAGGTAGACGACGCCGGTCGCGCCGCGGCCGAGCTCGCGCACCAGCCGGTAGCGGGCCCCGGCCCCGATGCCGACGACGTCGGCGCCGGCGATCGTCTCGCCCGCCGACGGCGCGGTCAGGCCGCGGGCCACGCGCAGGCGCTCGACCCGCGCCCGGACGTTGGGGTAGTCGACGTCGCGCGCCAGCACCGCCTCGTAGTGCCGGAGCGCGGCGTGATCGTCGCCGAGCTTGCGGTAGTGCTCGGCCAGCAGGTAGTTGGCGCGCACCGCGTGGGCGTCGGTGACGGCGAGCGCCTGCAGGTGGACCAGCCCGCGCTCGAGCTCGTGGCGGGCCTCGAGCCAGTCGACCAGGCGGGCGCGCAGCGTCGTGATCGCCTCGGCCGGGGCCTCGGGCACGGCGATCAGCTTCTCGAGCCACTCGGTCGCGAGCCGCTCGTGCCCGCGCTGCCACAGGCCCGCGAGGTGGGCGAGGGTGTCGGTCGAGCCGAGCTCGTCGAGCCGGCGGCCGTCGCCGCACGCGCTCGTGAGCTGCTCGAGCCACGCGTCGTCCTCGTCGCGCAGCACCGCCGGCTCGGCCGGCGTCGGCGCCGCGGGCGCGCGCCTGCGCCCGAACCAGCGCGCCCAGAGGCTCATGCCGCCACGTCGATGGTGAGGTCGTCCCAGGTGAGCACGTCGCCGACGATCAGCTGGACGGCGCCGGTGCCGATCCGGTCGGCGCCGAGCTGGAACCCGCCGGCCGGTCGGCCCAGCCACGGCGCGCCGGCCTCGAACACCAGCTCGCACGCCAGGCCGGTCGCGGTCAGATCGACCCGCTGGCCGGGGCGGGTCACGACCAGCCGGCGCCCCCGATCGAGCCCGGTCGCGATCCGCAGGAACAGCACGCCCGGGCTGCCGTGCAGCTCGTACTCGACCTTGCAGTCCTCGCCGAGCTCGACCGCGCCGGCGCCGACCAGCGGCATCTTGCCGGCCACCGGCAGGCCGCCGATCAGCGTGCCGTTGCGCGAGCCGCCGTCGCCGATCGTGAAGCCGGTGGCCGACACCTCGATCTCGGCGTGGCGACGCGACACGCCGCCGGCGCGCAGCGGCAGGTCGCACACGGCGTCGCGGCCCAGCGCCACCAGCGGTCGCGCCGTGACGATCACCGGGTCGAGCCCGCGCGGGCGCAGCTCGACCCGGCCGCCGCTGATCAGGTCGGCGGCGAGCGCGTCGAGCACCCGCTGCCGATCGTCGGACGGCTCGGCGGCGAGGCTGGCGGCCAGCGCGGCCTTGGCCTGGCTGCGCCGGCCCAGCCGGCGGTGCAGCTCGTAGTCGGCGAACGCGTCGCGCGCGGTCTTCTCGGCGGTCGCGCGGAGCTCGTCCTCGCCGAGCGCCCGCTCGACCCGATCGATCAGGCCGGCGTCGGAGAACGCCTGGGCCGCGGCCGCGAGATCGTCGATCGCCTGGAACGCGTCGCCGGCCTCGCGGAAGGCGCCGCCGGCGACGAGCAGCGTCGCGGCCTCGCGCACGCGCTCGCGATCGCGCGCGGTCGCGATCCCCTCGGCCTTGGCCTTGGCGACCAGCGCCCGGCCCAGCGCCGCGGACGCCTGCGCGACCAGCGGCGCCTCGTCGCCGGCCCAGTGCAGCGCGTCGCGCAGCGCGGCGATCTCGCCGGCGCGATCGGGCGCGCGCGCGGCCCGGGCCAGGTGCATGCGGACCGCGCCCTCGCGGTCGCCGGCCAGCCCGTAGTGCGTGGCCGCGGCGTCGGGATCGCCGGCCGCCTCGGCGGCGCGCGCCGCCCGGTGATCAGGCGAGAACATCCGGCGGAGGAACCCCACGGCTCGCGATTATAGATCGAGCGGATCGTTTCGACCCGTCGCCGTCACGGGAGCTTCGCGCCGAAGCGCTGCGCGTACGCGGCGGCGAGCTCGGCGCGGCCGACGGCGTCGCCGGCGCGATCGAGGGCCTTGGCCAGCGTGCGGTAGGCCTGGGCCAGCTCGGGCTCGGCGGCGATCGCCGCCCGCAGCGACGCGATCGCCGGCTGGACCTTGCCGGCGCCGACCAGCAGCACCCCGCGCAGGTACAGCGCCCAGGCCGCGCCCGACCAGGCCGCGATCGCCTGATCGCACAGCGCGCGCGCGGCGCCGAGCTGCTGCTGGCGCAGCGCGAGATCGCACCGGGCCGCGAGCAGGCCGGGCGCGCCCTTCCAGCGCTTGCCGGCGGCGGCGGCCTGCTGCTTGGCGACCGCGAACTTGTCGGCGTAGATCGCCGCGAGCAGCTCGCGCACGGCGTTGACGTAGTCGCCCTCGTCGGCGAGCGCGATCCCGCCGGGCGCGCCGCCGGGTGGCAGGCCGTAGCGCCCGCGGGTGCGCGACGCCCAGACCCGCACCTCGTCCGCGGCGCCGGCGGTCACGGCCTCGGCGCGGTCGGCGGCGCGCTCGGCCAGCGTGACCAGGCCCTGGCTCATGTAGATCTGCGCCAGCGTCAGCCACACGTCGACGCGCTCGCCGGCCAGCCCGTCGACCTGGGCGAGGTAGCGCAGCGCGGCGGCGCGGTCGTTCGCGGCCAGGAATCCGCCGGCCATCGCGAACAGCGGCCGCGGATCGTCGGGCGCGACCTCGAGCACGCGCGCGCACGCCTTGGCGGTGGCCTCGGCGGCGGCGCCGTCCTTGCCGATCCGGACCTCGCAGATGGCCTGGCGCACGTCGCCGGTGGCCGGGTAGGCGGCCGACAGGGCCTCGAGCTCGGCCAGCGCGTCGGCGAGCTTGCCGGCCTGCGCGAGCCGGCGCGCGCGCGTGAGCTGCTCGAGCGCCTCGCCGCCGAGCTGGGCCGCGGGCCCGCCGCCGCCGGACTCGAGCATCACCCGCAGCTCGGCCTGGAGCGCGCCCTTGTCGTCGGCGATCCAGCCGCCCCACGGGTTGGTCTCGAAGTAGCCGTTGAGCCGCGCCGCCAGCGCGCGCACGTCGAAGCTGGCGCGCGGCACGAGCCAGGTCTCGAGGCCGAGCTGCATGATCGCGCGGCACGGCTCGGACAGGGTCGCCATCTCCGGCGAGTAGACCGTGGCCAGGAGCCACACCGGATCGCTCTCGTGCGGCGCGCCCAGCGTGTGCGCCAGCTCGTGCAGCAGCACGACCGTCTGCTTGTGGCGGCGCCGGGCCTGGTGCACGCGCTCGCGCTCCTCGGCGGTGGTGTCGGGGAACGCCCGCTCGAAGCCGGCGCGCTCGACCACGTCGGCGTAGCCGCGCACGACCAGGTGCCGACCCAGCGGCCGGGCCATGCCGAGCTGCTCGAACGAGCCCTCGACCAGGGTCAGCGACGACGCGTAGCCGATCACCCAGTCGACGTCGTCGCCGGGGTCCTTGGCCTCGAGCGCGGCCAGCACCTCGCCCAGCGGCCGATCGGCGCTCCGGGCCGGCCACGGTTGCATGTCCTTGGCCACCAGCCGGATGCCGACCGCCGGCGCCAGCAGCTGGTTGGCCTCGTCGAGCTGCTCCTCGATCTGCGCCCGCCACCGCACGTTCTGGCTGCGGAAGTCGTCGTCGACCCAGACCCGCACGCTCGCGGTGCGCGAGGTGCCCGGCACCGGCGTCGCGACCTCGAGGTGCGCGGGCAGGGCCTTGGCGAGGCTCTTGCGCTGGATCTCCTTGGCCTTGGCGGCGTTGGAGAATGCGTTGGTGTAGCAACCCGCGCCGCCGAGGACGGCCACGCAGACGAGGACGGCGCGCATGCGCCTCGAGGCTACCACCCCAGCGCGATCACGCCGCCAGCTTCGCCAGCGCCGGATCGGCCGCGAGCGAGTTGCCGTGGCGGAGCAGCACCGGCGTGCCGGTCCAGGCGAACCCGAGCGCGTAGTCGTCGCCGTCCTCGCGCATCCACTGGACGCGGGCCTTGAAGCGGTAGGTCAGGCCGAGCTCGATGTCGTCGATGACGATCTCGACGGCGCAGCCGACCTCGGCGTAGGGCGCGCTGGCGCACACCATGCCCCCGGGCCCGATGTCCGAGACGGTGATCGCGTCGTGGAGCTTGCCGCCGCGGACGATCGCCGGCAGCGCGACGGACTCGCGCCGGAAGCGGCGGCCGTCGACCGCCGGGCTGGCGTCCTCGGCGAACGCCGCCTCGAGGGCGGTGAGCGCCTCGATCTCATCGAAGGACAGCCCGGCCCCCGACGCGGCCTTCCCCAGCAGCAGCCGGTACTGGTACACGCGGTCGAGAGCGGTCATGCCTGTGGATAGAGCAAGGTCGGTGCCACGCTGCGGGCGGTCGCCCGCACCTCACAACCCGGTGAGATCACAGATCGGCCCCCCCTCCCTGGCGGATCGGGTGGCCGGGTTTGCCGTCACCAGGGGTGTCGCGACCTCGCCGCATTGACACGGTGCGGCCACACCGCGATCGTCGGTGGGTCCCCGTGGATCTCTTCGCCCAGAACGCCGCGTCGCGCCGCGTCGGTCAGCCCCTCGCCGAGCGCATGCGCCCGCGATCGCTGGCAGAGTTCGCCGGCCAGGGGCACCTCGTGGGTCCGGGCAAGCTCCTGGGGCAGCTCGCGGCGGGGCGCACGATCCCGTCGCTCTTGCTCTGGGGGCCGCCTGGGACTGGAAAGACCACCCTCGCCCGGCTGGTGGCGGAGGCGATCCGCGCACATCTGATCACGCTGTCGGCGGTCGAGGCCGGGGTCAAGGACATGCGCGAGGCCGTGGCCGGGGCCGCCGAGCGCCGCGATCAATACGGGCGCCGCACCGTGCTGTTCATCGACGAGATCCACCGGTTCTCGAAGACCCAGCAGGACGCGCTCCTGCCCCACGTCGAGGCCGGGACCGTGACCCTGGTCGGCGCCACCACCGAGAATCCTTCGTTCGGCGTGGTCGGCGCGCTGCTGTCGCGGTGCCGGGTGGTGCGGCTCGAGGCCCTGACCGACGAGGTGATCGCGACGATCGTGCGCCGGGCCCTGGCCGACCACGACCGCGGCCTCGGCGGGCTCGACGTCCGGATCGCGGACGACACGATCGAGCAGCTCGTGGCCCTGGCCGGGGGCGACGCGCGGCGCGGGCTCGGCATCCTCGAGGCGGCGGCCGAGCTGGCCGGCGCCGAGCCGCCGGTGACGATCACCGCCGAGCACGTGGCCGAGGCCGCCCAGGGCAAGGTGCTCACCTACGATCGCGCCGGCGACGAGCACTACGGCGTGGTCAGCGCGCTGATCAAGAGCCTGCGCGGCTCGGATCCCGACGCCGCCGCGTACTGGATGACGCGCATGCTCGAGGCCGGCGACGATCCGCGCTTCATCCTGCGGCGCCTGGTGATCTTCGCGTCCGAGGACATCGGCAACGCCGATCCCCAGGCGCTGGTGGTCGCGGTCAGCGCGCTGTCGGCCTACGGGCTGGTCGGCCTGCCCGAGGGCGCGCTGGTCATGACCCAGGCCGTGGTCTACCTGGCGTGCGCGCCCAAGTCGAACACCGCGCTCACGACCTACGCCGCCGCGCGCAAGGCGGTGCGCGAGCACGGCGCGCTGCCGGTGCCGGCGGCGCTGCGGCCGGCGTCGACGGGGCTGGCCCGGGCGATGGGTCACGGCCAGGGCTACAAGTACCCGCACGAGTTCGAGGGGGCGTACGTGCCGGCCGACTACCTGCCCGAGGCGCTGGTCGGTACGCGCATGTACACGCCGACCGAGTCGGGGTTCGAGGCCGAGCTCAAGGCCCGCCTGGCGGCGCTGGCCGAGCGCAAGCGCCGGGGCTGACCTGGGGCGAACGGGCCGCGAACGCGGCCTCGGGCGGGGCTCGGGCCGGGCGGCGGCGATCAGTGGCTGCGGGCTGCTTGGCCGGCGGCGATCCGCGCCGCGGGCCCACGACCGTGACGACGGCCCCACGCACGACCGCAAGCTGTGATACTCATTGGGCGATGTCCGCCCTCGACTCGACCCAGGAAGAGCTGTTTCTCGGCATCGCGTACGCGCTCTTCATGAACCGCTTGCACGTGCTGCGCTTGACCGAGGTCGTGCGCCTCGGCGTCCGGCCCAACGCCGAGGACGGCAACATGGACGTGCCCGATCCCCTCGACGCCGAGCTCAAGCAGCAGGCCGTCGAGTACGTGATCAAGTGCTTCCCGGCGAGCTTCACCAAGAAGCTGCGCGGCGCCGCCGATCACTGGCTGTCGCTGTCCTGACGCCCGCGACGCGGTCGCTGATCACCCGCCGACGAACGTGCGCCGCACCAGCGCGATCGCGCGCGGGCCCAGCGTCTCGCCGCGCCACGCCAGCGCGCGCGACACCACCAGCGCCTTGTCGGCGGTGGTGATCCGCGGCCGCTCGACGAACAGCCGCGGCCCGGCCGCGCCGATCTTGTCGAGGATGCGCATGCCGCCGTGCCACATCAGCGCCAGCTCGACCGCGAGGTCGGCGCCGACCATGTCGATCAGCGGCCGGGCCCGCTCGAACAGCGCCCGGGTGCGCGCGACCAGGTAGCGGACCAGCGCCGCGATCGCCGGGGTCGCGCGGCGGGCCTCGATGTCGGCCTCGCTGACGCCGAAGTGGCGCAGGTCCTCCTGCGGCACGTAGATGCGGCCGCGCGCGAGGTCGGCCGGCATGTCCTGGATCAGGCGCGCGAACGCCAGCCCGGTGGCGAGGTCGTCGGCGTACGCGTGCAGCTCGGGCGCGCGATAGCCGCCGATGTACAGGAGCAGGTGGCCGACCGGCTCGGCGGCCTCGCGCGTGTAGTCGCGCAGGTCGTTCCAGGTCGCGTAGCGCCGGGTCTCGAGATCGGTCCGGAATCCGGACACCAGCTTGGTGAACTCGGTGATCGGCAGCGCCAGCGACTTGATCGTCGCCGCCAGGGCCACGAACACCGGGTGCTCGGGCGGGCGCCCGAAGTAGGTCTGGTGCAGCAGCTCCTCCCAGCGATCGAGCTCGCGCGCGCGCCGGCCCTCGTAGGCGGGCTCGTCGGCGAAGTCGTCGGCGACCCGCGCGAACGCGAAGATCGCGAAGATGTGCTGGCGCAGGTTCGAGCGCGCGAAGATCGACGCCACCGGGAAGTTGTGGTGGTGGGCGCGGCACAGCGCCTCACAGTAGCGGTAGCACGCGCCGACCTCGAGCGAGGGCGGCAGGGGCACGGCCTGGGCGGTGGCGCGGCGATCGCCGATGCGGTGGATCATGGGCTCGTGGCCAAGGTAGCACCCTTGAGCTGGGTCAGGAGGGTGGCCGCGGTCTCGGGCCGGAGGTCGCCGCCGGCCACCAGCTCGGCGGCGAGCGCGTCGATCAGCTCGCCGTCGGCGCCGGCGGCCCGGGCCACCGCGCGCGCGTGCAGCGCCATGTGCCCGCGCTGGATGCCGTCGGTGGCGAGCGCGCGCAGCGCCGCGAGGTTGCACGCGAGCCCGGCGGCCGCGGCCAGCGCCGCCAGGCGGGCCGCGGAGGTCACGCCGGCCAGGGCCAGCATCGCGCGGGCGCCGCGGTGGACGTGGAGCGCGCCGCCGACGGTGCCGACCGCGAGCGGCAGCTCGAGCTGGCCGCGCAGGTGGTCGCCGTCGACGTGCCAGGTCGCGAGCGGGGCGTAGCCGCCGGCGCGCGCGGCCCAGGCGTGGGCGCCGGCCTCGACCGCGCGCCAGTCCTGGCCGGTCGCGACCAGGACCGCGTCGACGCCGTTCATGATGCCCTTGTTGTGGGTGGCGGCGCGGTAGCGATCGGCCTCGGCGAAGCGCGACGCGGCCGCGACCCCGGCCGCGACGGTGGCGCCGTCGGTGCGGGCGTCGGCCAGCGCCGTCAGCGGGATCGCGCACGCGACCGTGACCGTGCGCTGATCGGTGAGGTTGGTGAGGATGCGCAGGCCGACCGCGCCGTCGGCCCGGGCCGCGAGGTCGGGCGCCAGCAGCTCGCACAGCGTGTTGACCAGGTTGGCGCCCATCGCGTCGCAGCAGTCGACGTCGACGTGGACCACGACCACGCCGCCGTCGAGGCCGGCGGTCGCGAGCACCCGCGCCGAGACCGCGCGCGGGCCGCCGCCCCGGGCCACCAGCCGTGGCGTCAGGGCCCGGGCCCGGGCCAGGATCGCGGGCGCGGCGTCGGTGAGCCGGGCCGCGGCGGCGACGGCGTCGACGACGTGGACCAGCTGGATCTGGCCGGTGACGATGGCCGGGCGCACGATCGCGGTGAAGCCGCCGCCGGCGCGGGCCATCCGCGCGGCGTTGGACGCGGCCGCGACGATCGACGCCTCCTCGACCGCCATCGGCACCAGCGCGTCGACGCCGTCGACGGTGAAGTTGGTCGCGACCGCCAGCGGCAGGGCGTAGCGGCCGACGACGTTCTCGATCATGCCCGCGGCGTCGGCGAGGCTCAGGCCACCGTCGAGGTCGTCGAGGTCGAGGCCTTGGTCGGCGAGGTGACGGCGACGCTCGTCGACGGTCCGGGCGTGGAAGCCATGCAGGCGAGACGACACGCCGGCGGACCTTACGCAGCTGTCCGGGTGATGTCCACCCCGGTCGGATCGACGGTGAGCGCCAGCGGCCAAAGTCCGGCTTCGACGATCGCCGCGGTCACCTGGTTACGATCGAGCGCCGCAGGGCGGACGATCGCGACGACGTCGCCGCCACCGGCGCCGGTGGTCTTGGCGACCGCGCCGAGCGGCGCCAGCCGGGCCTGGAGCGCGGTCACCGCCGGTGGCACCAGCGCGACGTCGGTGGCGGCGGCCAGGGCCGCGGTCGCGGCGGCGGCGGCGGCGAAGCCGGTCAGCGCGGCGGCGGCGGTCGTGGCGGCGGCGAGGTCGGCGGCGGCGCGGGCGATCGCGGCGAGGGCGTCCTCGACCGCGGGCCGGCCCCGGGTCGCGGTGACCGCGGCGACCAGCGTCGCGGTGTCGGCGGCGGCGCCGGTCCACGCGAAGTCGAGCGCCAGGTCGGCCGGCAGCGCCAGCGGCGTCACCGCGCCGCGCGTGAACGCCAGCGCGCCGCCGTGGGTCGAGGTCGCGACGTCGGCGCCGCTGCCCGGCGCGCCGCGGCGGCCCTGGGCGCGGGCGTGGGCCGCGGCGGCCAGGCGCCCGACCTCGGCCCGATCGAACCGCGCGACCGCGTGCAGCGCCGCGCCGATCGCGGCCACGGTCGCGGCGGCCGACGAGCCCAGGCCCAGCTTGACGCCGTCCTGGCGCAGCGCCTCGGTGTCGACGGTGACCCGGGCCAGCGCCGCGGCGGCGTCGGCGCCGACCTCGGCCGCGAGCACCTCGGCGGCCGCGGCCAGGAACTCCGACGGCGGCGCCGGCGCGGCGCCGAGCGCGGCGTGGGCCCGGCGATCGACCGCGACCATGATCGCGACGCCGCCGTCGAGCACGGCGTACTCGCCGGCCAGCATGACCTTGCCGGGCGCGGTCGCGCGCCAGCCGGTCACGTCAGCTCCACGCCCGGGCCGGCGGCGGCGACGGTCACCGCGGTCACGCCGGGCACCGCCGTCATCGCGGCCGCGACCGCGGCGGCGTCGGCGGCCGCGGTCAGCACCTTGACGTGCGGGCCGGCGTCCATCGTCGCCCAGGCGCCGAGGCCGCGCCCGCGCAGCGCGCGGACCTCGGCCAGCGCCGCCAGCGTCGCCGGCTGCCAGTACAGCACCGTCGGCCGCGACGCGATCGCCGCGGCGTGCATCGCCAGCGCGCTGCCCTCGGTGACCGCGCCCAGCGCCGCGAGGTCGCCGGTCGCGATCGCGGCCTCGGCCGCGCGCAGATCGTCGGGCACGCACGCCACCCACGCGGCGTACAGCGGCGAGGTCGCGGCGCAGTGATCCATCGCGTCGCGCGAGCCGTGGGTCTTCGGCGCGCCGCCGCCGACCTCGGCGATGACCATGCGCAGCCCGGCGACGAACGCCGGCGCGGCGTCGATCGGCGTGGCGATCGCGTCGGCGCCGTCCGCGCGGGCGCCGGCGTGCATGCGCACGAGGCCGCCGTAGATCGAGCGCGCGGCCGAGCCCGAGCCCAGCCGCGCCAGCCGCGACAGCGCGCCGCCGTCGAGCGCGAGCCCGGCGGCCCGGGTGGCGGCCAGCGCCAGCGCCGCGAAGCCGGACGCCGACGACGCCAGCCCCGACGCGGTCGGGAAGTGGTTGGCGGTGTCGATCGCGGCCCGGGCGTCGGTGCCGGCCAGGGCGCGCACGCGATCGAGCCACGCGCTGGTGCGGGCCAGCACCGGGGCGGCGGCGGGCGCGCCGTCGAGCACCATCGCGTCGGCGGCCAGCGCCGGATCGAACCGCACGGTCGTGACGGTCGTGAGCGCGTCGAGCGTCAGCGACAGGCTGCCGGCCGCCGGCAGGTTGCGGGCGGCGTCGCGCTTGCCCCAGTACTTGACGAGCGCGATGTTGGCGCACGCGCGCGCGGTGATTGCGGTGCCGATCATGGCGGTGCTCCCACGGTGGTGACGAAGCCGGTCGCGCCGAGCGCGGCCCACGCGGCGACGACCGCGTCCTCACGGCCGGGCGCGAGCGCGATCACCGCGCCGCCGCCGCCGCCGCCGGTGAGCTTGGCGCCGAGCGCGCCCGCGGCGCGGGCCGCGGCCACCATCGCGTCGAGCCCGGGCGTCGACACGCCCAGCGCCGCGAGGTGCGCGTGGGCCTCGTCCATGGCCGCGCCCAGCGCCGGCCAGGCGGTCGCGCCGGTCGTCAGCCAGGCGCTGGCGTCGTCGGCCAGCGCGCCCAGGCGGGCCAGGCGTCGGTCGGCGGCGGCGCGATCGGCGGCGCGCGCGTCGGCGACGCGCGCCACCATGGCCGCGGTCGAGCGCGGCTCGCCCGACAGGCCGATCGCCATCGGCAGCGGCGGCCCGACGATCGGCGTGAGCCCGTGGCCGCGCACGAACCGGCCGAGCCCGCCGTGGGCCGCGAGGGCGGCGTCGAGGCCGCTGGGGTTGCCGTGGAAGCTGCGCTCGGCGTCGTTGGCGATCGCGGCGACCTCGGCGTCGGTCAGCGCCCGCCCGCCCGCCGCCGCCAGCGCCCGCGTCACCGCCACGCACAGCGCCGCCGACGAGCCCAGCCCGGCGCCGGCCGGCAGCGTCGCCTCGGCCGTGATCGCGTGGCCGCCGTCGACCGCCAGCGCCGCGGCGATCGCGCGCAGCGCCGCGGCCACCGGGTGATCGTCGGCGGCGGCCACCGCGACCGTGAACGCGCCGGTGACCGCCAGGGTCAGCGGCCCCGGGCGCGCCGTCGCCGTGGCCACGACCGCGCGATCGATCGCGCCCGCGACCGCCGCGTGGCCGTAGACCGCGGCGTGCTCGCCCAGCACGATCACCTTGCCGGCCCCGCGCCCGCGGGTGGCGCCCGCGCTCACGGCCGGGCCACGCCCAAAGCCGGCAGGCCGAGATCGCCGATCCACCCGCGCAGCGGCGCACCGAGGTGGCGCGGCGCCGCGCGCAGGTCGACCGGCCGGCGCGAGCCGGTCAGGAGCATGATCGTGCGGATCGAGGTGATGACCCCGTCGAGCAGCTCGGTGATCGCGGCCACGCCGCCGGCGCGCTGGGCCCGCAGCACCGGCGCCGCCAGCCCGCCGAGGGTCGCGCCCAGCGCCAGGGCCCGGGCCACGTCGTGGCCGCTGCGCAGGCCGCCCGACGCGATCGTCGTCAGCCCCGCGGTCGCGCACGCGAGCGTCGCGATCGCGGTCGGCACGCCCCAGTCCCACAGCTCGGTGCCGAGCGCCCGGGCCGGCGAGCCCTCGGCCGCGCGCCGCGCCTCGACCGCGACCCAGCTGGTGCCGCCGGCGCCGGCGACGTCGACGGTGGTGACGCCGATCGCCTTGAGGCGCGCCGCCGCCTGCACCGACAGCCCGCAGCCGGTCTCCTTGACGATCACCGGCACCGGCAGCGCGTCGACCAGCCGGGCGATCGTGTCGACCGCGCCGCGGAAGTCGCGATCGCCGTCGGCCTGGATCAGCTCCTGGCCGGGGTTCAGGTGGATCGCCAGCGCGTCGGCCTCGATCTGACGGATCAGCTCGCGACAGCGCTCGACGCCGAGCGCGCCGGCCTGGACCACGCCGAGGTTGCCGATCAGGAACACGTCGGGCGCGACGTCCTTGACCCGGAACGTGGCCACCAGCTCGGGGTGCTCGGCCATGGCGCGCTGCGACCCGACGCCCATCGCCAGCCCGGCCGCCGCGGCCGCGGTCGCGATGTCGCGGTTGATCTGCGCGGCGTCGCCGGTGCCGCCGGTCATGCCGGTGACCATCAGCGGCGCCGCCAGCGTCCGGCCGCACAGCTCGGTCGCGAGGTCGAGCTCGTCGACCGCCAGCTCGGGCAGCGCCTGGTGGATCAGGTGGACGTGCTCGAGCAGCGTCGTGCGCTCGGCGAAGTCGGCCGCACCCGAGGCCGCGACCTCGATGTGGTCGGCCTTGCGGCGGGCGATCGCGGGGGGCTCTGCGGACATCGCCGCGGTTCTAGCACGCGCCCCGGGGCTGGCGGCGACCGCGTTCGTGTCGCGCCGTCAGTACACGATCGCGAGGATCACGACGGTCCACGCCAGCAGGTTCAGCAGGAACACCGGATCGCGCAGCATCGCCTCGGTGGGGCTGTCCTCGCCGGTCGATCGCAGCGCCAGCTGCGCGAACCGGCCGATGCCGATGGCGCCGAACGGCGCGCTCCACGGCAGCTTGCGCGTGTGGAAGAACGCGATCGTGTGCGCGTCGATGGTGTAGGCGACGTAGGCCGCGACGGTCGCCAGCGCCAGGCCGATCATGGACCACTGCACCGCCGTCGGGTGGTAGCCGGCCAGCGCCGCGCGGGTCGTGCCGACGTCGCGGCCGGCCAGCTTGGCGCGGGCCAGCTCGTGGGCGCGCTTGCCCAGCCCCAGGAACATCGCCAGCAGCCCGGTGCACGCCAGCAGCCACGGCGACGGCGCGACGGCGATCGCCGCGCCGCCGGCCATGACCCGCAGGATGAACCCGCCGGCGATCAGCACGACGTCGACGAACGCCACCTCCTTGAGCTTGAGGCTGTAGGCCAGGTTCTGGACCAGGTACACGCCGGCCCACAGCCCCGCCATCGGCGCCAGCGCGAACGCGGTCGCCAGCCCGGCCAGCGCCAGCACCGCCGCCAGCCACAGCGCCGCCCGCTCGCCGAGGAAGCCGGCGGCGATCGGCCGGTGGCGCTTGCTCGGGTGCGCGCGATCGGCCTCGACGTCGCGGACGTCGTTGAACGCGTAGACCGCGCCCGACAGGGCGCAGAACGCCAGCACCGCCAGCGCCGCCCGGACCACGTACCCCTCATCGACGAGGTGCTTCGCGAACACCAGCGGCGCCGCGACGAACAAGTTCTTCACCCACTGGTGGGGGCGAAGCGTCTTGATGACCGCGCGGACCGGACTCATCGCAAGGTCCGCGTTCTTAGCACGGGCTCAGGCGAGCCGGTTCCCGGCGCCAACCGTGCGGTGGCTACGGCGCGCCCGCGGCAGAACCCGTGCCTGGCCCGACCCCCGAACCCGTCGCCGTGCCCGTCCCCGATCCCGTCCCCGATCCCGATCCGTCCCCGATCCTGATCCTGATCCTGATCCCGACCCCGATCCCGATCCTGTCCCCGGATCCCGTCCCCGATCCCGCGCCGGCGCGCGTCGCCAGCGTCGGCGGCCGGCGCGGGTCGTGTCACCGTCGTCGGTCGTGTCACTGTCGTCGGTGTCGGTGTCCTCGGTGTCCTCGTCCTCGTCGCCCGAAGCCCGCCGTCGTCGTCGATCGGCCTGGGTCGCCTCGCCCAGTCTGGCGATCTTGCCGTCCTCGCAGGTCTTGGCCTCGTCCGGCGCCTTGGCGCGGCAGTTGGTGACGTCGGTGAACAGGCCCAGGCAGTTCTCGCGGTCGAAGTCGTCGGTGATCGCGGCGCAGTCGTCCTGCTTGACCACCTTGCCGCCCGGCAGCGTCACCGTCTTGACGTTGAGCACCGCCTGCTTCGAGGCGCTGACCACGGCGACCAGGCCGTCGAGGGTGCCGCGCGGCTTGGGCGGCGGCACGACCGTCAGGCTGGGGATGAAGGTGACGAGCAGGAGCGCGAAGATCATCGCGCCCATGAACGGCAGCACCGCCCGGACGACGTCGATCACCGGGCGGCGGAACTTGAAGCTCGAGATGAACAGGTTCAGGCCGACCGGCGGGGTCAGGTAGCCGATCTCCAGGTTGAGCAGGAAGATCACGCCGAGGTGGTACGGGTTGACGCCGTAGTGGTAGGCGATCGGCGCGATCAGCGGCAGCACGATCAGGATCGCCGAGAAGATGTCCATCATCATGCCGACGACGATCAGCAGCACGTTGAGCGCCAGCAGGAAGCCGGCGCGCGAGCCGATGTGCGCCTGGGTCCACGCGACCAGCTTGCCGGGCACGCCCGCGGTCACCAGGTAGTTGGTCACCGCGCTCGACGCGAACACGATGATGAAGATCGCGCCGATCAGCGCCATCGACTCCTTGGTGATGTGCCACAGCGCCGGGAGCTTGATGTCCGGAAGAGCCCATCTCGAGGAGGATCAGGTACAGCACCGTCACCGACGCGATCTCGGCGATGCCGCCGAGGCCCTTGGCCAGGGCCGCGATGATCAGGAACGGCAGCGCCAGCTCGGGCGCGGCCGCGATGAACGAGCGCCCCAGCTCGCCGACGTCGAACTTCTGGCGCGGCAGCTTCTTGATGATCGCGATCACGATGACCACGACCGACAGGCACGCGACCAGCACCAGGCCCGGCACGATGCCGGCCCAGATGAAGCGCTGCGTGTCCCACTCCCACAGGTAGTTCTGCAGCGCCCAGTTCTTGGTCAGCTCCTGCTGCAGGCCCAGGACCGTGCCGAAGATGAACATCGGCAGCGCCGGCGGGAACAGCAGCCCGACCGAGCCGGTGCCGGTGAGCAGGCCCAGCGCGAACCGCTCGGGGTACTTCTGCTTGACCAGCGCCGGCATGAGCAGGCCGCCGAGCGCGACGATCGTCACGCCCGAGGCGCCGGTGAACGTGGTGTAGATCGCGCACGCGATGATCGTGACGATGCCCAGGCCGCCCGGCATCCAGCCCAGGAGCGCGTTCGAGAACCGCACCAGGCGCTCGGCGGTCTTCGACGCTGCCATCACGTAGCCGGCGAAGATGAACAGCGGGATGGTCGAGAACACGTCGGCGGCGTCGCCGGTCCCGAGCTTGACGAACTCGGAGATCGCGCCGCCGAAGTCGGCGTCGAAGCCGCGGCCGATCGAGAGCGCGCCGACCGCGGTGAGCAACAGCATGACGCTGTAGAGGGGGGCGCCGCTGGCGAACGCCAGCACGAGGAGGATGACGGCGATGGTCAGCATGGGATCACCCGACCGCCTGCTCGGGCTCGGGCGCGGTCTGGCCGCGGCCGAGGTAGGCGAGCTCGATGACGGTGTGCAGCACGAGGTGGACGATGATCAGCGCCGCCGCGATCGGGATGAACCAGCCGATCACCCACTTGGGCACGAGCTCGTAGTGCTTCTCGGCCGAGATGGCCTTCTTCACCAGCCAGCCGCCGTAGAGCAAGAGCGTCGCCGCGGTGAGCGCGACCAGGTTCAGCAGCACCCGCAGCACCGCTCGGCCCCTCGGCGCGAACGCCCGCGAGACCAGGTCGAGGGAGAAGTTGCGCTTGTGGTGGGTGGCGAACGCCGCGCCCAGCATCGCGATCGCGAACACCGAGACCCGGATGCCCTCGACCGCCCACAGCGGGCGCTTGTTCCAGATCAGGTCGGCGAACGTGCGGTAGAAGCCGATCGCGACCAGGAACGCGAACAGGAGCGCGATCACGACGCGCTCGCCGCTGCCGACGCCCTCGTCGACCATGCGCAGCTTGCGAGCCAGCGGCGGCTCGCCCTCGTGCGCGACGCCGGCGACGGCGGTGGCGGGCGGGAGCGTGGCTGGCCGCGGGGCGGACGTCCCCGCCGCGGGTTCAGGGCCGGCTGGCGCGGTGTCGGCCGGGTCGGTCGTCCCAGGCTCGGGCGCTTCGGGATCAGGCGGCGCAGGGTCGTTTGCCACGGCCGGATCGTACGGGTCCGGCGAAGCAGCCTCAACCGAGGGGCCGGGATTTCGCCCGGGTTTCGCCGGATCGCCGCGGCCGACGTGGCGGCGGCGCGGCGCGTCCTTCCCGACGCGTCCTGGCGTACGCTCGGACGGCGATGCCCACCTGCCGCGAATGCAAGGACGAGGTCGAGAAGCTGGTCTCGGTGAAGGTCGACGGGAAGGCCGTCAAGCTGTGCCCCGACCGCGCCGACCGCGCGCGCGAGGGCGCCGAGATCGCCGAGGCCAGCGAGTCGGTCATCCAGGGGATGATGGGCTTCAAGGGCCGGCGCTAGCCGCGTCGTCACCGGCCGCCGCCCGCGCGGCCCGCGCCGGGCTCGCGCATGCGTCCACCCGGCTGCCCCGAAAACGCCACGAGGCCCGTCGCCGGGCCTCGCGTGGTTCGCCGTCGTGGGGCGAGCTACTTCGCGCCGTTCTTGGCGCGGTACTCGCCGCGGTACTTGAGCACGTCGGCGAGCTCGGCCTTCGAGTACATCTTGCCCTCGAGCTCCTTCCAGACGCTCTGGGCGGCCTTGTCGAACTCGGCGACCATGTCCGCGGGCGTCGGCGAGATCTTGACGCCCTTGCGCTCCATCTGCTTCTTGGCGCTCTCGTTGTCCTTGCGGATCTGCTTGCGCAGCGTCTTCTGCATGCCCTTGGTGATCTTGGCGATCAGCTTCTCGTCGCCGGGCGAGATCTTCTTGACCGCGTCGAGCTTCATGATCGTCGCGCCGATCGCGTAGCTCATCGGCATCTCGGTCATGTACTTGACCTTGGTGTTCCACTGCAGCGCCACGGCCGCCAGCGGCGAGCCGTAGCAGGCGTTGATGCGGCCGGTCGAGAGGTTGCCCTCGACCTCGGGCACGCCCAGCGGCACGCCCGAGACGCCGAGCGCCTTGTACATCGCGCGGACCAGGCCGTCGTCGCCCCAGAGCCACAGCTTGGCGCCCTTGACGTCGGCCATCGACTTGAGCTCGGACTTGGACATCAGGTAGATCCAGCCGACCTCGCCGCGGTCCCCGAGGCGGAAGCCCTTGGCCTCGAACTTCTTCTGGAAGTACGGCCACATCTTGTCGGCCACGTAGTCGAGCTCCTCGACCGACGCGAACATGCGCGGCAGCTCGAGCACGCGGATCGACTCGTCGACCATCGACAAGCCGACCGAGGTCACCGCGGCGCCGTCGAGCTGGCCCAGGTTGATCTTGCGCACGACGTCGCGCTCGTCACCCATGACGCCGCCCGGGAAGTACTTGACGGTGACCCGTTCTTCGGTCTTCTTGCCGACCTCGGCCGCGCCCTTGCCGAGGATCTTCATCCACGAGCTGCCGTCGGGGGCCAAGGTGGCGAGCCGGAGCTGGAGGTTGTCCGCCGCTGCGGTGGCGACCGTCGCGAGCGAGAGCGCGACGGTGGTCGCGAGCGTGAGGCGTGAGAGGACGGTCGTGCGCATCAGAAGAGCTCCTTTTCCTGGCTGAGATACCGGCGGGCGCGCCGGTGGGCGATCTCGTTGGCGAGCCGCTGCTCCGGCCAGATCGCCGGGTCGGTCTGCAGCACCTTCACGAGTTCATCGTGGAACAACTTGCGGTTCTGAGTCATGACGCCGACCTTCTTCGCGTAATTCACGCGGGCCAGCAGAAACTTGTCGTCGGTCAGCGCCAGCGCCTTCTTGAAGTGCGCCTCGGCCTTGACCGCGTCGCCGCCGAGCTGGGCGCCGGCCGCGGTGTAGAGCAGCCCCAGGGCGACGTGGGGCAGGGCCGCCGCCGCCTTGTCCTTGGGCGGGTGCTTCTCGTCGAGCTCGACCACCTTGAGCAACATCAGCTTGGCGGTCGGGGCCTGGGCCACGAGCTCGACGTTGTCCTTGTTGTGGTTGATCATCGAGCCCAGGCCGATCGCGGCCCACATCAGCGGGGTGCGCTGGCTGCCCTTGGCGCTCGCGACCAGCTTGGCGATCGACTCGGTGTCGCCGAACAGGCCGTCCTGCCACTTCTTGCCCAGCGTCATGAGCGCGTAGTTCATGCAGCGCACGAACATGCGGGTCGCGCGGTTGTCGAGGTGCTGGGCCAGGTCGAAGTCGTTGGCGATCAGCGCGCGCTCCCACTCGTCCTCGACGAAGCCGATGCCGTACTGGCAGTAGCCCTCGGCCAGGATCCCGCGCAGGATCGGGTTGCCGGGATCGACCACCCAGAAGCCCTCGACGGTCTTGAGCGTGCCGGGGATCGCCCGGGCCGCCAGGTCGTAGTCCGACTCCATCTTGATCGAGGGCTGGGCCCGGATCAGCACCTTGGCGGTGGTGTTGACCGTGAACTGACCCATGTCGCACGCGGCGAGCGCCAGGATCGCCACGACGGCCAGGGCGAGAACGGAACGAGATGATCGGATCATGCGCGAGGTCCTGTGAGAGACGGGGTTGGGGCGTAGCTCATTCACGACGGGCCGGGGCGGTGCCCGACCGCTACCCCGGCCGTGAGGCTAAGTGAGCGAAAGACGAGAGTCAATCGCGGCGACGGGTGGTCTGGCGCTACAATCGACGGCGTGTCGCGCGCCCGCCTCGCGGTCCTCGCCGTCGCCCTCGGGGTGACCGCGTGCGACGCCCGCAGCCTGGGCTTCGCGCCGCCCGATCACGACAACCTGACCCAGCGCAACGGCACGATCGTCGTGGCCCGGCCGGTCGACGCCAGCTCGCTCGATCCGGCCCGGCCCAGCGACAACGAGTCGGCCGAGGTCATCGGCCAGATCTACGAGACCCTGGTGCGCTACCGGCCGGGCTCGGCCGAGATCGAGGGGGCCCTGGCCACGCGCTGGGAGGTCGACGCCTCGGGGCGGGTCTGGACCTTCCAGCTCCGGCCCCGGGTCCGCTTCCACGACGGCACGCCCTGCGACGCCGCCGCGGTGGTGTTCAGCTTCGAGCGCCAGCGCGATCCGCAGCACCCGTTCCACCGCGGCAAGTTCGGCTACTGGGAGAACGCCTTCAAGAACATCGAGCGGGTCGAGGCGCTGGACCCGACCACGGTGCGGATCACCATCGCCGATCGGTTCGCGCCGTTCCTGGCCAGCATGGCCACGTTCCCGGTGTCGATCGTGTCGCCGACGGCGGTCGCGCGCTGGGGAGACGACTTCGGGGATCACCCGGTCGGGACGGGCCCCTTCCAGCTCGAGCGCTGGACCCGCGGCGAGCGGATCGTGATCGTGCGCAACCCGCACTACTGGGGGCCGCGATCGACGATCGAGCGGGTCGTGTTCGAGGTGATCCCGGATCCGCGCCAGCGGCTGATCGATCTCGAGAGCGGCGCGGTCGATCTCGCGCTCGCGATCCTGCCCAGCGAGTCGCAGTTCCTCGATCTGCACCCGGGCCTGACGCTGCACCGGCCCCCGGCCAACAACGTCACCTACCTGGCGATGAACTGCGCCCGGCCGCCGTTCGATCGGGTCGAGGTGCGGCAGGCCGTGGCGATGGCGATCAACAAGCAGGCGATCGTGCGGCTGGCCTACCAGGGCCTGGCCACCGTCGCCGACGGGCCGCTGCCGCCGTCGCAGTGGGGCTACCAGGCCGGGCTGGGGGCGACGACGTTCGCGCCCGAGCGGGCCCGGGCCCGCCTGGCCGAGCTGGCCGCCGAGGGGGTGATCGATCTGGGCCGCACCTACACGCTGTACGCGCCGTCGGCGCCCCGGCCGTACCTGCCGAACCCCGAGCAGGTCGCGCGGATCGTCCGCGCCAACCTCGAGGCGGTCGGGCTCCACGTCGAGCCGATCCTGCAGCCGTTCGCGGCCCAGCGCCAGGACACTCAGGCCGGCCGCCACGATCTGGCGCTGGCGGGCTGGGTCGGCGACAACGGTGACCCCGACAACTACCTCTACTTGATGTTCGACAAGGACAACACGGTGCCGGGCATCGCCCGCAACATCGCCTTCTATCGCGACGACGAGGTCTCGGCGCTGCTGAGGCGGGCGCAGCGGGTCGAGGACCGCGGCGAGCGCGAGGCGCTGTACACCGAGGCCCAGCGCCGCATCGCCGCCGACGCGCCGTGGGTGCCGCTGGCGCACTCGCAGGTGACCGTGGCGGCCCGCGTGGATCTCACCGGCGTGGTCGTCAACCACAGCGGCCACGTGGTCTACGCGGGCATCCGGCGGGCGCCGCGGTGACGCTGGCCGGCCTCGCGCGCGCGCTCGGGCGCGCCCTGACCTGGCCGATCCGGCGCGTCGCCGAGGCCCGGCTGCGCCAGAAGATCGCGCTGGCGCTGTCGGTGGCGGCGCTCTTGCCGATGCTCGTGGTGGCGTCCTTGGCCTCGGGCGTCGTGCTCGGCAGCCTCGATCGGGGCCTGCGCGACGACGTCGAGCGTCAGCTCGAGGTCGGGCTCAACCTGACCCTGCGCGCGGTCGAGCGCCTCGGCGAGGACGCGGTCCGGCTGGCCGCGGACGAGGAGCTCGCGACCGCGATCCCCCAGGGCGAGGCGGCGGTCCACGAGGTCATCGCCCGGGCGTCGCCGCACCTGCCGTCGTCGCTGGTCCAGGTGTTCGCGCTCGACGGGCGGCCGATCGACGGCGAGGTCGTCGGCGGCGACGCCGCGCGCTTCTCCGAGCTGGCGGTCGACGGCGGGTCGGCGACGGTCGCGACCGCGCTGGCGTGGTCGCGCCGGGTCCAGCTCGAGCTGTCGCCCAAGGGCGTCGTGGTCCGGGCGTCGGCGCCGGTGCTCGATCGCCGGCTCGAGCTGGTCGGCGTGGTCGTGATCTCGGTGCCGCTCGACGGCGCCTTCGCCGACGGCATCAAGGGCGCGCTCGGCGTCGACGTGCTGATCGGCAGCCTCAACGCCGGCGTCGCGACCTCGACCGTGCGCGACCGCGACGGTCGGCGGCTGAGCGCGCTGCAGGTGCCGACCGAGGTGCTGCAGGGCGTGCGCGAGCGCAGCCACCCGGTCGTGACCCAGGCCATCGCCGGGCGCGAGCACGCGGTCGCGTGGACCGCGCTGGTCGACGACCGCGGCCGGGCGGTCGGCCTGTTCGCGGTCGCGATCGATCGCCGGGCGGTGTCGCAGGCTCAGCGGGTGGCGTTCCGATCGCTGGCGATCGGCGCCGCGGTGGCGCTGGTGTTCGCGCTGCTCCTGGCCGCGGCGCTGACCCGCCGGGTCGGGCGCCCGATCGCCAAGCTGCACCGCGGCGCGGTCGCGATCGCCCGGGGCGAGCTCGACCACGTCATCGACGTGGCGCCCGGCGACGAGATCGGCGACCTGGCGCTGGCGTTCGCGCACATGACCACGACGCTCAAGGAGAACCAGCAGCGCCTGGCCGCGCGCATGCGCGAGATGGTCGCGATCCACGACGCCGGCCGGGCGATGTCGTCGGTGATCGAGTTCGATCAGGTGTCGTCCAAGATCGTCGACGCGATCGCCCGGGTGTTCGACGTGCGCCTGTGCGCGCTGTTCGCGGTCACCGGCACCGCGCGCCCGGACGAGCCGCGCGTCACCGTCGCGGCGGCGCGCGTGCGCAAGACCGAGCTGGCCAGCGCGCTGATCGGCCTCGACTCGGCCGACGCTGCCCCGCTGGTGTCGATCGCGACCCAGGTCGCCCGGCTGCGCGCGACCTTGCGGATCGACGACGCCGCCGCCGACCCGCGCCGGCGCGAGGCCGCGCTGGCGGCCGGCATCGACGGCTCGCTGATGGCGACGCCGCTCGAGCGCAAGGGCGCGGTGATCGGCGTGCTGATCCTGGGCCGGCAGCGCTACAGCCGGCCGTTCCTCGAGGCCGACGCCAACCTGCTGGCGACGTTCGCCGACCAGGCCGCCGCCGCGGTCGAGAACGCGCGCCTCTACGCCCAGGTCCGCGAGGCCAGCGAGGAGCTCGAGGCCAAGGTCCGGCTGCGCACCGCGGAGCTGACCGCGATCAACGCCGAGCTCGGGCGCGCGCTCGCCAACCTGCGCGACACCCAGGCCCAGCTGGTGCTGTCCGAGCGGATGGCCGGGCTGGGCCTCTTGGTCGCCGGCGTCGCTCACGAGATCAACTCGCCGTCCGCGGCGATCCGCGGGGCGGTCGAGGGCATGACCAGCGCGATCGGGCGCCTGGCCGAGCCGATGCGCGAGCTGGCGGCGGCGCTGCCGACCGCGGCCGCGCGCCAGGCGCTGTTCGCCACGATCGAGGACCACGGCCGGCGGCTGGCCGGCGAGCGGATGCCGACCGGGGCCGCGGTCCGCCGGGCGACGCGCGAGCTGCGGACCCGGCTGGCAGGGGTGGTCGACGACGCGGCCCATGAGCTGGGGGCGCGCCTGGCCGAGGCGGGGGCCGACGACGCCGTCGTGGACGCCCTGCTCGCCGTCGCGCCGGCCGGCGCCGCGCTGCCGGTCTTCACCTACCTGGTCGAGTACGCGGACGTGCATCGGAGCTCGCTGGTGATCGCCAACGCCATCGTGCGCATCCAGCGCATCGTAGGTGCGCTCAAGACCTACTCGCATCTCGACGAGGAGCCGACCCAGGTCGGCGCCGACGTCCATGAGGGGATCGAGACCACGCTCACCCTCATGGGCTATGCGCTGCGTGATATAACGGTCACGAGGCGTTTCGCAGAATTGCCCGCGGTGCCGATCTTTGTCGATGAACTCAATCAGGTGTGGACCAACCTGATCCAGAACGCCGTGCAAGCGTGCGGCGGCAAGGGCGCGATCGCGATCGAGACCGAGGCGGCCGGGGCGACCGCGGCCGATCCCCCGGGCGTGGTCGTGCGGATCGTCGATGACGGCCCGGGCGTGCCGCCCGAGATCCTGCCGCGCATCTTCGAGCCGTTCTTCACGACCAAGCCCAAGGGCGAGGGCACCGGCCTCGGCCTCGGCATCGTCGCGCAGATCGTCGCCAAGCACGGCGGCCGCGTGGCGTGCGAGTCGGCGCCGGGCCGGACCGCGTTCGTGGTGTGGCTGCCGACGGTGGCGGGGCGGGCGGGGGCATCGGCGTGAGCGTGCGCGAGACGATCCTGTGCGTCGACGACGAGGAGGGCGTGCTCCACGCGCTGCGCCAGCAGCTCGCGGCCCGGTTCGGGCACGAGTGCGACATCGCGACGGCGTCGTCGGGCGCCGACGCGCTCGAGCTGCTCGACGAGCTGGAGCGCGACGGCGAGAAGATCGCCGTGGTGATCGCCGACCAGATCATGCCGGGCATGAAGGGCGTCGACCTGCTCGAGCTGGTCGATCGCCGGAGCCCGTCGACGACCAAGATCCTGCTGACCGGCCAGGCCGGCCTCGACGCGGTCGTCAGCGCGATCAACCGCGCCAACCTCAACCACTACCTGTCCAAGCCCTGGGACGAGGCGTCGCTGCGCCTCGCGGTCGAGAACCTGCTGCGCCAGTACCGGCTGACCGCCGAGAACCGCGAGCTGATCGCGACCCTGTCGGCCAAGAACCAGGCGCTGCTCGAGATGAACCGCGAGCTCGAGGCCAAGATCCACGAGCGCACCCACGAGCTGGCCGAGGCCAACGCCCGGCTGGCGCAGCTCGCGGTCACCGATGGCCTGACCGGCCTGTACAACCACCGCCACTTCCACGAGCGGCTCGCGCTCGAGGTCGAGCGCTCGGCCCGCAACGGCCTGCCGCTGTCGCTGCTGATGATCGACGTCGATCACTTCAAGCACTACAACGACCACCACGGCCACCCGTCGGGCGACGAGGTGCTGCGGCAGATCGGGCGGCTGTTGAGCGAGGGCCGGCGCGCCAACGACCTGGTCGCGCGCTACGGCGGCGAGGAGTTCGGCCTGGTGCTGGTCGACACCGCCAAGTTCACCGCCGCCAAGCTGGCCGAGCGGATCCGCGAGCGGATCGTCACGTACCCGTTCGCCCACGGCGACGCCCAGCCGCTGCACAAGGTCTCGATCTCGGTCGGCGTGGCGTCGTTCCCCGACGACGCCAGCGACGCGATGGCGCTGGTGCGCTCGGCCGACGACGCCCTCTACGGCGCCAAGCGGGCCGGGCGCGACCGGGTCGTGCTCGCGACCGCCGCCGCCGGCGATCCCGCCACCGGATGAGGTAGGTTCGCAGGCGATGCCCACCGAGCCCAGGACGTCGCCGTCATCGGCGCCGGCAGCTACGGCACCTGCCTGGCCATCCTCGCCGCGTCGGCGGGGCACCGGGTCCACTTCTGGTGCCGCGGCGAGGCGATGGCCGCCGAGCTGGCCGCGCGCCGCGAGAACACGCTCTACCTGCCGGGGTTCTCGCTGCCGCCGTCGATCGCGGTCACCGCCGACCTTGAGGCCGCGGTCCGGGGCAAGGCCATCGTCCTCGGGGTCACGCCATCGCACGCGATCCGCGACGTGCTCGGGCGCGCGGCCGGCTGGCTCGATCCCGACGTGGTCGTGGTCAACGCCTCGAAGGGCCTCGAGGACGGCACGCTCCAGACCATCGACCGGGTCTACGCCGACATCTTCCCCGCGCGCGTCGCCGGCCGGGCCACGTACCTGTCGGGGCCGACCTTCGCCGCCGAGATCGCCGGGGGCATGCCGTCGGCGATCGTCCTGGCCGGGCGCGATCCCGAGACCACCGCGATGGTCCAGCGGGCGCTGTCGACCGACCGGTTCCGGACCTACTCGACCGACGACGTCGTCGGGGTGCTGGTCGGCGGCGCGATCAAGAACGTGGTCGCGATCGCCGCGGGCGTGTCCGACGGGCTCGGCTTCGGCTCGAACGCGCGGGCGGCGCTGATCACCCGCGGCCTGGCCGAGATCACGCGCATCGGCGTGGCCATGGGCGCCGATCCGGTGACCTTCGCCGGCCTGTCGGGCATGGGCGATCTCGTGCTCACCTGCTCGAGCGACACCTCGCGCAACCGCAAGGTCGGGCTCGCGCTCGGCCGCGGCCAGACCATGGCCCAGATCCTCGGCGACATGCGCATGGTGGCCGAGGGCGTCAAGACCACCAAGGTCGCCTGGGACCTGGCCCGCAAGCTCGGCGTGCCGGCGCCGATCACCGAGGTGATGCACGCGATCGTCCACGAGGGCGCGCCCGCGCGCGACGCGATGCAGCGGCTGATGCAGCGCTCGCTGCGCAGCGAGAAGGACTGAGCGCGGCGGCGCGGCGGCGCGATCGGCTAGGCCGTGGGCGCGACGCCGCCGGTCTCGTCGGCGTCGGGGTCGGGCGCGCGCCGCTGCGCGCCGTAGACCTTGATCCGCAGCGTCAGCACGTAGGTCATGCCACACGCGAGCGCGGCCGGCGGGCCGTAGCGCGGGCCGAACACCTCGAGGACCAGCGCGATCGCCGCGAGCGGCACGCCGATCACCGCGACCAGCGACGAGGCGATGCCGACGACGACGAAGATCGCCGGGTCCATCCCGGCCGGCGCGAGGCCGGCGAGCTCGAGCAGCTCGGCGGTGAGGCGGCCCGAGACGCCGCCGAGGAACATCGCCGGGATCAGCATGCCGGCGCTGCCGCCCGAGCCGATCGTGAACCCGGTCGTGAGCATCTTGCCGATCAGCAAGAGCGCCAGGAACCACCACGCGTAGTCGACGCCGGTCAGCAGCTCCGCCAGCGTGTGCTCGCCCATCCCGAGGACGTGGTGGGGCTCGATGTCGGCCGCGAGCCACAGCGGGATCGTGACCAGCGCGCCGCCCGCGCCGCCGGCGGCGCCCCGGAGCATGCCGTCGGCTCGACGGACCAGCGCGCCGGTGTGGCGGGTCAGCAGCCCGAACCCCAGCGCGATCGGCGCCGACACCGCGACCGCGACCAGCACGGTGATGCCGTACTCGGCCAGCGAGTAGGTGCGGTCGTGCCACGGCGCCGAGAACAGCACGCCGGTGCCGAGCACGCGCTGGTTGAGCGCGTAGCCGATCATCGCGGCGACCAGCGCGTAGGCGAACTTGCGGTAGATGATGCGGTCGCCGTACGCGACCTCGATCGCGAACAGCGCGGCGGTGAACGGCGCGCCCAGGAGCGTGCCGACCCCGGCGGCGATCCCCGCGAGCTGGTACGTGCGCAGCTCGGCCTCGCGGCGGGCCTGGAACACCCGGGCGCAGCCGGCGCCGATCGCCTCGCCGGCGACGACCACCGGCGCCTCGATCCCGCCCGAGCCGCCGGCGCCGAGGGTGAGCGCGGTCGCGATCAGCTTGCGCACGGCGAGGCCGAACGCCGGCCGGTCGTAGCGCGGCTGCGGATCGTCGCCGGCGTGCTCGTAGGTGCAGTGGTAGTTGCCGAGCGCGACGTCGATCCCGTCGCCCTCGGTCTCGCGCCAGGCCGGGCGCCGCAGGATCGCGCCGCGGATGAGCCCGCCGACGACGAGCAGCGCCGTGAGCGCGCCGACCGCGACCGCGTCACCGCCGCGGCCGTCGAGCCAGTGGTGCACGCCGTCGAAGCTGGCGTGGACCAGCCAGCGCAGGCCCGAGCACAGCCCCCAGACGATCACGGCGAGCACCACCACCACCACCAGCATGCGCGCGATGTTCTCCCAGGAGTCGTGGAGCTCGCGCTGGTCGTCGTCGAGGCGCTGGTACAGGTTGCCCATGGCGCGGCGACGGGACCTAGAGCGCGCCGCTGACCGCGAGGCCGACCGACGACGGGGTCAGCGTGGGCACGAGCGCGACGTCGTCGGCGCGGCCCCGCGCGCGCTGGTCGAGCGCGAACAGGATCACGCCGCTCACGACCAGCGCGCCGCCGGCGGCCAGGCCGATGATCGCGCGGGTCTCGGCGGTCTCGCCCTCGTGCTGCTTGGCCAGGAGCGCGTCGGTCCAGGGGCCGTCGTGGCTCGACAGCTCGTCGCTGATCGAGCGGGCGTGCAGCCCGAAGTAGCCGCCGACCGCGAGCCCGGCCACGCCAGCCACGCCGAGGCCGAGCGCGACCGGGCGGCGCCAGCTCGGCACGGTTCAGCGCGAGCGGCTCGGTCGGCGGGGGCGGCCGATCTTCGACGACGTCGGGCAGTGGCGGCGGTGGCGGCGCGTCCGGCTTCGGCGGCGGCTCGGTCGGTCGGGTCTTGCCGCGGGTCGCCTTCTTGAGCGCGGCCAGGTGCTGGCGCGCGGTCTTCGCGAAGCTGCCCTTGGGCTCGACCGCCAGGTAGCGCTCGTACTGCTCGATCGCGTCCCAGGGCTGGTCGGCGAGGCGGTACGCCTGCCCCATGTTGTAGAGCAGGTCTGGGTGTGGGATCAGGTCGTACGCCTCGCGCAGGCGCGCGATGGCCGTCGGGTAGTCGGCCGCCTGCTGGGCGGCGGTGGCGGCCTCGACCAAGGTCGCGGCGCGGGCCTTGCGCTCGTCGGCGTCGTCGGCCCGGGCGGTGCCGGCGAGCGCCCCGGCGGCGAACAGCACGGCGAGTGCGACGCGCATCCGCTGATGGTACCAGGCCCCCGACGCCGGTGGGGGCCCGAGCGCGGCCTCGCGAGTCCGCTTGACGGCGTCGCGGTCGCCGCGGGACCATCGCTGGATGCGTGCGGCCGCCATCCCGATGGGCGTACGTCTCGGGCGCTATGAGGTGGTGCGCTACCTCGCGACCGGCGGCATGGCGGAGATCTACCTGGCGCGCTCGGGCGGCATCGGCGACTTCGAGCGCTACGTGGTGGTCAAGGTCATCGCGGGCGAGCGCCGCGGCAACGACCAGTTCGTGCGGATGTTCCTCGACGAGGCCCGCCTCGCCGCCGGCCTCCACCACGCCAACATCGCGCAGGTCTACGACGTCGGCGAGGACGACGGCGAGTTCTTCTACGCGATGGAGTACGTCCACGGCGACACGGTGCGCTCGTTGCTCGAGGAGTGCGGCCAGCGGCAGATCGCGATCCCGCTCGAGGTCGCGGTCGCGGTCGCGATCGCCGCCGCCTCGGGCCTGCACCACGCCCACGACCGCGAGAGCGGCGACGGCCGGCCGCTCGAGATCGTCCACCGCGACGTGTCGCCGTCGAACGTGATGGTCGGCTACGACGGCGCGGTCAAGGTGCTCGATTTCGGCATCGCCCGGGCCAGCGAGCGCGCGACCGAGACCGAGAGCGGCGTGGTCAAGGGCAAGTACGCGTACATGGCGCCGGAGCAGTGCCGGGCCCAGCACATCGATCGCCGGGCCGACGTGTTCGCGCTCGGGATCGTCCTGTACGAGCTGTCGACCCAGCACCGCGCGTTCAAGAGCGACAGCGACTTCGAGACGATGACCAAGATCGTCGGCGGCGAGGTGGCGCCGCCGTCGTCGGTGCGCGCCAGCTATCCGCCAGCGCTCGAGGCGATCGTCGCGCGCGCGATGGCCGTCGATCCCGCGCACCGCTACCAGACCGCGGCCGAGCTGGGCGACGCGCTCGAGGCGTTCGCCGAGGGCGCCGGCCTCACGATCTCGCAGCGCGCGGTCGAGCGGTTCATGCACCAGGTGTTCGGCACCCGGCCCGAGCCGTGGCGGGTCGGGCCCCAGCTGCCGCGGTCGGCCGGCGGCTCGACGCCACGTCCGGGCACGCCCAACCCAGGCTCGCGCCCGTCGGCGCAGCGGGCCGCGCTGACCCCGCCGCCGTCGGCGACGCCGGCGCCGATGGCGCGCCCGGTGGCGCCGCTGCCGCGCACCGACTCGATGGTGGCGTCGGCGATCCAGGTGCCGATGGAGCCGCCGGGGCGCTCGCTGACCCGGCCGCTGGCGCTCGGGCTCGGGCTCGCGGTGCTCGGCGTCCTCGCCGCGGTGGTCGCGTCGAGCGGTGGTCGTGGGGGTGGCGGCGGTGGTGGTGGGGCGACCTCCGCGTCGACCTCGGCCGGCTCCTCGACCGCGCCCTCGGCCGAGGTGGGCGCGGCGGCCGCGCCGACGGTGACCGCGCCGACGATGACCGCGCCGGCGACGACCGCGCCGACGACGACCGCGCCGACGATGACCGCGCCGACGATGACCGCGCCGACGACGCCGTCGCCCGACGAGGTCACGCCAGCCGCACCCGAGCCGGCGCCGCCGCCCACGGCCGCGACCGTGACCCTGCACCTGGTCACCGACCCGCCCGGGGCCGCGGTCTACGTCGGCACCAAGCGTCGCGGTGCCACGCCGCTCGACCTGACCGTGCCGCGCGGCGCGCGCCCGCTGGCGGTGCGCTTCGAGCGCGCCGGCTGGCGCGCCCAGACCGTCGCGATCCCGGTCGACCAGGACGGCGCGCGCACGGTGACGCTGGTCAAGAAGGCCGCGCCGAAGCCGCGCGGCGGCGGCGGCGACGACACCTTCACCAACCCGTTCGCCAAGTAGCGGCCGGCGCCCAGGCGGGGCGGTCATGGCCGCTGGCGCGACGGCGGTTCGTCCTTACGTTGCTCCGACGACAACCGATCGAGGAGCACGCATGCCGGACCAGACCCCGACCCTACCGATCCCGACGGCCCCCGCCGCGCCGGACCCGCCGCCCGAGGAGGCCACCGCCGACGACGCGCCCGCGCCGGTCCACCCGCAGCCCGAGCGCGAGGTCCTCGTGCGCGACGCCTACGGCCGCGATCCCTACGAGGGCGACCGTGAGGCCGACGGGCTGGGCGTGCGGCCCGAGGACCGGGCCGATCCGCTGGCCGGCGCGCTGCGCAAGACCCGCGAGGACTGAAACTCAGCGCGGGAACAGCGTGTCGCGCTGGGCGATCACGTCGGCGCAGGTCGCGTCGGTCGGCACCCGCACGGCCCGGAACGTCGACGGGTTGCCCGGCTGCTGGGTGATCACCGGGTTCAGGTTCTTGACCGCGCCGACCTGCGCCGGGGTGCACGGCCCGCCGGTCGCCAGGTGGCAGCCGAGGATGCCCTGCTGGATCGACGCGTCGATCTCGCCGAGGATCAGGTCCGACGAGAACACCTCGCCGGTCAGCGCGAACTGGGTGCGCAGCGCGACGTAGACCTCGTCGAGGTTCACCGCGGGCACGTCGTAGGCCAGGAGCGTCGCGCCGGGCTTGGCGTCGGCCTCTTGATCGCACGCGCAGTTGACGCCGATCGCCAGGTCGCAGGTGGTGTCGGCCGACGGCGGGCAGAACCGGAACGCGCCGGCGCTGTCAGCCTCGGGCAAGGGCGCGGTGGCGGCGGTCGCGGGATCGAGGATCGCGCCGATCACCAAGGTCAGGCGCTCGGTCGCGAGCGTCGCGCAGGTCGCGTCGGCCGAGGTCAGGGAGCCGGTGCCGGACACGCCGGCCACCGACGCGACGGTCGTCGCCGGGACCTCGAACCGGATCGGCCGGTCCTGGCCGGCGATCGGGATCGCCGGGATCTCGATCGCGCAGGCCTCGGCCCGGACCGCGACCGCGGTGCCGGTCTGGTCGATGTCGAGGGCGATCAACAGCTCGGCGGTGGTGTCGACCTCGACCAGGCCCGAGGCGTTGACGTGGACGTTGAGCGTGCCGAGCACCGCGGCCCGGCCGTCGAGGGCGAAGGTGCCGCCGGGCTGGCACTGCTCGCCGAACACCCGGGCGTCGACGGAGCCGCCGCCGCCGTCGGCGCCGCAGCCGAAAAGCGCGAGCGCCACGGCGAGGCCAGGACCATGGGCGGACCGCATCCGATCAACCTACCACCGCGGCCCCGGGCTGTCGTCGACCGCGATCACGCTGGCCCGGCGGGGGTGGTCGATGATATTCGGGCTCGATGCGCCGGATGGGCAGGCTGCGCCGGATCGCCGTGGTGGCGGGCCTCGTCACCGCGGGCCGGGCCGCGCCCGCCGTCGCCAACCCGATCGAGCTGTTCGGCTTCGGCAGCCGCCACGCCGCCCACGCTGGCGCCGGCATCGCCGACGTCGACGACATGGCCGCGACCTGGATGAACCCGGCCGGGCTTGCCGCCGGGCGCCGCACGCTCACGACCGGCGTGCTGGGCGCGGTGTCGAACCTGCGGATCAACGATCGGCGCACGCCCCTGGCGCAGCCCGGCGGCGGCCTGTTCGGGGTCACGCTGCCGGCGCCGCTGGGCGGGCCGCTGGCGGGCCGGATCGGCCTCGGGCTCGGCATGTACGTGCTGCCGACATCGATCGTCCGCATCACCGCGCAGTTCCCCGACCAGCCGTTCTTCCCGTACTACCAGGGCCGCAGCGAGCGGCTGGTCGTGGTGCCCGGCGTGGGCGTGCGCGTCACCGACACGATCGAGGTCGGCGTCGCCGCGAACTTCCTGGCCGGGCTCGGCGGTGGCATCGAGGCCGGCGAGGGCGCGACCCGGGCGCTCGAGGCCCGCGTCGACGAGATCGTGCCAGCGGTGGCGCGACTGGTCGCCGGCGCGCGCTGGCGGCCGCGCGCCGATCTGGCGGTCGCGGCGGTGTACCGGCAGCGGTTCGAGGTGCCGTTTTCGACCGTGGCCGAGACCGAGGTCGCGGGCGAGCCGATCGATCTCGATCTGCAGGCCACCAGCCAGTTCTCGCCGCACCAGGTGGCGCTCGGCGCGACCTGGCGTCCGCCCGGCGGCGCGATCCACCTCGATCTCGGGTACGCGCGCTGGTCGAGCTACCCGGGCCCGTTCGTCAAGGTCGGCAGCGCGCTGCCGCTGGTGGGGCCGCTGGCGGCCGAGCTGCCGTCGGTGCCGTGGCAGGACACCGTGTCGATCCGGCTCGGCGGCGACGTCGCGCTCGGCCCGGCGTTGATCGGCCGCGCCGGCTACGGGTTCGAGACCTCGCCGGTGCCCGCGTCGCAGCCGGGCGTGACCAACCTGCTCGACGGCCCCAAGCACACGATCGGCCTGGGCCTGGCCCACGCCTGGCCGCGCGCGATCGCGGGCAAGCCGATGGTCATCTCGATCCACGCGCAGGCCCAGGTGCTGGGCGCGCGGACGCTGACCAAGACGATCCTGGCGACCGGCGTCGAGGGCGGCACGTTCGACGGCCTGCGCGACGAGGTCACCGACGATCCCCAGGCGCCGGCCACGCAGGGGGCGCAGATCGGAAACCCCGGCTATCCGCGCATCGACTCGGGCGGCCAGGTGTTCTCGGGCGGGCTCACCGTCGAGGTCGGCCTGTGACCGCGCGCGCGCTCGCGGCGGCGGCGCTGCTGGCGCTGCCGGCGGTGGCCGCGGCCGATCCGCTCGAGCAGTTCGGGCTCGGCGGCGCCGCGGCCGGGCAGGGCGGCGCGGTGACCGCGACCGCGACCGGCGCCGCGGCCGCGCACCACCAGCCCGGCGGCGTCGCGCTGGCCAAGCACCCCGAGGTGACGATCGGCTGGAGCGCGGGCTGGATGGGCCTGGCCCTCGACGGCCGCGACGCCGGCGTCGAGCCGGTCCACGGCACCTCGATCGGCCTGGCGGTGCCGATCCCGCTCACGCCCGAGCTCACGCTCGGCGTCGGCCTGGGCCTGTACCTGCCCGATCAGTACCTGGCGCGCATCCGCCTGGCGCCGATCACCGAGCCGCGGTTCCTGCTGCTCGACAACGACGCCCGCGTGGTGGTCGAGCCGGTCGCGGCGGTGGCCCACGCCGACAAGCTGGCGTTCGGCGTCGGCGCGTCGCTCCTGGCCGACGCGCGCAGCAACAAGATCGTCTTCGACGTCGGCGTCGTCGCCGGCGCCAAGGTCGGCCGGGCCGAGCTCGACGTCGAGCTGCCGCCGCGGGTGGCGCCGCTGGTCGGGCTGTGGCTGCGGCCGCACCCGCGCGTGCGCGCGGCGGTGACCTACCGCGGCCAGCTGTCGCTCGACCTCGCGCTCGACATCCTCGCCAACGTCGAGGTGGCCGGGGTCGTCACCGGCGACGCGCTGGTGGCGCTGCGGGCCAGCGACTACTTCACGCCGGCCCGGATCACCGGCGCGATCGCGGTCGACGTGCTGCCGGCCTGGACCGTCGACGCCGAGCTGACCTGGCAGCAGTGGTCGGCGTTCCCGGCGCCGCCGTCGCTCGACGTGCTGGTGGCGCTCGACATCACGCCGCCGCTGGTCTCGACCGCGACCCCGGCGCCCGACTTCACCGACACCGTCAGCGTCCGCCTCGGCACCGAGTACCGCCACCAGGGCGCGCGGCTCGACGTCGCGGCCCGGGCCGGCGCGGCGTTCCTGCCGTCGCCGGTGCCGCCGCAGGTCGGCCTCACCAGCTACGCCGACGGTGACCGGCTGCAGCTCGCCGCCGGCGTCGGCGTCACGATCCGCGACGGCCGGCCGATCCTGACCCGGCCGATCGACGTGGATCTCGGCCTGCAATGGCAGCACCTCGAGGATCGCCTGACGCAGAAGCAGGTCGACCTGTTCCCCGGCCAGGCGTTCTCGTCGGGCGGCGACGTGGTCCACGCCACCCTGACCACCACGGTGAGGTTCTGATGCGCATCCTCGTCGCGGTCCCGGTGGGGCTCACGCTGGCGCTGGCGGCCTGCGGCTTCGCGTCCGAGGAGCCGTTCAGCGGCGCCCGCACCGGCGACGGCGTCGCGCCGTGGCGGGATCTGGGCCCGGCCCCGGTGTGCCTGGGCAACCAGTTCCTCGGGCCGGTCGCGGCCGCGCCCGGCGGCTTCTGCTTCGATCGCAGCCAGATCGAGGCGCCGTGCGCCGACGACGGCGACTGCCGCTCGCGCGAGGCGTGCGTGTGCGGCCGCTGCACCGTGCCGTACTGCGCGACCGCGTCGGACTGCGCCGCCGATCGCGTGTGCACGTTCAGCCAGCACCGCTGCGATCTGGCCTGCAGCGACGCCGGCGCCTGCGCGCCCGGCGAGGAGTGCAGCAACGGCACCTGCCGCGGTCGGTGCGCGACCTCGAGCGAGTGCCAGACCGGCGAGGTCTGCTCGAGCCGGAACTTCTGCGTCACCGACGACTGCGCCGTCGACGGCGAGTGCACGGGCTCGGAGAGCTGCCACGTCCAGCGGGTCCCGCGGGTGGTGGCCGAGCCGTTCGCGGTGGCGGCCACCGACGGCCTGCGCGTGATCCTGTACCTCGAGGTCGGCGCCGAGGCCCAGCCGACCCAGCGCTCGATCTGGCGCGCGACCTCGCGCGACGGCGTCCAGTTCCGGTTCGATCCGGCCCGGCCGGTGCTCGAGGACGCCGGCGCCGCGCACGCGCCGTCGCTGGTGGCCACCGCCACCGGCTGGGCGCTCTACTACGAGAGCGGCGACGGCGCGGCGATCAAGGTCGCGACCTCCACCGACGGCGTCAGCTTCGGGGCCGGGCAGGTGGTCCTCACCGGCGGGGTCGGCCCCGCGGCGATCCACGCGCCGTCGGCGGTGGCGCTGCCCGACGGCACGGCCGCGGTCTACTTCGAGCGCGGCGGCGCGATCGAGCTCGCCACCGGTGCGGTCGCCGCGACGCTGACGGGCCGCGGCGTGGTGCTGACGCCGGCCGAGGTCACGGTCGCGCCGGGCGCGCCGCGGGCGCCGTTCTGGGACGCGGTCGCCGCGCTGCGCAGCCCCCACGCCGCGGTCACCGACGGCCCTGGCGGCCCGGCCCTGCGCCTGTGGTTCAGCGGCTTCGGCCGCGAGAGCGCCGAGTCGCAGCAGTTCGGGATGGACGTCGCGATCCCGCCCAACTATTCGATCGGGTACGCCGCCGCGACCGTCGACGATCCGGCGGCGCTGGTCCCGTGGCCGTACGGGCCGGTGGTCGATCGGGTGTCGGCGTTCCTCGACCACCGCCAGGAGCTGGCCCCGGGCGTGGTGCAGCTGGTCGACGACGACGGCCCGGCCGCCACCTACCTGCTCTACAGCGTCGAGGCCACGGCCGCCGACCCGATGGTCGGCCCCAACGGGCCGTTCGAGATCGGCCGCCTGGGGGTCCTGGCGAACGGTGGCACCACGCCTTGACCGCCCGCGCGGGCCACGGCTACAAGCGGCTCATCTGGCGGTTTTCTTTACCCGCCGCCGACACCTGCCTACGATCGAAGAAACCATGATCGTCGTCATCGCAAACGTCCTCGCCGGCTTGCTCGGGCTGTCGCTGTTCACCGCCACCGTGCGGCTCAGCCGGTAGCGTCGGTACCGCAGCACACGCGGCGGCCGCGGTCGCTGTACCGGGGGTACGGACGATCACCAGTCCGGCCGGTCGCTACCTCACCGGATACCCAGAGCGCGGCGACGCCTCCTGCGGGGCTCGGTACAACAGTCAGGTGAGCCAAGACGAGGGCACGAAGTACCGGGTGCACTCGCGCGAGCGGACGCAGGTCGTGACGGCCCGCCGCTCGAGCACCGCGCCGCCCACGAATTTCGGCCTGGGCAGCGACCCCGAGATCCCCGTGATCCCGCCGCTGGCGGCGCCGATGGAGCGCAGCGTGACGGTCCCGTTCGGGCGCGACGTGATCGTGCTGGTCCACGGGCGGCGCGCGGTGACGCTGATGCTCCCCGGCGGGGTCCGGATCGAGAGCACGCCGGCCGAGGCGCTGGCGCTGGCCGACGCCCTGAGCGCGGCCGCCATGTCGACCGAGCGCTGATCGGCGCCTGAGCGCGGCCGCCATGTCGACCGACCGCTGATCGGCGCCTGGACGGCGCGGGCTCGGGAGCGTCCTGATCCGAGATCCACCGAGCGCGGGCGCGATCAACCCCCGTGTGAGAGATCGGTGAGGTGAGTCGCGGCTGGTCCGGCGTTGCACTCCCATGCGATCGACTCGACTCCAGCCACGCACGCTGACCCCGGATGGCCGTGCCACAGTAGGGTCGATGCGCACCTGCGCCACGCTGCGCCTACCCGGTGGGCAGTGCGTCGAGGTCGGGCCCGGCGATCTCCTCGGCCGCACGCCCAACGCCGCCGCGATGATCGACGATCCGCGGGTTTCGGAGGCGCACGCGTTCGTGAGCCTGCGCCACGGCGAGCTACACCTGCTGTCGCTGCGGCGCCTGCTGGTGGTCGGGGGCAAGCCGGTCAACGACGTCGTGCTGCGGCCGGGGCTGGAGATCGGCCTGGCCGACGAGCTGGCGGTCGTGGTGGAGGCGGTGGTGATGCCCGCGGCGTTGCTCGGCCTGCGCGCGCCCGGGCAGGCCACGCGGATCCTGTCGCAGGTCGCGAGCGTCGTCGATTCACCGCCGCGGATCGTCGCCCGGGTCGAGCGCGACGCCCACGCCGAGCTGTGGTCGAGCGGCGACGCCTGGCGCCTGCGCCTGCGCGGGCGGGCGCCGCAGCGGGTCGCGCCCGGCGACAGCTTCGAGGTCGACGGCGTGCGCTTCACGCTGGTGGCGGTGCCGATCGGCGAGGCCGGCCCGTCGGCGACGGTCGCGGGCGGCGCTACCGCCGAGCCGCTGCGGCTGGTGGCGTTCTACGACTCGGTCCAGGTGCACCGCCGCAACCGCGAGATCGTGACGATCGGCGGCACCGGCGCGCGGATCCTGTCGGAGCTGGTCGCGTGCCAGGGGCCGACCAGCTGGGAGGTGCTGGCGCGCGGGGTCTGGTCCGACGAGGCCGACGTGCTCGCGCTGCGCCACCGCTGGGACGTCGCGCTCGGGCGGCTGCGCGCGCGGCTGCGCGAGCTCAAGGTCCGCGAGCTGGTCCGCTCCGACGGCGCCGGTCAGCTCGCGCTCGAGCTGTACGACGGAGACCAGGTTGACGATCGGACGTGACCGCGACGACCAGCGCTCGGGCGCCGGCTGGAGCGAGCCGCGCGGCCCGGCCCCGCGCGCGGACGCGCACCCGTTCGCGGTCGACGCCGACGACCGCTACCGCGACGTCGAGCTCGCCGGCACCGGCGGCATGGGCACGGTCATGGTCGCGCACGACCGGCGGCTCGGGCGCGAGGTCGCGGTCAAGCGCATCCTGGCGGAGCCCGACGACACCGACGCCGCGATCCGGCTGGCGCGGGAGGCCGCGATCACCGCGCGGCTCGAGCACCCGTCGATCATCCCGATCTACGACGCCGGGGTCGGGCCCGACGGGCGCGCCTACTACGCGATGCGGCTGGTGCGCGGGCGCTCGCTGGCCGAGGTGCTGACCGACGCCACCGACCTCGCCGCGCGGCTGGCGCTGGTGCGGCCGTTCCTGGCGGTGTGCCAGGCGCTGGCCTACTCGCACCGCCACGACGTGCTCCACCGCGACCTCAAGCCCGCCAACATCATGATCGGCGAGTTCGGCGAGGTCTACGTGGTCGACTGGGGGCTGGCGCGCGTGGTCACCGAGCCCGAGCCCGAGCACGAGGCCCAGGCCGGCACCGCCGCCTACCTCGCGCCCGAGCGCGCCCGCGGCGAGCCGTCGAGCTGCGCCAGCGACGTGTGGTCGCTCGGCGCGATCCTCGGCGAGGTCCTGGCCGGCGCGTGCCTGATGCCGGCGAGCCGCATCGAGATCCTGGCGCAGCTCGCGGCGCCGAGCGCGCCGGCGCGGGCGTGGCCCGAGCGCTGCCCGCCCGAGCTGATCGCGATCGCGACCAAGGCGCTGGGGTGGACGCCGGCCGAGCGCTACCCCGACGCCGCGGGCCTGGCCGCGGACGTCTCGGCCTACCTCGACGGGCGGCGCGTCGGCGCCCACCTGTACTCGACCGCGGAGCTCGCGCGCCGGTTGATCCACGCCTGGCGCTGGCAGGTCGCGGCGGTGACCGCGGGGCTCGTGGCCGGCGGGGTCGTGCTGGCGCTGACGTGGAGCCGGATCGCCGGCGAGCAGCGGCGCGCGATCGCGGCCGAGCGCCGCGCCACCGCCGCGCTGGTCGACACCACCGACGCGCTGGCGTGGGCGCTCGATCGCAGCGCGGTCGCGGCGCTGGTGGCCGGCGACGTGGCCGAGGCCGAGGCGTTCGCGGCCCGGGCCCTGGCGGCCGGTGAGTCGATCGAGGCCCGGGGCGTGCTCGCCGCGACCCGGGCCGAGGGCCGGCCGCAGGCGCTGGCGCGCCAGGACGTGGCGGGCTGCGCCCGGATCATCCCCGACGGCGCGACCACGTTCGTGTGCCAGCGCGACCACGAGCTGGCGCTGTGGGACGTCGGCGCCGCCGCGCCGCGCTGGCGGCGCCCGTCGTCGGCGACCCACGTGCTCGGGCTCGACGGGCGCTACGTGATCGCGCTCGAGCGCGGGGTCGCGGTCACGATCCTCGACGGCGCCGACGGCCGGGTCCGCGCGCGCGGCCCGGTGCCGCCGCTGGTCGACGGGCTGGTCCGCGATCGCGCGGCCACCCGGGTGGTGCTCTACAACCAGCGCGATCTGTTCCTGCTGGCGCCAGACCGGGCCCTGGCGCGGCCGCTCTCGCACCCGTGCGCGAAGGCCACGATCGACGCGGTCGCGGTCGGCCGCGCCGAGGTGTTCGTGGTGTGCGGCGACGGGCGCGCGGTCCGGATCGCCGCCCGCGGCGCGCCGACGACCGTGGCCGCCGTCCCGTTCGATCGGGCGCGGCCGGCCAGCTCGGCCGCGCTCGACGCCGACGAGCGCACCCTCGCGATCGGCGGCATCCACGGCGACGTCGCGCTGCTCGACCTGATCACGGGCACCGTGACGGCGTCGCGCGCGGTCCTGCCCGAGCCGGTCCGCCGGCTGCGCGTGGTCGGCGACCTCGTGGCGATCGCCGGCGAGCGCGGCGGCGTCCACGTGTGGGGGCGCGGCCTCGACACCGAGCTCCTGCGGCTGCCCGAGCGCGCCGGCACCCGGGTCGAGGTCGTCGGCGACGAGCTGGTCACCGGCGGCACCAGCTGGTGGCGCTGGCGGATCCCGGCGGCGCCCGACGCGCGCCGGTTCACGGCCCCGGCCGGCCTCGCGGGCGCGGCGATCGCGGCCGACGGGAGCCTGGTCGTGGCCGCGCGCGGCGACGGGCGGGTGTCGCTGTGGTCGACGCGGCTCGGGCACCTCCGGGCGGAGCCGGTGGTCGGCCCCGGCGTGATCAAGCGCGTCGACATCGCGCGCGACGGGCGCCAGGTCGCGGTCGCGCACGCCGGGCACCCGGGGCTGGCGCTGATCGACGCCGCCGACGGTCAGATCGTGTTCGCCGATCCGTCGAGCTACGGCGCCCACCGGGTCGCGTACCTGGACGACGGCGCGGTCGCGGTCGTGCCCTACGACGCCGGCCTGACCTGGTGGTCGGCCGACCGGCGCCGCACCGACGTGCGCACCGCGATGTTCGGCGACGCCGAGCCCACGCCCGATCACAACACGCTGTGGCTCCTGACCCGGGACGGCCAGGTCTGGCGGGCCCGCGGCACCGCGCTCGCGCGGCTGTTCGACGCCCCCGGCGCGATCGCGCTGGCGCCGTTCTCGGACGGCGCGCGCGTGGCCGTGACCGGCGACGGCGCGCCCACGATCCGCGCCCGCGACGGCCGGGTCGTCACCGCGCTGGCCGGCGCGGTCGACGGCATCCTCGACATCGCGGTGTCACCCGACGATCGCTGGATCGCGGCCGGCACGACCGCCGGCACGATCGAGGTGTGGGCGGCGGCCGATGGGCGGCGGGTCGCGCACCTGCGCGGGCACCAGGCCCGGGTCGCGTGGGTCGGCTTCGCCGCCGGCGCGCTGTGGTCGGCCGGCTGGGACGGCCTGGTGCTGCGCTGGGACCTGCGGGCCCTGACCGCGACCGCCGCGGAGCTCATCGCCGACGCCGACGCCACCTGGGGCCTGCCGCTGCTGCGGCGCGCCCCGGCGCCGTGATGACGGTCAGGGGCAGATGCGATAGATCGCGACGTAGGGGCTGGGCGGCGCGAAGGTCATCGGGCCCTCGAAGCAGCCGTTGCCGACCGCGCGCGCGTCGATCGAGCCGACCGGGCCCGACAGATCGCTGAACGTCACCTCGAGGTGATCGGCGCCGCCGGCCTGCGACCAGGTGCCGCTGAAGTCGGGCTCGCCCGGGATCGTGATCGCGTTGCCGGCGATCGCGTAGTCGGCCGCGAAGCCGGCGATCGAGCTCGGGAACAGCGCGCACTCGAAGAACGACGTCAGGTTGGTGCCCGTGCAGTGATCGTGCTGCATCGACAGGTCGGTCGTGATCGGCTGGCTGGGGAAGCCGGGCGCGACCGTGGTCGCCAGCGTGTTGTTGGCCGGGTTGGCGTCGCCGCTGATCGGGTTGGCGGTGTACGTGAAGTCGAGCGCCGCGGTGCTGTAGGGCAGCTTGAGATCGAAGCCGACGTCGGTGTAGGCGCCGTTCTTGTTGATCTGCCCGAGGCCGCAGGTCAGCGTCTGGGCGCTCAGCGAGCAGCGCCCGTCGACGTTGGCCAGGTTGCCCATGATGAACACCTGCGGGCTGGTGTGGGTGCGGGGCAGCGCGATCGTCAGCGTGACGCCGCTGGCGTTGCGGTTGCCGGTGTTGGTGACGCGGACGTTGTAGTGGCCGAACTGATCGACCAGCACGCCGGCCGGCGGGGTCACCGCGACGTTGAGGTTGTGCTTGGGGCCGGCCAGGGCCGGCGCGGCGGTGAGGACGACGGGGAGGGCGACGAGGACAGCGGTGAGCTTCATGGAGCCCAGGATGCGCGGGCCGCGCCCGCGCGGCATCACACGGTCCTCTCACCGATCGCGCGCGATCCTCGTCGACAACCCCGGCGCTACCCGACGATCGTCACCGACACGCGCCGGCGGTGCGGCGCGGCGCGGTGCTCCCACAGGTACAGGCCTTGCCAGGTGCCGAGGTCGAGCCGCCCGCCGTGGATCGGCACGGTCAGGCTGGTCTGGGTGAGGATCGTGCGGACGTGGGCCGGCATGTCGTCGTCGCCCTCGTCCGCGTGCTCGAACATCGGATCGCCGTCGGGCACCACCGCCGCCATGAACCGCTCGAGATCGGCCCGCACCGTCGGGTCGGCGCGCTCGCACACGATCAGCGAGGCGCTGGTGTGGTGACAGAACACCAGCGCGAGCGCGTCGCCGGCGTCGGCTGGGATCGCCGCGGCGACGTCGCGGGTGATCTCGTGGGTGCCGCGGCCGCGGGTGGCGATCTCGAAGCTGGTGCGTCGGGCCATGGCGGGAGTGTGGCAGGTCTGGACGGCCCGCGACCCGCCGCGGTAGCTTGGCGGGCCATGGCGACGGTCGTGTTCACGCCCAACCTGGCGCGCCACGTGGCGTGCCCGTCGGTCGACGCCGCGGGCGCGACGGTGCGCGAGGTGCTCGAGCGCGTGTTCGCCGACAACCCGCGGCTGCGCGGGTACGTGGTCGATGAGCACGGCGCCGTGCGCAAGCACATGGCGGTGTTCGTCGACGGTCAGCAGCTGGTCGATCGGGCCGGCCAGAGCGACGCGGTCGGCCCCGCGTCCGAGATCTACGTCATGCAGGCCCTATCAGGAGGATGAACGATGTCCGAGACGCCGCTGCTCGTGTCGACCCGCAAGGGCCTGTTCGTGATCGAGGGCCGCGGCGGCGCCGCCGCGATCACCCGGTCCCTGTTCGTCGGTGACAACGTCACCCTGGCGCTGGTCGATCGTCGCGACGGCGCCTGGTACGTCGTCCTCGATCACGGCCACTTCGGCGTCAAGCTGCACCGCTCCGACGACGGCGGCGCCACGTTCACCGAGATCGCGACGCCGGCCTACCCGCCCAAGCCCGAGGGCTTCGTCGACAAGGACATGTGGGGCCGCGACCGCGAGTGGGCGACCAAGGGCGTGTGGGCCCTGGCGCCGGCGCTCGACGCCGACGGCGCGCTGTGGTGCGGCACGATGCCGGGCGGGCTGTTCCGGTCCGACGATCGCGGCGCCACCTGGCGGCTGGTCGAGGCGCTCTGGAACCACCCGACGCGGTTGAAGTGGAACGGCGGCGGCGCCGACCACGCCGCGATCCACTCGATCTGCGTCGACCCGCGCGATCCGCGCGCGGTCGTGATCGCGGTGTCGAGCGGCGGGGTCTGGCGGACCCGCGACGCCGGCGCGACCTGGACCGCCCACACCCGCGGCATGAAGGCCGGCTACGTGCCGCCCGAGCAGGCCGAGGAGCCCGAGAACCAGGACCCGCACTGCGTCGTGCAGGCGCCGAGCGATCCGACCGTGTTCTGGTGCCAGCACCACATGGGCATCTGGCGCTCGACCGACGATCTGGCGTCGTGGACCCAGCTCACGGCCGAGCCGTCGAGCTTCGGCTTCCCGGTGGTCGTGCACCCGCGCGAGCCCGACACCGCGTGGTTCGTGCCGGCGCACTCCGATCAGAAGCGCACGCTCATCGACGGGCGGGTGCTGGTCAACCGCACCCGCGACGGCGGCCGCAGCTTCACGGCGCTGCGCGAGGGCCTGCCCCAGGCCCACGCCTACGACCTGGTGTTCCGGCACGCGCTGGCGATCGCCGACGACGGCGATCAGCTCGCGTTCGGCTCGAGCACCGGCAACCTGTGGGTCACCGACGATCAGGGCGACCGCTGGCACGCCGTGGCGCACCACCTGCCGCCGATCTACGCCGTCCGCTACGCCTGACCGCGCCCGGGGCGGCGCGGCGGCGCGGCTCACGCGTCGAGCGCGCGGGGCCCGACGCGGGTCAGCGCGGCCAGGCCCGCGATGGCCGGCGAGACCAGCAGCCCGCCGATCACCGCCACCGCCAGCGGTCGCTGCAGCGACGCCCCGGCGCCGACGCCGGCGGCGAGCGGCAGCAGGCCGGCCAGGGTCGCCAGCGTGGTCATGACCACCGGCCGCAGCCGGCGCTCGACCGCGGCGACGAGCGCGTCGGCGAGCGCGACCCCGGCCTGGAGCTCCTGCTGGGCGTGCTCGAGCAAGAGGATGCCGTTCTTGACCACGAGCCCGACCAGCAAGATGCAGCCGGCCAGCGACGACACGTCGAGCGCGATGCCGGTCGCCCACAGGGTCGCGAGCGCGCCGACCACCGCCAGCGGCGCGCCGGTCAGCACCACCAGCGACAGCCGCAGCGAGCGCAGCTGGATCACCAGCACGATCAGCACCAGGACCGCGCCGATCAGCGCGATCCGCAGCAGCTCGCGCTGGGCGGCGGCGGCCGACGCGGCCTGACCGCCGACCTCGACCTGGACCCCGCGCGGGAGCCCGGCGGCCGCGAGCGTCCGGGCCACCGCGCGCTCGGCCGCGCCCAGGTCGCCGTCGGCGACCGCGGCGGTCATCACCACCGCCGGGCGCAGGCCCTCGCGTCGGAGCTCCGACGGCGCGGGGGGCCGGGTGGCGTCGACGACCGCGCCGACCGCGACCCCGCGCGGCGCCCAGGCCATCGGCGCCGCGAGCATCGCGTCGGCGCTCAGGCGCGTGCGATCGGCGAAGCGGACGCGCACGTCGAGCGGGCGGCTCGGCGCCGGCAGCTGCGCGACCACGCGCCCGGTCGACGCGATCGTCAGGTCGTCGGCGAGGGCGGCGACGTCGAGGCCGAGCGCGGCGGTGCGCAGCCGATCGACCGCCAGGCGCACGATCGGCACGTCGCCCTCGCGGCCGTCGAAGAAGTCGACCAGCTCGGGCAGCGCCGCGAGCTCGGCCCGACCGCGGCCGCGACCTCGGCCAGCTGGCGCGGATCGTCGCCGAGCAGGCGGATCTCGATCGGCGCCGGGTTGCCGGCCGATCCGCGAGCACGTCCTGGGCACCTGGCGAACTGACCGCACCTCCGGCACCTCGGCCGCGATCCGCGCGCGGACCCGATCGATCACGTCGTCGATCGCGCCGCGCCGATCGGGCGCGACCAGCCGGACCATGACGTCGCCCGTGTTCTGCTGGGTCGCGGTGGCGGGGCCCATCTCGGCGCCGGTGCGGCGCGTGAAGGTCACGACCTCGGGCGTGCTCGCCAGGATCCGATCGATCCGGCGCGCGACCCGGTCGGTCTCCTCGAGCGACGTGCCGGGCGGCGTGAAGAAGTCGAGCACGAACGCGCCCTCGTCCATCGGCGGCAGGAACCCGGTCTTGACCGCGCGCAGCGCCAGCGCCCCGACGACGACGATCGCCAGCGTCGCCGCGACCGCGACCACGGCGTGGCCGACGGTCCAGCGCACGACGCCGGCGATCGCGCGGGTCAGGCGCCGCCGCGGCGCCGCGGCCGGGCGCGCGCGCAGCACCACCCGCGCCAGCAGCGGCGTGATCGTGACCGCGTAGATCAGCGACCACAGCACCGCCGCGGCCAGGGTCCCGGCCAGCGCGCCGAGGAAGCTGCCGGTCACGCCCGACAAGAGCGCCAGCGGCGCGAACACGACCACGGTCGTGAGCGTCGTGCCGACGACCGCCGCGAACAGATCGCCGAGCCCGTCGCGGGCCGCGGCGGCGCGGGTGCTGCCGTCCTCGAGCCGGCGCACGATGCCCTCGGTCACGACGATCGCGTCGTCGACGACCAGGCCGATCGCGACCGCGAGGCCGCCCAGCGACATCAGGTTCAGCGAGAACCCGGCCGCGCGCATGGTCGCGAACGTGGCCAGGAGCGACAGCGGCACCGGCACCGCCGCGACCAGCCCGGCGCGCAGGTCGCGCAGGAACAGGCCGATCACCACCAGCGCCAGCGCCACGCCGATCAGGATCGCGTCGCGCACGCTCGCGATCGACTCGTCGACCAGCGCCGCCTGGTCGTAGACCGGCTCGACCTCGATGGCCGCGGGCAGCGCGCCGCTGGTCACGAGCGCCGCCACCGCGCGGCGCGCGCCCGCGACCACGGCCGGCGTGCTGGCGCCGGGCAGGCGCGCGACCGTCACGACGACGGTGTCGCCGGCGGGCCCCGTCACGATCACGTCGGGGTCGGTCGAGCCCTCGACCACGTCGGCCACGGCCGACAGCGGCAGCGGGCCGGTCGGCCCCGGCGCCACCGGCAGCGCCGCGATCGCCGCGAGGTCGACCGGCTGGGCGTCGACGACGACCGGCAGGGTCTGGTGCTCGTCGACGACCCGGCCGACGCCGATCAGCAGGTCCTGGGCCGCGAGGCGCTCGGCGACGATCGACGGCGTGAGCTGGTGCGCGGCCAGATCGGCCGGCCGCAAGATGACCTCGATCTCGCGCACGCGGCCGCCCTGGACCTCGACGCCGCCGACGCCCGGGACCCGGACCAGCGCCGGCCGCAGCACGCGCTCGGCGGCGTCGCGCAGCGCGCGCACGTCGACGGCGCCGGCGACGTTGAACGTGATCACCGGCACCGAGGTCGGCAGCACCCGCTCGACGTGGACCTGGGTGCCCGGCGGCAGATCGAGGCCGTCGATCGCCGCGCGCACCGCCTGCTCGGCCTGGCGCGGATCGGCGCCGTCGACCAGCTGCAGCGACAGCTCGGCCGCGCCGCGGATCGATCGGGCGCGGACGTAGCGCACGCCCGGCACCACCGCGACCGCCTCCTCGATGGGGCGGGTCACCGAGGTCTCGACCAGCGCCGGCGGCACCTGGCCGATCCGCGCGACCACGACCACGCGCGGGAACTCCATCTCGGGGTAGATGCCGCTCGGCAAGGTCAGCATCGCCGCGGCGCCGAGGGCGGCGCAGCCGAGCGCGACCAACCACACCAGGCTGGCGCGCCGCTCGAGCCAGGCGACCCAGCGGCGGCCGATCATCGGGCTCGCCGCCCGCGGGCGCGGGCGTGGGCGCCGCCGCGCCGCGATCAGCGGCTGGCCGTCGTCGAGGCCGAGCGCGTGATCGACCACGACCCGGTCGCCGACGGCGAGCCCGGCGGTGATCTCGGCGACGCCGCCCTGGCGGACGCCGACGGTGACCTCCGTGACCACCGCCGCGAGCGGTTCGCCCGCGCACACGACCAGCTCGTCGCCGCCGCTGGCGCCGCGGCGCAAGGCCGCGAGCGGCACGACCAGGCCGTCGTGCGCGCCCAGGGCCACCGTCGCGGTGCCGGTCAGGCCGACGATCAGCCGGGTCCCGGCCGGCGGCGCCGCCAGCGTCAGGCGCACCTCGCCCAGCCCGGTGGCCGGATCGATCGCCGGCGCGACCATCGCGATCACCGCCGCGAGCGGCTGATCCGGCAGCGCGTCGAGCGTCACGGTCGCGGCCTGGCCGAGCGCGAGCCGCACCAGGTCGGGCGCGCTGATCTCGGCGCGCAGCTCGAGCGTCGCGACGTCGGCGATCTCGACGATCGGCGTGGCCGGCGTGCCGTCGACGGCCTCGCCGCTGCGGCGGAACACCCGCAGCACCGTGCCGGCGCGCGGGGCCCGGAGCACGGCCCGCGCGGCCTGGCCGGTGGCCGCGCTCGATCGAGCTCGGGCGCCGGTCAGCGCGGCCCGGGCGGTGGCGTCACGCGCGATCGCGTCGTCGAGATCGCGGCGCGCGCCGATGCCCTTGCTGACCAGCTGCTCGAGGCGGGCGCGGGCGGCGGCGGCCCCGGCGACCTCGGCCTCGGCCTCGGCGATCGCGGCCGCGGCCTCGCGGGTGCCGGCGCTGAGCGCCGGATCCTCGACCCGGGCGACGATCTGGTTCGCCACCACCACGTCGCCGACATCGACCGCGAGCGCGGTGACCCGCCCGGCGATCAACGACGACAGCACCGCGTCGGCCGCGGGTGGCGGCGCCACCAGCCCGCGCACCACCAGCGCGTCGGTCACCGCGCGCGTCTCGGCCGCGGCGCAGGTCACCGCCACCGGTGGCGGTGGCTCGTCGTCCTCGGTCGCCGGCGGCTTGCGGCCGCAGCCGGCGACCAGCGCCACCGCCACGAGCGCGCGCGCCCGCATCACGGGCCGCCGCCGAGCGCGCGCGCCAGCGCCGCCTGCGCCACCGCGGCCTGGTACCGGGCCTCGGTCACCTCGGCCCGGACCGCGAGCAGCTCGCGCCCGGCCACGAGGGCCGCGATCAGATCAGTGGCGCCGGCGCGGTAGGCCGCGAGCGCCTGGGCGGTCGCGAGCTCCTGGGCCGGCAGCACCTCGAGCTCGAACCGCTGCGCGCGGGCGGCGGTGGCGCGCGCGCGGCGCTGCGCCGCGATCAGCTCGCCCGTCAGCGCCTGGGTCCGGGCCGAGAGCTCGGCCACCGCCACCGCGACCTCGGCCCGGGCGGCGCGCGCGCGCGCGCCGGCGCGCCCGAACAGCGGCACCTCGACCACCAGGCTGGCGCGGACGTCGTCGGGATCGCCCCGGCGGTCGAGGGCGTCGACCTCGAGATCGACCGCGAGCGCCGGCCAGCGCTCGCGCGCGATCAGGGCCGCGCTGGCCGCGGTGGCGTCGCGCGCCGCGGCGGCGGCGCGGGCCTCGGGGTGCTGCCCCAGCTGGGCTCGGAGCGCGGCCACGGTCGGCGGCAGCGTCGGCGCCGGCAGGCCACCCTCGGCGACCAGCCCGTCGTCGGCGTCCCACCCGACCAGCGTCGCCAGCGTCGCGCCGGCGACCACGACGTCGGCCGCGACCGCCGCGCCGTCGACCTCGGCCCGGAGCCGCGCGGCCAGCGCGGCCTGGACGTCGACCGCCGCGGTGTCGCCCGCGTCGAGCCGCGCCTGGGCCACCTGCTCGAGCTCGCGCGCCCGCGCGATCGCGTCGTCCGCGAGCGCGGCCAGCTCCTGGGCGCGGGCCAGATCGAGCCAGGCCACCTCGATCTGTTCGCGCAGCTCGAGCCGCCCGACCAGCGCGAGCGCGCGGGTGGCGGCGGCGGCGGCGCGGGCGCTGCGGCGCGCGGCCGGCCCCGGCCCGAACACCGGCAGCGGCACGGTGACCCCGGCGATCACCCCCCCGCGGCGCCCAGCCGCCCCCCGCGGCCCGGCCGCGCGCGCGCGATCGCCTGCGCGGGCGCGTCGTCGACGGCGGCCAGCGCCGCGGCCCGGGTCACCGCGCGCGGCTCGGCGACCGCCCCGCGCACGCCGGCCGCGGTCGCCAGCCACGCGCAGAGCATCACGTGCCCACGGAGCATGGCGCATCTTGCACCCTCGCCCTGGGCGATGCGAGCGCTGGCGCCCGACGCCGTGGCTGGCCCCCGACGGTGCCGCCGTGGCACCATCGGCGGATGCTCATGTCGCTCCGGCTGGTCTCCATGGTCTCGTGCGCGCTCCTCGCCGCCTGCGGGGGCAAGGCCGCGGGCCCCGCGGCGCCGAGCCCGGCCTCGAGCGCGGCCGCCGCCGGCCCGACCGGCGTGCTCAAGGCGCTCGAGAACGGTGACCGCGCCTGCTACGTCGTGCTCGAGGACGCCGCCGGCGAGCAGTCGCTCGAGGGCGACTTCGACCTGTGCGAGGGCGGCCCGCACGACGCCACCGCGCTGATCGGCCAGCGGGTCACTGTCACCACCCGCAAGGCCAACGTGCTCGCGGCGTCGTGCGAGGGCGACATGGACTGCGGCAAGTCCGACGAGGTCGATCTGGTCGAGACGATCACGCCGGCGCCGTGACGCCAGCGCCGTGACGCCAGCGCCGCGCGACACCGGCTGCGGGCCTGGGCTTGGCTCGGGATTTCGACGCGCGGCGTCGGATCGCGCGCCGGGTCCGTGCGTATGCTGGTGTCATGAAGCTCGTCAGCTGGATGGCCGTGGGCGCGTTCGTGGTCGGGGCGATCGGGTGCGGGCGCACCTCCACCAGCGGGCCGACGACGGCCGCCGCCGGCGAGGAGCGCGGCGCGTGCCGGGCCGATCGCACGTGCGCCGAGGGCCTGATGTGCCTGTCGGATCTGTGCGTCCGCCCGCCGGGCGCCGACTGCCAGGTCGTCGGCGCCCACGCCGCGTCGATCGAGCTGGGCAACTACGCGGCCGTCGAGGCCCGGGCGCCGACGATCGCGAAGTTCGTGGCGCTGTGCGAGCAGGTCCACGTGACCAAGGACGAGGGCGCGTGCCTCGTCGAGACCCGCGATCAGTGGAGCGCGGCCCAGTGCGCGCCCAAGCTCTACCCCCACGTCAAGACCAGCGGCGGCGACTGCAAGGCGATCGCCGGCAAGGTCCGCAGCGCGATCGCGTCGTCGATGGGCGCGCCCGATCCGCAGATCCAGCAGATGCTCGACAAGGTGGCCGGCGTGATCGAGCCGTCGTGCGAGCAGGACGGCTGGCCCGACGCGCTCAAGGCCTGCCTGCGGGCCTCGGCCGGCACGATGGACGGGTTCAACGCGTGCGAGCAGCTGACGCCGCCGGCGCTCAAGCAGAAGATGAGCGAGCGGATGCAGCAGGCGATGCGCTGACCGGCAGCCGGCGCCGTCGCCGCTAGCGGGCGTCGACCCAGGCCGCCTGCCAGGCCGCCAGGCGCGCCGCGCTGCGCGGGCCGGTGGCGGTCGCGGTCAGGATCCGCGCGGCGTCGGCGTGGGTCAGCTCGATCCGGAGGTGATCGGCCGGCAGCCGGTCCTCGAACCGATCGGCCCACTCGATCAGCGCGATCGCGTCCGGGCGATCGAGCGCGTCGTCGAAGCCGATCTCGTCGAGGTCGCGCGCGCGCTCGAGCCGGTACAGATCGAGGTGGGCCAGCGCGAGCCGCCCGGGGTACTCGTGGACCAGCGCGAAGGTCGGGCTGGCGACGTCCTCGGCGATCGCGCCGGCGCCGCGGGCGACGCCGCGCACCAGCGTGGTCTTGCCGGCGCCGAGATCGCCGACCAGCGCGATCACGTCGCCGCCGACGGCGACCGCGCCCAGGGCCGCGCCGCAGGCCTCGGTCGCGGCGGCGTCGTCGAGGATCGCCCGCACGAGCGCGGCGCTACGCCAGCGCCTTGGCCAGGCGATCGTCCCAGTCGTCGGCGACGGTCGCGATGGTCTGGACCAGATCCTCGAACTCCTCGTACTCGAGGTGGTAGAGCGAGCGCAGGAGCCGCAGGTAGACGTCGCCGGTCTCGGGGTGCAGCGCGAACGCCGCGTCGCCGGTGGCGGTGAACGACGCGGTCAGCAGCTGGCGCAGCACGTCCTCGCGCCCGGCCGCCGGCGCCGGCGCGACCCGGGCGTAGAGCATCAGCACGCCTTGCTCGGCCAGCACCCGCACGGTGATCACCGCCGAGCCGCGCTGGATCTGGCCGACGCCGTCGGCGCCCAGCGGCGGCAGGGCCAGATCGCGCTCCTTGCCGAACCGATCGAGGAAACTGGCGACGCGCGCACGCAGGTCGTCGGGCATGGGGCGAACGTGCCGCGAAGGCGCGGGCGGCGCAAGGGTTGCCGGCGCGCGCGCCGACGCGGTATGCACCCGGCATGGCTCGCGCGCTCCTGCTGCTCGTGTGTGTGCTGGCGGCGTGCGGCGACGGGCTGGGCCCACCACGGCCGCGGCCGGCGCCCACGCCCGACGCGGTGCCGGCGCTGCGGGTGCCGGGCGCGCGGTCGCCGCGCAACGCCAGCTACACGATCGACGCGCGCTACGACGCGGCCGCCCACCGCATCCAGGCCACCCAGACGCTGACCTGGCGCAACGTCGGCGGCAGCGACGTCACGACGCTCCCGTTCCACCTGTACCTCAACGGGTTCAAGAACGAGACGTCCTTGTTCATGATCTCGTCCCACGGCGAGCACCGCGGCAACGAGCCCCGCGCCGACGGCTGGGGCTGGATCGACGTGACCTCGATCCAGATCGCGGGCGTCGAGCAGCGCGCGCGCGCGACCTTCGAGGGCCCCGACGAGACCGTGCTGGTGGTCCCGGCCGCGGTCCCGGCCGGCGGCACGATCGAGATCGCGATGACGTTCACCGCGCAGCTGCCCCGGGTGATGGCGCGCACCGGCTACGAGGGCGCGTTCGCCATGGTGGGCCAGTGGTTCCCCAAGATCGGCGTGCGGGTCGGCGCGACCGGCTTCGAGGCCTGGGACTGCCCGCCGTTCCACGCGCACAGCGAGTTCTTCGCCGACTTCGGCGTGTACGACGTCGCGCTGACCGTGCCCGACACCCACGTCGTCGCCGCCACCGGCGTGCTGGCGGCGGTCGAGGACCACGAGGATCACACCCGTACGCTCCGCTACCACGCCGAGGACGTCCACGACTTCGCGTGGATGATCGACCCGTACATGCGCGTGATGTCCGCGACCGCGCAGGTCGAGGGCGGGCCGGTCGAGGTCCGCGTGGTCTACCGCCCGCGCCAGCGCGACTTCGCCCGGCGGCACCTGGCGGCCGGGGTCGGCGCGATCGAGACGTTCTCGAAGCTGTTCGTGCCGTACCCGTGGTCGGTGATGACCGTGATCGATCCGCCGCCCGAGGCCATGGCCGCCGGGGGCATGGAGTACCCGACGCTGGTCACCTCCGGCGCCGACAACGTGCTCATGCGCCCGGGCATCCGCCTGCCCGAGTTCGTGACGATCCACGAGATCGGCCACAACTGGTTCCAGGGGATCCTCGCCTCCAACGAGAGCCGCGAGGCCTGGCTCGACGAGGGCGTCAACGAGTGGGCCGACGGCATCGTCATGGCCCGGCTCTACGGCGAGAAGCAGAGCCTGATCGACTGGGGCGGCTGGAAGGCCGACGGCCTGCGCCTGCGTCGCGCCGCGAGCGGCGATCTGAGCGCGCTGCCCAGCGCGATCGCCAGCACCGCGGCGGCGTTTCCGGACTTCGACAGCTACGCCGCGGCCACGTACACCAAGACCGCGGTCGCGCTGCGCACGCTCGAGCGGGTGATCGACCACGACCAGGAGCGGTTCGTCGCGGCGATGCGGCAGTACGCGATCACGTGGGCGTTCCGCCACCCGACCGGCGCCGATCTGTTCGCCAGCCTCGAGGCGACGCTGGGTGAGGACCTCGACTGGTTCGTGCAGCCGGCGTTCCAGCACCCCGGCGGCGTCGACTTCGCGGTGCGGACCGCGTCCTGCGCGCGCAACCACCCGCCGCGCGGCGTCTTCGGCGAGGGCGCCGAGCGCCGGACCGTCGTCGCCGACCACGACCCCGACACCGGCGGCTACCGGTGCCGGCTGGTGGTCGAGAACCGGGGCACGATCCCGGTGCCGGTGACGATCGAGCTCCGGTACGACGACGGCACCCACGAGCAGCTCCGCTGGGAGCACCGCGACACCGGCCGCTGGTTCGAGCGCGACTTCGCGCGGTCGTCGCCGATCGCCGAGGTCGTGATCGATCCCGAGGGCGAGGTGCTGCTGGCCGATCGCACGCTCGACGATCAGCTGCGCATGGACGGCGACCGCCACGCGGCCTGGCGCGCGACCGCGCGGATCACGTCGTGGACCCAGGGCCTGATGCAGGTGGTGGGCCTGTGACCGGCCTCGGGCGCGTGCGCCTCGCCGACATGGCCCGGGCCGGGCTGCGCAGCCTGTCGCAGTACACCGGCACGGTCCTGGCGATGTTCGTGGTCCAGTTCGTGGCTGCGTGGATCGCCGGCTTCGCGATCCTGCTGATCCTCAGCGGCGCGTTCGCCGACCGCCCGGTCTTCGACCAGGCGGTCGACGGCGATCTGGTGTCGCTCCTGCTCGTCATCCGCAACGCGCCGGCGGTGATCGCGGCGGTGACGTGGGTGGTGATCGGCGCGGTCGCCGCGTGGGTGGTGTGGAGCTGGTTCCTCAGCGGCGGCGTGCTGGCGGTGCTGACCGAGCGGCCGCGCGGCCGGCGCGAGACCGCGCGCTGCTTCGGCGCTGGCGGCGCGGCGACGTTCTTGGTCTACGCCCGGCTCGGCGTGGTGTCGCTGCTGCTGCAGCTGCCGGCGGTGTTCGCGCTGGGGCTGGGCGTCGGCTACATCGGCGGGCGCATCGAGCACGCGATCACGGTCACCGAGCTGATCGGTCCGCTGATCCTCGGGCTGACCCCGGCGGCGCTGCTGCACGTCGTGGCCTCGACGATCACCGACTACGCCCGGGCCGAGCTGACCTTGCGGCGGCCGACCCACGAGACCCTGGGCGCGTTCCGGGCCGCGGTCCGGGCGACCGGCTACCTGGTGCGGCGGCCGGTGGCGATCGCGCACGTGCTCGCGTACTGGCTGGCGGTGGTCGTGGTGTGGGGCTTGTTCGTGTGGCTGGCCCACGGCCACGCCATGCTGGGCACCGGCGGCGCGCTGGCGCTGTTCGCGATCCGCCAGGCCGTGATGCTGGTGCGGACCTCGCTCAAGTTCGCGCTGCTGGCCGGGCAGGTCGAGCTGACCGCGACCCGGCCGCCGCCGCCGCGCACGATCGCTCGAGTCGAGTCCGCCGAGCGGTGACCCGACCCCTGGCGGTGCTCGCGCTGGTCGGCGCGGTCGGGCTCGTGGGCGCGCCCGCGCGCGCCGCCGCCGGGCCGCCGTTGCGGCTCGCGATCGAGTGCCAGGGCGGCGGGCGCACCAAGGCCTGCCCGGCGTTCCTGCGCGGCCTCATCGACGAGACCCCGGTGCTGCTGGCGTCGCCGCGCGCCACCGCGCAGGTCGTCCTCTACGTCGCCCAGGCCGCGATCGGCAACCGCGACCGCGTCCACCTGCGCTTCGTCGGTGACGTCCGCGGCGGCCCGGCGTCGATCGAGCTCGACGTCGACCTCGACACGCGCGCGACCGACGACGACCAGCGGGCCCAGCTCCGGCCGGCGTTCGTGCGCGGCGTCGCGCTGTTCGTGGCGGCGCTCTACCCGGACGCGGTC